>JABMRD010000089.1 GCA_013202875.1 Actinomycetota bacterium | reverse complement strand
ATAAAAATGTCCTTAATATTACCAAACCTGTCAATAGATCTGAACTCATAGTTTGTTGGTGCAGATTCTTGTTTAATTCTTCTATCGTGATGATATTTTTTCATTCTCTCTAAATCTTCTTTTACAACAAATTCAGTCCATCTTTTTTTATTCTCTACTTCACTTTTAGAATAACCACTGAGTTTTTCAAAAATAGAGTTTGCCAGAGATATTGTTTTGTCTTTTTCAAGTATTGTTGTTGCAGTTCCTGTATTTTCAAAAATGGCACGGTATTTCTTCTCGGATTCTTTTATCTCATTAATTAATTTTTTCCGTTCTGTTATATCCCTGACTATTCCTTCATAGTGGACAGGCTTTCCGTCTCTACAGATTACTCCTGAGTTTATTTCTACTGATATCGCAGAGCCGTCTCTCTTCTTAAGTCGAGTTTCAAATATCCTATTTCTCTGTTTTGGTCCCGGCCTATCTTCTTTTCGGAAATACAACTGCGTGGGAATATCTATTGTAAGAAGCTCATCTCTGCTGACATATTCCAGCATTTTCACAAGGGCAGGATTAACATCGATATATTTTCCTCTTAACGTTGTGCGGTATATGCCATCAAGAGAATTTTCAAATAATGAACGATAGCGTTCTTCACTTTCTTTTATCTTCTCCTTAGCTTCTTTAATATCAGTTACATCTACCAGCAGTTCTCTTATCCCGATTATTTTATCCTCATTATTTAAAATATAATCAGGATAGGTTATAACAGGAAAGGTTGATCCATCTTTTCTTTTTATAGTATAAATAGACTTTGTCAACTCTTTTCCTTTCAGAAGTCCTTCAAAATTAGCTACAAGCTTATCTCTATCCTCCGGCACTACTACTTGCTTAATATTAATCCCTTTTTCTATTTCAATTTTTGTATAACCAGTCTTCTCCAATGTTTTTTTATTGGCATAAATAATTTTTCCTTTTGGATCCACTTCAATTATCAGTTCATTTAACCTTTCGGCCAGTTCTCTATGCTTTTCATTACCCTCCAATATGGATTCTTTAGCTTTTTTTCGTTTAGATATATCCTTAAAATTCTCCTCTATTGATTTTCCTATTCTTGTAGAATTATTTCTAATTTTATTCCCTGAATTATATTTTTTATTCATTTCCAATTATAAGTAATTATTAAAAATATCTTTATAAATTTATAAATTATTATATAATATAAATATAATTTACTCAAGACAAATATATATTGCCAAAAATATTATAAATTAATCTCCTGCTTAAGATTCTAAAATCATTGTATACAGGAAAATTACTAGAAGAAGTGAGAGATTTGGCTCTCTTTCTGGAGCCCGCGATCGGACTTGAACCGATGACCTTTTCCTTACCGAGGAAATGCTCTACCATCTGAGCTACACGGGCAAGACTATTGCTTATTACATCTTTTTTTGGAAGCTTTAACAAATCTTTATGGTGGAGGAGAGAGGATTTGAACCTCTGTAGGCATTCGCCGGCAGATTTACAGTCTGCTCCCTTTAACCACTCGGGCACCCCTCCACGCTGGAGCCGGCGATCCGACTTGAACGGACAACCTTCTGATTACAAATCATCTGCTCTACCAATTGAGCTACACCGGCAAACTATTTTCGCCTAACCATTATTATTATACACTTAAATAATGTCAAGGTGTCAAAACTCTAAAATTTAATAGGCAGAGCAATATTATTAAAAATCTTTCAATCTTTCAATCTTTCAATAGCCATTCTTATAGCTCCTCCTGTTGGATTTCCTACAAGAGGCAAAAAGGTAATTTTCGGAAAATTCTCTCTTAATCTGCTTATTAAAATATTCTTAAAATACTCTTCACATTTAAACAAACTACCAACAAAAATGAGGTCAAAATCCTTATCTTTAAAACCAAGTTTATTGGCAACTGTAATAACAGAAATTACATCTTCTTCAGCTTCTTCAGCCAGTATATCAATACTCACCTTGTCCCCCATTTTTGCGGTATTACCTACTGTTTCTGCCAGTCTGCTAATTTTATCCTTTGAAAATAACCCACCGTACGCCCATTTGATTAAATCCGGTATCTCATTCAAACCCAATTTTTCCAGTATTGTTTTGGACAGTAGAGTCTTTTCACCCCGCCCGTCATAAGCCTTCATTATTGCTTTTAAGGCTTTAAGACCTACCGAGTATCCACTTCCTTCATCTGAAAGAATAAAATCCCAGCCGGATGCCCCCGCCTCTTTACCATCTTCATTGATTCCAAAACAATTAGAACCGGCCCCGGCAATAATTATTATTTTGTTTTTACTTTCACTTCCTATCTTAAGACCAATTCTTGTATCATTACAAATAATAGTTCTCCTGGGGTTAAGATAATTTCTAAGTTTCTTATTAAATACAATTTTCTTATAAATTTTAGGACCCTCTCCAGCATCATGGCCTGCAAAACCGAAACAAGAACTTATAAAATAAATACTTCTGGAAATTTTTAACTTTTTAATAGCATCAAACACCGCTGTATTGAGATAAATATCTTTGGGAACTTTTTTAATAGCATCAAACACTGCTGTATTGAGATTTCCTATTGCTCTATTTATTCCGACACTTTTATAACTGCTTGAACCGGAAACTGCCCGAGAGATGACTTTTCCACTAGTGTCTGCAATTTGAACAGCGGTTTTTGACCCACCTCCGTCAACTCCTAGAAGATAATTCATACAACTCTCCAAATCTTTGGTTTTTTACTATTGCTCTACATAAAAAATAACTTATACGACTTAAAGCATTTATTAATCTCTATCTGCCGGACAAATTTTTTCCGAAACTTTTTCCGCTCCTACAATAAGACTCACTATCTCATCAGGATTTGTCTCCTTAATATTTCTCTCTGCAACTTTTTCTCCCCTGCGCATTATCACCAGTCTGTCAGCAACCGAAAACACATCATAGAGCTGGTGGCTGATTACAATTATTCCAATACCCTGTGATCTTAATAATCTTATAAGGTCTAAAACTTTTTTCTGCTCTGTAACGCCCAATGCCGCAGTGGGTTCATCCATAATAAGTAACTTCGCATTCCAATATATGGAACGGGATATTGCCACTGCCTGTCTCTGGCCGCCCGACAGCATACTAATTCTATTCCTCAATGATGGGATTTCTATTTCTAGTCGGTCTAATACTCCTTTTGATTCCTTAAGCATATAGTCGTTATCCAGGACATTTATGAATTTAAGTACTTTTTTTAATTTCTCACGTCCAAGAAATATATTGGAATATGCATTGAGATTTTCAGCCAGCGCGAGGTCCTGATAAAGTGTTTCAATAGCAATTGAAATGGCTTTCATTGGGCTGTCGATTATTACTTCTTTACCCATAAAAAATATCTTACCCCCATCGGGACGATAAACTCCGGAAACCATTTTTATAAGGGTGGATTTTCCGGCTCCATTATCACCCAGAAGTCCGACGACCTCTCCCTCTTTAACTCCCATACTCACATTATTTACTGCTACAAGTCCGCCGAATCTCTTAGTCAAATTCTTTACTTCAAGCAGGTATTCCATTCCTTTAGTTCTCCTTATGAATTAATTCAGGGAATAATTTATCAACCAGTACTGCAAAAATTAAAACTATACCTACAAGTATATATTTATAAAAAGTCGGGAAACCCAACATGCGTAGTCCATTTTCCAGTACTAATATAATAAAACATCCTATTATAGTCTTCCATACCGAACCAATACCACCATAAAGGCTTGCGCCTCCTATTACGACTGCAACAATACCATCAAGCAAAAACCCTGTACCAGCATCTGCCTTTCCAGTTATATATCTAAGCACATATAATATACCTGCAATTGTAGCAAAAAGAGATGATAGCATATAGATTTTTATTAGGTGATTCTTTACATTGATACCGGCCCTGATTGCAGCATCAACATTTCCGCCAATTGCATAGGTATGCTGTCCAAATTTAGTTCTTTTTAATATGAATGCAAAAATTAATATAAATATAAATGGGATTACAAACACAGTGGGAAGTATCTCGATCAAGTTTCCGCCCCGCTGTATTAGGGGTTTTATAAAAAATGATACAGTCTTGCCTGGAACTATATAAATTAAACTCCCATTTCCAATTTTACCTGCAAGTACAGGCAAATTTTTTGCCACTACACCTTTTATTAATAGTTCAGAAACACCATGGGTTATGCCAAGCATAGAAAATGTAGCAATAAATGGCGGTACTTTTAATCGGGCTACAAGTATTCCATTTACAAATCCTGGTATTATTCCTATGAACAAAGTTATAACTATTCCAGTAATTATACTGAATAAATCGTTCATGCCCATTACAACAAGTAAGGCAATCAATTTTGCTGATACTACGCTTGCAAATCCCATTACAAATCCAACAGATAGGTCAATGCCGCCTGTGATTATGACAAATGTCTCTGCCAGGGCTAGAAGAAGAATAAATGGGCTATTAATTAGAATTACTTGAATGCCATTAAAAGATAAGAATCCTGGTGAAATAATACTGAATAGTATAGCTCCTAAAATAAGGAAAATAATTGCCCATTTACTTCCCAATTGTAAAAAGAATCTATGTATGCCATTTCTTTGAGTTACCATATTACTCATTAAATACTTCCTCTCTATAACAAATCTGGAAATGATTGGTCAATAATTACAGCAACTATCAGGATCAGACCAACTGCGATATATCTGAAAAATGGGTCCACGCCTGATAAATGAAGCCCATTTTCAATTACACCTAAGAGAAACACGCCAATTACAGACCCAATTATTCCGCCCTTGCCGCCCATAAGACTTGCCCCTCCTATTACAACACCCGCAATTGCTAATAGTTCATACATTGCACCGAATGACGTATAAATTCCAATACCTGTCTGGAACACATAAAAAACCCCAGCAAGCCCTGCCAAAAAAGAGGATAAAACATATATAATTATGAGATGCTTGTTTGTATTGATTCCAGCTCTGACTGCAGCATCCATACTGCCACCAATTGCATATGTATGCTGTCCAAATTTTGTATTCTTTAATATGTGCCATAAAATAAAAATAATAATAGAAATAAATATAAGTGAGTTTGGAATTATCCTGATGAGCTCTTTTATCTCTTCCCCGGCTATTCCTTTGGGCTTACTGAAAAAACTGATAGCTTTGCCAGGGAGTATATAAATCAGATAGCTATTACCTATATTAGGAAGGACTCGAGGCAAATATGCCACAGGAAATCCTTCACTTATTATGAGGGCCATACCGTTGGCTATTCCCATCATACCAAGGGTTGCAATAAAAGGCGGGACTTTATACTTTGTTATCAGTACTCCATTGATAAGTCCCGGAATAATGCATACAATAAGTGCAACAATGCTGCCAATTGAAATGCTCAACGCAGGGGGGAAATTAGCAGCATGCAGTAGCTCAATTATTTTTGCACTCAGAACTGAAGATAATCCCATCACAAATCCAACAGATAGGTCAATGCCTCCAGTGATTATTACAAATGTCTCTGATGCTGTGAGAAGTAGATAGATTGTGGAAAGATGTAATATATTCTGAAAATTTGCCAATTGGAAAAATCTTTTTCCAGTAAAGCTGAATATTAAAATTATAATCAAAGTGAATAATATTGCCCAGTTTTTTGCCAATATACTTTGAAGCCTTTGACTCACGCTTAATGTTGAATTTTTATTGTTATTCAATTAATTCCCCTGCTTTGTTAAAACTTAAATACAGAGGGTTAATATAAATATTAACCCTCTGTATTTTTAAATTACATACCAATGATATGCTACAATTATGATCCCCTATTTAGTATAAATGAACTGCTGCATGTCTGGATCATCTACATTCTCTTTTGTAAAGAATTCAAATCCTGGTATGACTTTTTTAGGAACCTCTGTTCCGTCTCTCAGGTATTTTAAACCCCATTCAACGCAAAGAGAACCCATTTCTCCTGGTTTTTGTGCTAGTATCATATCAACCGTGCCATCTTTTAATGCATTGATCAAATCCTGAGTCGCATCCCATGTAGCAATCTTAACAGCACCGGTAAGACCTGCATTTACAACAGCCTGATAAGCGCCCTGAGCGCTGAACACATTTACTCCAAAGACACCTGTGATATCCGGGTCTTTCTGAAGTGCTGCCGTTACGATCTGCTGTGCCTTCTGCTGGTCATCAAGACACCAGTCTTCACCAACTAGGGTCATATCCGGGAATTCAGCTATTCCTTCTGTAAAACCTTCGCCCCTGGCAACAACAGATGATGTATCAGGATTGGTGTTCATTAAAAAGACTTTTCCTTTTTCACCCATCAGCTCTGCAAGATTTCTAGCAACTTCCAGTCCGCCTAATTTATTGTCTGTTCCAATATAGGAAAGCGGGAATGAGTAATTGCTCTCTACTGAATAATCACCATCGCCAAGAAAGCAATCTACCGTTATTATTGCAATGCCCTTATCATATAAATTTTTAAGGGGTGCAATAAGTGCATCTGTAGAAGTTGGAGCTGTAATAATAAGATCTATTCCACCCGCTGCTGCGGCTGCTTCAAGAATTGGAACCTGTGCCTCCGGGCCCCATGATTTTGGATATTCTGCTACTATAAGGTTTACACCAAGTTCGTCTGCCTTAGCCTGCATACCCTTTTCCATAGTGTAATAAAAAGGATCAGCAATACCCGGTACAAATAACATGGTGAATACTTCTTCAACTGCTTCCTCTTCAGCTACTGCTTCCTCTTCAGCTACTGCTTCCTCTTCAGCTACTACTTCCTCTTCAGCTACTACTTCCTCTTCAGCTACTTTACAGCCGAATAATGAGAAAGCCGTAACCATTGCTATACTTAATAGCAATACTACTATCCATAATAATGATTTTTTCATTTTTATATCCTTTCCTGTTTTACTTTTAAAACAGATTTTAATAAAATTACCTTTGAGATTTGTTCACTTTTGGCCAACTTGTAAGTGCTTGAAAGATAGACAAATCTCCTTTCTTTTAAATTGGCTCATTCTTTTCTTTTTTACCACCTCCTAGAATTTTTTATTTCAACAATTAGTTGATTTGCACCTCCTTTCCCCTAACTTATGAATTACTAATTTTTTTACAGGATTGCCTGATGACTAATTCCGGTCTTAAAATAACTCGTCTTGCTTTCCTATCAGACTTATTTTCCAATATCTCCAATAACTGTTCTGCAGCTAATTTGCCCAGCAAATACTTAGGCTGCCTGATTGTAGTAAGGGGGACTTTGATCATAGATGAGATCTTAATATTGTCATATCCAATAACCGAAATATCCTCAGGTACTTTTAAACCATTGTTATTAATTGCTTCAATTGATTTAACAGCCAAATAGTCATTCCCTGCAAATATAGCAGTAATATTTTCTTGTCTGCTTAATAGATATCTTATTATACCTTCAATATCATATATGCCGCCTGTCTTAATAAATTTCGTCGGTACAAAATTACCGGTATTATTAATTTCATAACGCTTAAGTGTATCCTTAAATCCCCTGAATCTCTCTCTCAAGCTAAGTAACTTTCTATTGCCAAGAAAAAATATTTTTTTATGACCAAGATTAATAAGATACTCCGTAGCCAACTCTGCCCCATAATAGTCGTCATTAACAACATAATTTACACCCGGAATATCTAGTTTGCAGTCTATCAACATAAAGGGGAATCCTTTATCTCTAAGATTCTCAATTGTTTTCATTTTTAACTCTACAGTTGTAAGAAGAAAACCATCTACTCCTCTTTCTGTCAATGTTCTTATATCCCTCTCCTCAAGATTTATGTCATTATTAGAGTTGCATAATATTACATTGTAGTTTTTTGCTTCTGCTGCATCGATAACTCCTTTAGCGACTCTGGAGTAGAATGGATTCTCTATATCCGCCAAAACCAAACCTATGGTTCTGGTTCTGTTAGTCCTTAGACTTTGGGCTATAATGCTTGGTTTATATTCTTTTTCCTCAATAATCTCCAAAACCCTGTCTCTTGTATTCTTATTTACAAAATCACTGCCTGAAAGAACCCTTGACACTGTGGTCCTGGAAACTCCAGCCAGTTCTGCTATCTCTTTAATTGTTATCTTTTTGAAGCCGTTTTTTTTTGATTTTTTTAACATCGATACCATAATTTTTTAATAAAGATGCAAGTATTGTCCTAATTTACCACTTATATACTCGATAATTTTCTGTTATCGATTCCAATAAATTACCACATCAAACTATATATGTCAATGATAATTTTTAGATTTTTAGATTTTTTATAATATAAAATAATGTTACTTTAAAAAAAAAATAATTTAAATATAATTATATAATGTAATGAATTTCGTAAACTTTAGCAATCTTGGGAAAATTTTACTTTCTATTTTCCAATTGTCTCAAGCATAATTTTAAGTATTGTTCTTACCATAATTTTAAATATAGTTATCAGATTCTTTATTAGAAAATAAGACTTCAGGAGGACTATCATATGGTAACAGATAAGATTATCAGAGAAAGTATAGCAGATGGGAGTTTCTATCCCGGTGACCCGGATATACTCCGCGGACAAATAAATGAATTTCTCGATAATACAGAATCTTCAGATATAGAAAACATTAAAGCAATTGTATGTCCCCATGCCGGATATATTTATTCCGGTCAGACTGCAGCATACTCCTACAGACAAATAGCTGGAAAAAAATTTGACAGTATTTTTATAATAGCACCTTCCCACTCAGAATATTTTGACTTTATTTCTATTTATAATGGAGACGCTTACAGAACCCCCTTGGGATTGGTATATATTGATAAAGAAAGGGTCAAAATTCTTGCAGATAAAAGCTCCGCTATAGAATTGTCAGCACACGGTCATAGAGATGAACACAGCCTTGAGGTTCAACTTCCATTCTTGCAGGTTTTATTTGAAGATATAAAAATAGTCCCCATAGTAATAGGCCAGCAAAACAGCCAGAACATAAAAAAGCTGGGAAACGCCATAGGAAACCTTTTTAAAAATGAAAACATATTAATTGTTGCAAGCACAGATCTATCACATTATCACCCTTATGACATTGCTGTCACTTTAGATAAAAAAGTAGAAGAGTTAGTAAATAATTTTGATCCTGAAAAACTGATGTTAGAATTTCTCAGGAATAATGCCGAAATGTGCGGTGGCGGTCCGGTAATTTCTGCTATGATTGCTTCAAAAATTATGGATGCAAACAGTTCTAAAATTTTAAATTATAAGAATTCCGGAGATGTTTCAGGTGACAGGGGTGCAGTGGTAGGCTACCTGTCTGCGGCATTTTATAAAAAATAATAATCATTGGTTTCAAAAATATTATTTAAAAAGGTGACAAAATATGGAAAATATTGAACTTACTCTGGAGCATAAAAAAACACTTATTAAAATAGCCAGGGAATCAATTGCCAGTACAGTCAATGGTAGTATGGTTCCTGAATATAAAATAGATGACGCTATACTTAATACTATGTGCGGCGCCTTTGTGACCTTACATACTGATGGCAATTTAAGAGGATGCATAGGCAATATAACCGCTGAAATACCTCTCTGGGAAACCATAAGAAATATGGCCATAGAGTCAGCTTTAAGAGACCCGAGATTCCCTTCAGTTTCCCCCTGGGAGCTTAAAAGTGTTAATATCGAAATTTCTGTACTGTCTCCTTTAAAAAGAATAAATAATTTAGAAGAAATAGAAGTGGGAAAACATGGATTATTTATAAAGGAAGGTTTTTATCAGGGCCTGCTTCTGCCACAGGTGGCAACAGATTACAAATGGAATAGGATTCAATTTTTGGAACAGACCTGTTGTAAGGCTGGCCTGATCAAAAATTGTTACAAGCAAGAGACTACAGAAATTTTTATTTTCTCTGCCATAGTATTCGGGGAAAAAGATTTAGAAAAACACCGGTCAGATAAATAAATCAGCAATATCGCGGTTTAATTTACTTATAATTACACCGATTAAGCCGGGCCCGGTATGGGCACCAATAACCGGGGTGCATTCTGTAATAATTGTATCCACACAGTTTAAAGAAGACTGGATCTTTTTCATAATTTTCTCAGACTCTCTCAGAGAGAGCGTATGGATTATTGAAACTATTACCCACCTCTCTTTTTTAAAATCTCTTATGGCTCTTCTGGTTATTTCTATAAGTGAGCCATATCTGGTGACTGCAATCCCTATCATTTCCACTATTCCATTTTTTATTCCCAGGAGAGGCTTTATTTTTAGAATTCTTGACATCAAACTTGCAATTGCTGGAACTCTTCCACTTCTTCTTAAATATTTTAAGGTGTCTATAGTGCCATACAATTTAGTATTGTCCCTTAAAAAATTAAGCAAATACAATATTTTGTTATAGGAATATTTTTTCACAATAGCTTTAGCTGCCGTTAGAACCATAAATCCTGTACCCATGGCACCGGATAATGAATCAAATATTTTTATTCTTTTTTCAGCTTTAATTAAACTTCTGGCAATCCTTGCTGATTTTATAACAGCAGATAATTTTGAACTTATGTGAATGGAAAATATTTTTTTATACTCCTTAAGCAGTTTTTCATAAACCAGTACAAAATCATGAGGCGAAGGAGAAGAAGAAGTAAATATCGCTTTCTTTTCTTTCTGAAGAGTATAAATCTGGCTGGAGTCAATGTCTATACCATCTTTAAATTCCTTGCCATTGTAATGAATATAAATAGAAACAACATTTATATCGTATTTTTTTGCAAATTCTTTTGATATATCTGATGCGCTATCAGTAATCACTGCACACTCTTTCAAATTTCCCAGGTTTTCATCAATTATTTCTTTAACCATAAATATATTATTATCTTATGCTGCCGGTAAAAATAGATTTTAAAAGTTCTATCCTCTCTTCAGGAGTGGTGCGTCTCGGCTGGCTAAAGTCATTAAGCATGGTGGTAATTAAAATAGTATTTATATGCTTACCCTTATAGAATATGTGTTTTGCGATTATTCCGGGATTATTTCCCAGAATATCCAACTGTTGCCCAAAAAATAAATTACCCAGTCCGTAGTTTATAAAGCCATCACCTCTAAATTCAACTCCCATGGGATAATGAGACTGACTACCACTTACTATATCAGCTCCAGCATCAATAATTCTTCTAAAATCAGCAATCTGAACCTCAGTAGGGGTATAGCTGTAAGTTTCCTCATACTGAAAAGTAAATATTACTATATAACCTTCTTTCTTTAACTCCTCTATTATCCCTTCAAACTTTCTCATATCTTCTTCTTTTTCTACTTCACCCCACACATTTATACGTGCCGAACCTGGAGTATCTTCTGTGGCCCAATTACTGGCAGGGCCAAAAGTATTAGCTCCGAGAAATGCTATTTTGTTACTCCCTATCTCAAAAGTAGCCGGCTCATATGAATCCTCAAGATTTCTTCCCCCACCAAAATAGGGCCAGCCCTCTTCATAATACATATCCAGGGTATAGTTCATCCATTCATGACCGTAGTCATTCATATGATTTCCGGTAAGTTCAATTATATCAGTTCCAACATACCTGAGTAGTTCTATATATTCAGGACTGCTGCAGAAAACTAAACCCCTGGGTCTTGTTCCGTCGCAGCCCTCCACAAAAGGCAGTTCATTACTTATATGAGTAATATCTGCGTCTTTCAGCACCTCCGCAATCTCTTTGCCAGGAGATAAAACTCCATCGCTTTCTATTTTTCTTGCCACCTGCCTGACTATTGCTGTTACCCCGGTCATAATAACTGACGTAAGCTTTTCCGTATCCCTGTTGGTGATTGAAACTCCAGAAAAACTTTCAGCTATTCTGCTTTCAAAGTCAGGGTTATTACTCCCCAGACTTACACTCAGGGCCAGCGGATAATTATTAATGTCTAAATCTTTATCAAAAACAGACATCTCATCTAAATTGAGTACCTTATATTTTTTTTCGATATTATCAAAAGGGATAATTGAAAAACTATTATTTTTTCCAATATTTAATGAAAGCTCTTCTGTGCTCATTATTTTTATATTTTCATTTTCTTTCTGTCCAAAAATCTTTTTGAGCACGTTAAAAACTTCTTCAGTTAAAATAAGTTCGGGTTCAGAGCCATCAACTGATATATAATTTAAAACCTCCTTATTCCCGGCCCAGAATTCTTTTATATTCTCATATGATATACCGTCAAAACTTCTGAAAAATGAAACCACCGGCACCAAAACCCATCTTATTTCTGATTCCTTGCTACTAATATCAATTTCAACCCATACATCAGAATTCTCTTTCTCATCTGCAATTATTATTTCATCAAAAACTTTGCTTAACTTATTTCTGACTTCTATGCTTATATATTCCGGAATAAGGTCACTGATCCAGAGATTTACTGTAGTAATTTCCTCCGCTTCATCTTCAGATTCTTCTCCTGCTTGCTCCTGAAGCTGGCTACCGGCCTCATTCATATCCCCGGCTTCTCCGGTCTCAGAAATATCTTTCTCACCATACCCGGCAATCTGGCATGAAACAGTGGCTACTGATATAGCTAGTAGAATTAAGATTAATATAAAAACATATGTAAATAAATTTTTGCTTTTCATCCCTCTATAAGGTTAGTTTATAATTTAATATCATTCTATATTTTTATAGATAAAATTTAAAGTGAAAAAATTATCATTAATTTTGGCTAAAAAGTGTTATAATAGCTTGCAAAAAATACTTGCAATTCAAAATTTATAATTACAAAAGTAGCAAATTTTAAAGGAGGTAAAAGTATGCTGTTAAGAAAAAGTACCGAAGTAAAAGGCTCAAAAAATATTACTATTATTGCCGAGGGGGTTAAAGTAGAAGGGAAAATTAACTGCCCTGGTTCAGCAAGAATTGACGGTGCAGTCAATGGCGAAATTACAATAGAAAAAGATATTATAATTGGAAAAGAAGGAAAAGTAGAAGCTAATATTATAACCAAAGATGCAGTAATAGCCGGTACATATAAAGGAGATATGATAGCATCTGGAGAAGTTGAAATTACCACGACAGGAAAATTTATTGGAAACTTAACTCAGAAAGATACTCTCCTGATAATAGCTAAAGGAGGACTGTTCAAAGGAGAAAGCCGGATAGGTTCAAATGCTGATATTTTTAAATCAAAAGATGAAATAAAAGATATTGATGATGCCCGGAAAGCTAAAAAGATTTAATTATTTATAAACTCAATATTCCCCCAGACACCCAGCTTATCATCTTTTACAATTAAAATGCCTGCTATATCTTTTATATTTTTATAACTGCTTATAGTTTTAGAAATATCTTCAGGTCCTCTAATATTATTTGCAATTGAAGTAGCTGCACCATCTGCACTAATAGTAGATTTTGCCAGAACAACCACTAAATCACTACTCCCCATGCTAAGTGAATGACCAAAACTTCCCGATGAAGAACAAAGCCCGCAAGGAGTGCCGGCCGCTTTTATTTTTAAATATATCTTATCTTCAAAATGCTTGTTCTTAAGATATACACCGACCTCTATATCTTTATTGCTCTTTATAAAAACATCACCACCATTTTCTATTATTAAGCGGCTGCAGTATCTATCCAAACCTGAAGCAAGATAGTCACATACCGCACCGGCAACAGTAGCCATTGGGCCTACATTAAAAATAGCCGCCTTCCGGCACATTTTTTTTATTACAGGAGGATACTCGGGCTTAATTTTTAAGGGGGATAAACTTTTTTGAAGGGATGGATTTTCCTTTATACAGGATTCAAGCAGATAGTAAATTCCCTTAATTAATCTCTCAAGTTTAGGAATGATATTTCTATCGCAACTAACCAAAAGATCACTATATTTGTATATAATCCTCCAATTATATTTCTCTTTATATTTAACCCTGTTTCTATATATACTTCTATCCAGATCAAGCTTGCCGGCAAGCAGCCTCTCAATATTTATATCATAACTTTTTGTCATTGCTTATGAGTTATTTTTTCCCAAAACTTCCGTAATATAAAAAAACCAAAAAAATAATCACCAAATAAATAACAGCGGTAACTATTAACATTATCCAATTAACCGAATCAAATATATACATTGTCAGGATAAGAACCGGTATTAAAAAAACAGTTGCAACAATACTTAAAACAAGCGGATTTCTAAATTTTGGATTCATCAATTTGTTATAACTACCTTTCCATAAAAAAATACTGGATCATCTACAAAATTAAATTATTTAATAATTTTAAGTGACCGGTTCCGGTAACTTTTTTAAAAATTATATTATATAGCCAGGTAAAAATCTATTCTTGAACCAAATGATTATTGGCAAAATATCAATATTGGAGTATTATAATTTATTAAATCTAAATCAGGACCTAAATATCATGGCAAAAACAATTGAAGAAATAAATGAAAAAATAAAAAGCCGAAAAGTTGTAGTGCTAAACGCTGAAGAAATAATTGATTATGTAAAAGAAAAAGGAACAAAAAAAGCAGCCAAAGAAGTAGATGTGGTGACAACTGCAACTTTTGGACCTATGTGTTCCTCTGGAGCATTCATAAATTTCGGTCACCCGGATCCCCCTATAAAAATGACAAAAGTGTGGTTAAATGATGTACCTGCATATGCCGGAATAGCTGCTGTAGATGTATATATCGGTGCTACGGAACTTTCAGAGACAGAAGGAATGAATTACGGCGGAGCATATGTAATTGAAGATTTAGTTTTAGGAAAACCGGTAAAACTAAGAGCGACATCATATGGTACTGATTGTTATCCCAGAAGAGAAATTGAAACTTACATAACCAGGGATACAATAAACCAGGCTTATCTTTTCAATCCCAGAAACGCTTACCAGAATTATGCAGTAGCTACCAACTCTTCTAACAGGACAATTTATACTTATATGGGAAAGTTATTGCCTAATTTTGGTAATGCCAATTACTGTAGCGCAGGCCAGCTCAGCCCACTTCTAAATGACCCTTATTACAGGACTATTGGGATAGGTACAAGAATCTTCTTTGGAGGCAGTCAGGGTTACGTCTCCTGGTACGGTACCCAGCATAATCCAGGCAAAGAGAGACTGGCAAATGGGACTCCATGTGGTCCGGCCGGGAGTCTCGCCCTTATAGGCAATTTAAAAGAGATGTCACCCCAATACCTAAAAGCATGCACTTTTCACAACTATGGTGTTACTATATTTATGGGTATTGGTATTCCTATCCCGGTGATTGATGAAGAAATGGTAGAATTCTTAAAAATTAAAGATGGGGATATATATACTGAAATTTTTGACTATTCTGTTCAAAGAAGAAATAAACCTTCTTATGGAAAGGTCAATTACAAGCAGCTCAGAAGCGGAAAAATAAAAATTAATGGCAAATTTGTTCAGACCGGCTCAATTTCAAGCTATCCCAGAGCATTGGAAATATCCAATGTGCTTAAAAAAGAAATTGAAAATGGTAAATTTTATTTAACTGCCAGTGTGGCCCCCCTGCCCCCTGAGGAGAAATACTCAAGTCTTGATATACTCAGTAAGGAGGAGCTCTGATGATAAAAAGAAAATTGGTCTTAAGTTTTCCGGAAAATATTGTCACAAAGCCAATTACATATAAACTGGTAAAAGAATTTAATCTTGAATTCAATATACTCAGGGCTGAAATAACTCCTAATATGGAGGGTAAAATGCTAATCGAGCTCAGGGGAGATAAGGCTCAAATTGACCAGTCAATTGAATATCTTACAGATACCGGAGTTTCCGTTCAGGAAGCGGCAAAAGATATAATAATAGATAGAAACCAGTGTGTGGATTGTGGCGTCTGTACCTCTATATGCATCACTCAGGCCCTTATCCTTGACAGTAAAAGTTTTAAATTAAAATTCAATAAAGACAAATGTATTTTATGCGAGTTATGCCTGGATTGCTGCCCTGTTTCTGCAATAAAAGTTTATATATAAACTTTAATCAGATTTTAAAATCTTACAGAAAACACCCTGAATATTTTCTAACGCTTTGTAGTATAATGATAAGGTAAAAAAGTCTTTAAACAACCTGGATAAAATAAAAATGAACTGCTCGACTTTTAAACAAATAAATATTGTTAAATTTCTGATTATTTTGCTATTTATCAGCTCGTTTCTTTTAATAGGGTCAACCAGCAGCCCTGCGCCTGATAATAAAAGCAGTAATAACAAAATAAATTATACAGAAATAACTAATTTCTATATATGTGAGATTAAAGACATAATAGATCCCCCTATATCCAATCACTTAAGAAAATGCCTGAAAAAATCACTTGATTCCGGTTACGGTCTTATTATATTAATGGATACTCCAGGAGGACTTGAAGCATCTATGAGAGAAATAATAATTGATATCCTGAATACAAATATTCCAGTTATAGTATTTGTTTATCCTGAAGGTGCCAGGGCAGCTTCCGCCGGGGTATTTATAACTTATTCCAGCGATCTGGCCGCTATGGGACCTTCTACCAATATAGGAGCCGCTCATCCGGTAAACCTGGGTGGAGAACAACAAATATCCGGGGATATGCTGGAGAAAGTAACCAATGACTCAGTCTCTTTTATAAAAAGCCTTGCCGAATCCAGAGGCCGGAACGCTGATTGGGCAGAAAAGGCAGTAAGGAAAAGTGTTTCTATTACAGCCGCCGAAGCATTAGAGCTTGAAGTAATAGACCTTACTGCTTTAAATATAGAAGACTTGCTCGAAAAAATAGACGGCAGAGTCATTGAGAAATCAGGTAAATCTTTCCTTATAAACGCAAATATTGCCAGAACTGAAAAAATTGAAATGAGTTTTATTTCCAGGTTTCTTCATATTATAGTAAATCCGAATATTGCCTATATATTATTTATTATAGGTATATTTGGAATAATCTATGAATTCTCCCAACCAGGATTGGGAATTTCAGGAGCAATCGGTGTCTTATTTCTAATCCTGGGGTTTTATGCATTTAGCATTCTTCCCATAAACTATGCCGGACTGGCTCTAATAATTTTAGCCATAATTTTATTCATTCTGGATATAGCGCTTGGCCTGGGTGGAATACTTTCAATAGCAGGCGCAGTTTCACTTCTTATAGGATCCTTTTTACTGATTGACACTGATGCTCCTTATCTTAAAATAGCTACAAGTCTGATAATCAGCGCTTCAGTTATAGTATCCGGTTTTTTAATTATTGTAATAAGGGCAGTTTATAAAGTTCACAGGCAAAAACCCGTTACCGGTGAAGCAGGAATTACTGGAGAAACAGCAGTGGTCTGCCAGGACTTAAATCCACAGGGTCTGGTTAAAGTATACGGGGAAATCTGGAAGGCAGTATCTGAGGATGGAAAAAAAATTAAAAAAGGCCAGGAAGTTAAAATAATATCTTTAAAAAATCTGACTTTAATGGTAAAAATATTAAATAAACAAAACAATTAAAACAAAAAAGGAGGTCAAGATGTTAGTAGGTCCAACAGTAGCAATAATATTCGGTATAATTATTGTCTTAATATTATTGCTTTCAGCTGTTAAGATTTTAAGAGAATATGAAAGGGGTGTAATATTTAGATTTGGAAGACTGGGTGGAACAAAAGGGCCTGGCATATTCCTGATAATTCCGTTTGTGGATAAAATGATTAAGGTTGACTTAAGAACTGTCACAATGGATGTGCCGCCGCAGGATATTATTACCAGAGATAATGTACCGGTAAAAGTAAATGCAGTAATATATTTCAGAGTAATGGATCCCGCAAAAAGCGTGGTAAAAATAGAAAGATATATTGTAGCAACATCACAAATAGCTCAAACCACGCTAAGAAGTGTGCTTGGTCAGGCGGAATTAGACGACCTGCTTGCCAGGAGAGATAAAATCAACCAGGAGCTTCAAAAAATAATAGACGGGCAGACAGATCCCTGGGGAATAAAAGTTTCAATCGTTGAAATTAAAGATGTTGAGCTTCCTCAAACCATACAAAGGGCATTTGCAAGACAGGCTGAAGCTGAA
Organism: Actinomycetota bacterium; assembly: GCA_013202875.1. Taxonomy (GTDB): domain Bacteria; phylum Actinomycetota; class Humimicrobiia; order Humimicrobiales; family Humimicrobiaceae; genus Hydromicrobium. The sequence continues at coordinate 11,232 of JABMRD010000089.1, read as the reverse complement.
AGAGAGAGAAGGGCAAAAATAATAAATGCCGAAGGAGAATTCCAGGCCTCTGAAAAATTAGCGGATGCCGCAAGGGTGTTGAGTAAATATCCGGTTTCTGTACAGCTCAGGTTCCTTCAGACCCTAAAAGAAATAGCAACAGAGCAGAATTCAACCATTATATTCCCGGTTCCTATTGATCTTATAGAAGTATTTATAAATAGGTTAGGTAAAAAATAAAAGGCAATAAATAACTTGTCTGGAAAGAAAAATTTAAATAATTACCCTGTAAAAAAAATTATTGGTAAAAAAATAATCCTGAGAGTACTGGAAAAAGGTGATTTAAAAAGATCTTTGGCCTGGTTAAAGAACCCTTCTGTCAATATGTATTTGAGCCAGAACTTTCGCGACTATACAGAAGAGCAGGAACTTAAATGGTTTAAATGTATTCAAAGTTCCAGGAATGATATAGTCTTTGCTATCGAAGATATAAATACAAATCTTCATATTGGCAATTGTGCCCTGCACAAAATCAACTGGGGAAAAGGTGACTGTGAGCTGGGTATTGTAATTGGTGAGAAAGGTTACTGGAATAAAGGTTACGGCTCTGACACAATAATGAATGTTACAAAATTTGCAATGTTTGAGCTGGATCTTAAAAGTATTAAATTAAATGTTTACAAATATAACCACCGGGCAATAAAAGTATATAAAAAATGTAGATTTAAGCTGATTCAGACCCAGAAGAAAAATCATCTTTATAATGGAAAATACTGGGACACTTTAATAATGGAGCTTAAAAAAACTTAAAAATTAATAAATTATATACATCTTCATACACTCATATCCACTCATGTAGGACCTTTAACACACACATATATATACATATCCATACATAAATATTAAATTTTATAATTATACTTATTTTATGTATTATAACTTTTATTTTTAATAATCAATTTTTATGCTAATATTTAAAAATTCATTACTACTAATCTAAAACTATGTATACATATAGAAGAAAATATAGAATTGGTCCTGGTTCAATTTTCTTTATAATTTTATTTATATTAATCACTATAGGTATGGCGTACCTCTTTTTTATGGACAAAGGAAATTTCTGGGATATGTTACCATTTGTCTGTATGCCAGCAATCATAATAAGCCTTCTACTTACGATATTTAATTTTACAAGGAGAACCAGAGGAAGTTCATTCTTTGTTGTATTCTTTATACTTTCTCTTACATGGTTAATACTATCAAATTTTTTTGGTCCATCTGCTCTGAAAAATAAAGCAGAAAAAAGTTTTGGCAATAAAGACTATTCCCAATCAATAGATTATTATAATACACTTCTAAATAATTACCCCAACAGCAAGCTTGCAGATAATGCACTGGAAAAAATTTCATATACTTACTACTCAAACGGTAACTATATGGAAGCAATTGACAGTTTTAAAAAAGCAATAGATTCAGAAATAGTTAGTGATAATGATCTGGAAATAAAAGAGATTTTCGAAGATTGTTACTCAAAACTAGCGGAGGATTATTATAAAAATGAAAAATATAGCCAGTCCGCCGAAAGTTATTTAAATGCAGTTGAAGTGCTTGAAGATATTAAAAGTAACTTTCCTGATACAAATGAAGCTTTTATTGCCATATATAATATCCCTGAATATTTATATGAGGCAGCATTGAATTTCGATAAAACCGGAAACTGGGATAAATCCATAGAAGCTCTTGAGAATATAATTAATAACTATAATGATAGTGAATATTTCGATGATGCTGGTGATCTTTTATTTAATACCTACATTGATAAAGCAACAGAACTTGCAAGTAATCTTAATTATGCAGAAAGTGTTGAAGAATTTCTAAAAATTTTAGACCTGGGAGTCCAGAATAATAACTATAATAATATTTCAGATTATGAGAAAAGAGGGGTGTTCTACAATATACCACCCAATACCCTTAAAAGTATTGCCAGGGATAAATATAATTCCGGTAGTTATAAAAAAGCATCGTTCCTTTATGAAATAATTGTTGAATATAACACAGAACTAGAGGAAGAAATTAATCCTCTACTGATTGATTCAAAATTAAAACTGATAGCTTCTTCAACTTATAATTTATTTGAGCAACCCGTTCCCTGGCGTAAATTTTGGGGTCCTGAAAAGAGCATACTCATAATTGAAAATAACACCGAATTTGATTTAACTGTATATCTAAAGGGACCTGAATGTAAAATAATAATAGTTGGAAAAAACTCCACGTCTGATGAAATAGAGATCAGCGCCGGCACATACGAGGCTGCTTCAGAATTTAGCAATCCGGATATTTTACCTTATTATGGGGAAGTAACCTACGAGGAAGGCCAAAAATACAGAGAGGAATACCCAATCTCTGATTAAAATACTATTCCATTCTTTTCAAACTATCATTAATTAATCCTTTTAAATTTTTATCTAAAAACCCTTTAACATTAATAAAATCATTTTCCCGGTTAACATTGCAGTTCATTTCCAAACCAACTATGAGTTTATCGAATATTTTAGAAGCAGATTTTATCTGCTCTTTTGTTTTTTTCTCATCAGCTTGCTTTAAATCCTTTACAGTTTCATCTACAGCCACATTAAAATTGTCATAAGCATCTTTAAGCATTCCGGTAAAGGTTGCTTTCTGCCATAACCATTTCCCACTATTCTTATTGTTGTATAAATTAAAAAGGCCAAATAAATATTCTAAATCAACCTTTTTTAATTCACATATGTTCTTAATTATATACATCCTTTTAGTAATATGCGGTAACCTGTTTAATTTTTTAAAATCTATCATATCTATTACCCCAGCAATATTTACTCTGCACTTTTACAGAGTCATTGATAATTTTTTAGAACTATAATTATAATTATAAAGCATTTTTTAAGTCAGTCATAAATTCTATTATTTTATATATTTATAAAAATATACATTTCTACTATCTATACTTCTCTATCGAGGATTAAAAACCTGAGCAACCTGTCTTCGCCTTTCTTTATTCCTATCCTATTCGTTCTAGTTATTTTATAATTATTATTTCCTTTTTTGTGATCAAATATATATAACCCCTTTTCTCTCTTCACAATGTCAGCACCATTATCTTCTATATCTATACCCAGCGCTATGGTTAATTTACCCGGTCCGTCTGTAAGCCTGCCCTCCAGATTGACATTTCTTCTTTTTTTCATAATATCAATTCCCCAGAGAGGTTTTAGAGCTCTTATTAACACCGCACCAGGTTTTCCTTCATTTTCAGTTACAACATTTAATAGATAATACATCCCATAACACATATAGACATAGGCAATGCCTGGCTTTCCAAACATTATCTCGCTTCTGGGCGTCTTTCCACCATAAGCATGACTGGCAGGGTCATCCTCGCCAAAATAAGCTTCCGTTTCCAGAATTATTCCCCCAACCATTTCCGGTCCTCTAAATTTCACCAGTGCCTTACCAAGTAAATTCCTGGCTACTTCTGATGTATCTCTCCCGTAAAACTTTCCAGGCAATATATTTTTTATGAGAATTTCCATTAAATAATTACTATTGGTCTTCTAATTTTTAGAAAAATTATACCCTTTGATTAACCAGGAAATAATAGCAATCCTATTTTTAATAGTCAATAAACTCACTATTCTCAATTGTTTTTTTTAAAAAAATAAAAAACTTTTTTGTTGAAATAGAAAAAAAAATTTTGTATATTACATAACAATATTACTAAAGAATAAAGAATATTTATAAATTAAAAAGTGGAAAGGAACACAATGGAAGTAAATATAGACAAAGATCTCTGCACGGGATGCGGTCTATGCGAAGAAACATGTCCGGATATTTTTAAATTAAACGAGGATGAAGATATAGCAGAAGTTATCAAGAATGCTTATGAAAAGAGTGATGAAGAGTGCATTGAAGAAGCAGTAGAGAGTTGTCCAACCGAAGCAATATCAGCTGCTTAATTTATGCACACTGTTAATATGTAAGACCAAAACCAAACGGGAAGAGAGAACCCTTCGAGCCATCTGTATCATTAATGGGTAATTGCTCGATTGATCTGGGCCAGGTATATGAAAGTTTGCCTGTAGGCGCATTGTCTCCAAAAATAACATCTGCAACTCCCTGCCCTTCAGTTCCGGGAAGCCATGCTGCAATCAATGCATCCCATTTATCAATCTCTTCTGTGATTATCATTGGACGCCCGCTTATAAGAATTACCACTACAGGAATACCGGCATCTCTTATATTGTTGATAGTATCTTTATCCGGTGTATAAAGTAATAAATCCTTATCATCTCCATTATATTCCGCATAGGGTTTCTCTCCAATCACCACAATAGCAACATCTGCATCCGGTGGTACCTCTGTACCATTTCTGGAGTAAGTGACTATGGTATCCTTTGAAACAGTATCCTTTATTGCATCAAGAATTGATGTACCCTCTGTGATTTCACCTACAGCACCCTGCCAGGTAATAGTCCATCCACCACACTGACTTCCAATGTCATCCGCTTTGCTTCCTGCAACAACGATACTGTCAAGGTCCTTTGAAAGCGGAAGTAGAGAACCTTCATTTTTAAGGAGTACAAGAGATTCACGAACAGCTTCTCTTGCAATCTCGCGATGTTCCTCACAACCAACAAGACCAAAATTACTACGATCGGCATAGGAGTTCTCAAACAGTCCAAGCTTGAATTTTATTGTAAGAATTCTTCTTACAGCATCATCAATTCTTGACTGGCTGACTTTGCCTTGATTAACAAGCTCGGTAAGCATATTAATGAAACCCCGATAGTCATTAGGTATCATAACCATATCGATTCCCGCGTTAATGGAAGTTTCTATATCAAGCCTGCTCATTTCTTCCCTGGCTGATCCATCAATTTCATTTATCCCCTGCCAGTCCGAAACCACAAAACCCTCGAAGCCGAGCTCTTCCTTCAGCACATCGGTAAGAAGATAAGAATTGCTGTGCATTTTAACCCCATTCCAGCTGTTGAAAGAAGCCATAATCGACCCTACCGGAACCTCAAGAGCATTTATATATGGATAAATATAAGCTTCTCTAAGGTATTCTTCCGAGCATATTGTATCGCCTCTATCAACACCACCACTGGTCCCGCCGTCACCTATAAAATGTTTAGCGCAGGCAAGAATAGTGTTGCTATCTGCCAGGTCATCACCCTGATAACCCTCAATTGCGGCCTTCCCCAGCTCCGCCACCAGTTCAGGGTCCTCGCTGAACCCTTCGTAGGTTCTACCCCAGCGTTCATCCTGTGGAACGGTAATACAGGGGCCAAAAGTCCAATCCATGCCGGTAGCAGCGACTTCGATTGCCGTTATCTGGGCAATCAATCTTACCAAATCAGGATCGCTTGTTGCTCCCAGACCTATGTTATGAGGAAAAATAGTTGCTCCGACCAGATTATTATGGCCGTGTATTGCATCTATTCCATAAATAATGGGTATTCCCAATCTTGTAGAAAGAGCTTCCTCCTGAAAACCATCATACATATCTGCCCATCCTTCGGGAGTATTATCATAAGGAACCGAACCTCCACCGCTAAGCACTGACCCAATATAATATTCGGAAATAACATCGCCTCCTACATACATCCTATCTATTTGAGCCATCTGACCGATTTTTTCCGCAAGAGTCATCAGTGAAAGCAGATCCTCCACCCTATCTTCTATAGACGCGCTTGCGTCTTTGTAAAGAGGATTTTCCGGTATGTCAGCTACTTCCTCTGTTACCGCTTTTTCAACTACTTCAGCTGCTTCAGCTTTACAACCTGCTAAAGAAAATACTGCAGCAATGGCTATAATAAGCAGCCATAAAAATACTTTCTTCATTATCGTCTCCTCCCTTAATTATTTCCTTATTAAGTATTTTTTTATAAATTTTTTCCCGATATTTTTAAATAATATATTTTAGAATAATGCAGTGAACTATACTGTTTTTGCTCTTGATATTTTATCTCTTACTTTCTTTATATATTCTGCAGGATTATCTGACTCGTAAATAGCTGTGCCCATTACCAATACATTCGCCCCTGCTCCGGCAACAATCGGGGCTGTATCAATATTGATCCCTCCATCCACTTGAATATCAACACATTTTTCTACATTAGAGGAATATCTTCTGTAATCTTCAATCATTACCTTTAACTTTTTAATCTTATAAACCATATCATGTATGAATTCCTGACCACCAAATCCAGGATTGACCGTCATAATCAATACCATATCAACAAGTCCCAGGACGTTCTCTATGAAGCATAAAGGTGTTGAAGGATTTAATGCGACTGCAGCTTTCTTACCTGCCTGTTTTATATAGTTCAATGTCCGGTCCAGATGAGGGCATTCTTCGGCATGGACATTTATCAGATCTGCTCCACTTTCGATAAAACTATCAAGAAGTCTATCAGGCTTTTTAATCATAAGATGCACATCCAAAAAAAGTCCGGTATTTTTTCTCAAGCATTCTATAATAGGGGGACCAATAGTTATGTTTGGAACAAAGTTTCCATCCATAACGTCTATATGAAGCATTTCCACTCCGGCATTTTCAACTTTTTTAATCTCACTCGCCAGATTTATAAAATTACTATTTAGAATAGAGGCACAAATTTTTATACCGCTATTTTCACTTACCATAGTTTTCCTTAATCTCGTCTTTAGTTACAATATAGATTATAACATAAGTGATTTCTAAAATTATTTAATTTAAAGAAGTATATTAAAAAAAGTCTCATTGTAAATATATCCAATCTCTGTATTTCTAAAAAGCATTTTTTAGAAAAGACTTGGCATTTTAATCTAATTTTAGTATATTCTATATATATTTTTTAGATTTTTTGAAAACTTATAAATTTTAATAAATTTTCGAGGATGGATGAAATTCCCTACCGGCGGTTAAAGTCCGCAACCCTGCCTGATAAAGCAGGCTGACTTAGTGAAATTCTAAGACCGACAGTCACAGTCTGGATAAGAGAAAATTTTTGACTTATTTTTATTACTTGAGCCATGGATTTTCTCCGTGGCTTTTTATTTAGCAAAATATATGTAAAAAATGAGTAATATAAAAGATAACCATAATTTTACCAAAGAAGATAGAAAATATATGGAGATTGCCCTAAGGCTTGCCGGGAGAGGAAGAGGAGATACCAACCCCAATCCTATGGTTGGGGTAATTATTGTAAAAGATGGAAAGATCATATCATCAGGCTATCACAGACAGGCAGGGCTTCACCATGCTGAAATAGAGGCGATAAATAATTCCAGCCAATCCCTGGAAAGCTCCACAATGTACATAACTCTCGAACCGTGTACATTTCAGGGAAAAACACCACCCTGTGTTAATGAGATTGTAAAGCATAAACTAAAAGAAATAATTATTGGATGTATTGACCCCAATCCCAAAGTTAATGGCAGGGGAATAGAATTTTTAAAAAAAGCTGGAATAAAAGTAAAAAGCGGACTTTTAAAGAATAAAATAGAACAACAGAATGAAGTTTATTTTAAACAAATCAAAACAGGAATTCCTTTTATTTGCTGTAAAATTGCTTCAAGCATTGACGGCAAATTAGCTGCAAAATCTTCTGATTCCAGATGGATAACATCGGAAAGATCAAGAATGCAGGTACAGGCTCTCAGAAAAGAATACGGTTGTATATTGACCGGAATAAATACCGTCTTAAATGACAATCCCTATCTTTTCCCCAGAAAAAACATTGAATACTCCCATAAAAACTATGGCAGTCAAAAATTCTACAGAGTAATTCTTGACAGCAATCTTAGAATCAATTTAGATTCCAATATTGTAAAGACTTCCAACCTTGTAAAAACCATTGTTTTTATAGAAGATAAAAACAAATCCAAATTCACAGGTAAAATTAAAAAACTGGAGGAAAATAATATTGATGTACTCCCGGTTAATAAAAATATCGTAGAATTCACTGGTCTGGATATCTTAAAAATAATTAAACTTCTGTATAAAAAATATGAAATAACTTCCATACTTTTAGAATGCGGCCCGGCTTTGATTACCTCCTTTTTAAAAAGAAATTTGATTGATAAGTTTATTTTTTATTTTGCTCCCAAAATTATAGGAGGAGACAGTGATTATAATATGTTTACAGACCTTGGAATAAATAAAATAAAGGATTCTATAAATTTAAGATTTGAAAATATAAAAAGAATTGGCAGTGATATTGTCATTACTTCCTATCCTTTAAAATGATAAAAAATTACATACGAGAGTTTTTATGTTTACAGGACTTATAAAAGAAACCGGTAAAATAAGAAAGATAATAGATAAAGGCAGAGACAGGGAAATTGAAATTCAATGCCTTAAAATTTTAATGGACTTACATATAGGTGACTCTATATCAGTAAATGGAATATGCCTTACAGTGAAAAGCCGGAGCAGTGAAGATTTTACCTGTGACATCTCCTTTAATACTTTAAATACAACTTCTTTAAAGTATCTTAATACCGGTGATATGGTTAACCTGGAAAACCCGCTAACCCCTCATGATAAACTTGGAGGACATTTCGTAAGCGGTCATGTGGATTGCACAGGTAAAATTTTAAAAATATCCAGAATTGGCAGATCTTATTTGATTGAACTGGAACTGCCTTCTGATATTCGGAATTTTGTAGCGCTAAAGGGCTCTATGGCTATAGATGGGATCAGCCTTACCATATCTGAAGTTAAAGGTGAAAGCTTCAGCGTGGTTATCATTCCCTACACTTATGAAAATACAAATCTGTCCCGCAGGAAGCCAGGCGATATAGTTAATATCGAAGTAGATATGCTCGCCCGCTATATTGTAAATTTCCTGCAGGTTAGACAGATTGGCAATATAAATTCACAGGAATTAAAAGACAAAATACTTAAGGAGAAGCTGGAAAAATATGGATTTACAAAATAAGAAAAATAAAGGCCCTTTTTGTTCCATTGAGGATACTATAGATGACACAAGACAGGGAAAAATAATAATTATTGTTGATGATAAGTCTCTACATAATGAAGGAGTATTTTTCCAAGCAGCAGAAAAAGTAACTACTGCATCAGTAAATTTTTTCATAACATATGCACGGGGCTTAATATTTTTACCCTGTGAGCAAAAAAGACTCGGCCAGCTAAAGATACCTATGATAAGTTATGAGAACGAAACCTCTCTCATCAATGTGAGAGCCCTGGCTGTATCCATAGATGCAAAATCGATAAGCGGCAGTGGTATTTCAGCCAGTAATAGAGTAAAGACTATAAAAACTCTTATCAGGCCCGATACAAGGCCTGAAGATATATCTATGCCAGGTCATATCTTCCCCCTTTGTTCTCATAACGGAGGTATTCTTACGAGGGCCGGCCATACAGAAGCAGCAGTAGATCTGGCAAAAATAGCAGGCTTATATCCTGCCGGGATTATTTGCGAGGTAATCGGTGAAGATGGCGAGGTAGCACATCTTCATGATCTGATAAAAATCACAAAAAAATTCAACCTTAAAATAATAACCATTGAAGAACTTATAAGATATAGAAAAAGAAAGGAAAAGTTAATTGAAAAGGTTGCCGAAGTTAACCTCCCCACCAAATGGGGTAATTTCAAGGCTATTACCTACAGGTCTCTTATAGAACCTGGATCTCATATTGCTTTTGTCAGGGGGGGAGTCAGAGGCAAAAAGGATATTCTTGTCAGAGTACATTCACAATGTCTTACAGGAGATACCTTTGGGTCTCTGAGGTGTGACTGTGGCGAGCAGCTGGACAGCGCATTTAAAAAGATAAATGAAGAAGGCTCGGGAGTACTACTCTATATGGCTCAGGAGGGAAGGGGGATAGGGCTCTGCAATAAAATGAAAGCTTATGAACTCCAGGAAAAAGGCCTGGATACAGTAGAAGCAAATCTCCGCCTGGGCTTTGATGCCGACCTGAGGGATTACGGCATAGGGGCGCAGATACTCTCTGATCTCGGTCTCTCCACCATACATCTTATGACCAACAACCCAAAAAAAATAGTTGGTCTGGAAGGCTATGGGCTAAAAATAACTAAAAGGGTGTCCATAACCATTCTTCCCAATAAGAATAATGAAAAATATCTGTCAACCAAAAAAAACAAATTAAATCATATGTTATGACCAAAATATAGAAAGGGGAGAAATAATTTGTCTTTCTGCTTAGCTTTATTTAGTTATATTAATAGATTTTAGAACAATAAATCTTACCGGTAAAATTTTATTATCTTATTATATGAGGGGGAAGTCATGAAAAAATATGAAGGCAAACTTGACGCGAAAAAACTAAAGTTCGGAATAGTGGTAAGCAGGTATAATGATTTCATAACTTCAAAGCTGCTGGACGGAGCACTGGACTGCCTGCACAGACACCAATGTGAAGATGATAATATCAATATAGCATGGGTGCCTGGAGCATTTGAAATCCCGTCAGCAGTAAAGATAATGGCAGAGTCAAAAAAATATAGTGCCATTATATGTCTTGGCGCAGTTATAAAAGGAGATTCATCGCACAATCAATATATTGCAAGCGAAACTATAAAAGGGGTAGCCAAGATCAGCCTGGACTTTAATATCCCGGTTTCATTTGGAGTTATAACTCCCGACAGCCTTGAGCAGGCTATTGAGAGGGCTGGAACTAAAAGAGGAAATAAGGGCTGGGAAGCAGCATTAAGCGCAATTGAAATGTCAAACCTGTTTATAGAGCTGAAATCTTAGGTTAAATTAATTTATCCAGTCTTCGATTTTCAGTTGGGGTATTTTTATAAAATGCTTTATATTTCCGGTTATCAGAGTTAAATTATTAGCAATAGCAATAGAGGCGATCTGAACATCGTCATGTGGGATTATATCACCCGAATTTTCCAGTCCTGCTTTTGTTTTTCCATAAATAAAAGCAGCCTGGCTATCAAATGACAGGATATTTACAGCAGGCAGTAATATATTTTTTAAACTATTCAACAGAATTTTATATTCTATGAAAAACGACCTGATAAAAAAGTTAGAAGTGCTTTTTTTCCGATAAACACTTCTAACTTAATATCCCTATTAAATAGAATTTAATGGCTTTTCCAGCCTCTACTTATGAAAGCAGCCCACTGGCAAGATCAACAGCACCGGATGCGTCAGAAGCATATCCATCAGCACCTATGGAGTCTGCATATTCCTGGTTTAATGGCGCACCACCAACCATAACTT
>JABMRD010000088.1 GCA_013202875.1 Actinomycetota bacterium | reverse complement strand
GTATAAAGCAAATAAATTTAATGATGAGGGAAAATATGAGTTATTTTTTCATGACTGCACATACTGCCAGCATTGCGTGGAAGTGTGTCCAAATAATGCCCTTACTTTTACAGGTAAGAGTTTTATAGATTTTCAGAAAGGATTGGCAATAGCCACGGAGGAGGTATTAAAAACCTTCAGTAAGGATAGTGTGTATTATATAAATGTCCTGCTCAATATAACTATGCTCTGTGATTGCTGGGGTATGTCAACGGCATCGCTGGTTCCCGATATCGGGATTATGGCTTCTGGTGATCTGGTGGCAATAGAGAAGGCTTCTCTGGATGCCATAAAAGCTGAAAATCTACTTCCCGGTTCACTCCCGGAAGGAAGGGAACTCCGGGAAGGGAAACATCTATTTGAAAAGATCTGGGGAAAAGATCCTTACGGTCAGATAGATGAGCTTGAGAAGATTGGACTTGGAAACAGAAATTATACAATTGAAGAAATTGAGTAAAAAACTTCTATAATCACTTATCTAGCTATTATAATTTAAATTAAATTTTTAAACTTATTAAAAAACTGATCAGATTTTAACTAGAGTAATGTTTTTTTTATAGAATCTGTTATTATATTGTTTGCCGCAAATTCGGAGAGGTGCTTGAGTGGTCGAAAAGGGCCGCCTGCTAAGCGGTTAGGCGGGTGTAAGCTTGCCTCGAGGGTTCGAATCCCTCCCTCTCCGCCAGTTTTTAACTGAAGTCGACTCTGAACAAAGTTCGAGCGGATTTTGAGGGCAGCTGCTGAAAATCTCAGCACCCCAGTCGTCGCTCGCTGGTCTGCAGTTTCTAAAACAGACATAAGAAACTGATATACATCTATAAACCTAAACTTATATTTTGCAAAATATATTTTTTATATTATTATATACAATACATTATTATGTTATCAGCTTAAAAAAGCGGGGAAAGATCCCCTGCTATTATTTTTAGAATTTTATAAATAAACGGAGATACAATGAAATATTTTAAAACTTTCTTAACTGCTCTTGGTTTTATAGCCCTATTTTATTTTATAACTCCAAATATGCTTTACGCATACCTTGATGTCGGAACTGGTAGCTATGTGATTCAGATAATCATAGCTATTGCATTAGGAGGAGCATTTGGAATTAAGATATTCTGGCGCAGGATTTATAGTTTCTTTAAGAAACTATTCAGTAGAAAGAAAATAAATGCAAAAGATAAAAGCTAGCAAAGTTGAACCAAGCTCTTTCAGGGACCCAAGCGGATTTCTTTTTTATATAGAGGACCGGATTTACCGTCAGATAAATAAGACATATAAAGAAAATTACAACCATCTTATGAATTCTGGTCTTTACAAGACTCTTGTAGATGCAGGTTTACTAATTCCTCATATAGAGACCGACATCTCAGGTCCAGAACCTGATAAAGCATATAAGATAATAAAACCAGAGTCTATACCATTCATATCCTATCCTTACGAATGGTGCTTCGCTCAATTAAAAGATGCAGCACTGACCACTTTTAAGATCCAGAAAATAGCTCTGGACTTTGAAATGACTTTAAAAGATTGTAGTGCCTATAATATACAATTCGTTAAAGGAAAACCAACTTTTATTGATACACTTTCTTTTGAAAAATATCATGAAGGACAACCATGGATTGCCTACAAACAGTCCTGCCAACACTTTATTGCACCTCTGGCATTAATGAGCTATAGAGATATAAGATTAAATCAATTATTTAGAATTTATATAGATGGGGTACCATTAGATCTGGCAAGCTCGCTTCTTCCATCCAGTACTAATTTTAAGGTTTCACTTCTTTCCCATATTCATCTTCACGCCAAAAGCCAAAAACACTACGCTGACAAAGCAGTAAAAATAAGTGGACATAAAATAAGCCGCCTGTCTTTCATGGGTCTTATAGATAATTTAGAATCTACTACCCGTAAAATGAACTGGAAAGCTAAAGGTACAGAATGGGCCGATTACTATGAGGATACCAATTATTCTATAGATGCAATTAATCATAAAAAAAAGATTGTAGCTGATTTTTTAGATAAGACAAATCCAGGAATTGTCTGGGATATTGGAGCAAATGAGGGTCTATTCAGCCGAATTGCAAGTGATAAAAAAATGCTGACTATTTCTTTTGATATTGATCCAGCTGCCGTCCAAAAAAATTATCTTCAAAGTGTTAAAAACAATGAAGAGTATATTCTTCCACTGCTGCTTGATTTAACCAATCCAAGCCCTGGTATTGGCTGGGAAAATACCGAAAGAATTTCATTGATGCATCGTGGTCCGGCAGATACAGTCTTTTCACTTGCTCTAATCCATCATTTAGCTATTTCTAATAATTTACCAATTAGTAAAATTGCTAATTTCTTTAGTTTAATTTGTGATTCACTTATTATTGAGTTTGTTCCTAAAGATGATTCCCAAGTCCAGAGACTCCTGTCGACAAGAGAAGACATTTTTCCTGATTATACACAACAGGCTTTTGAGAATGAATTTAGTAAGTATTTTATAATAAATAGCACCATAAAAATTAAGGAATCCAAAAGAACCATGTACTTAATGAAGAAGAAAAAGAATTAAAATATTATGAAAAAAACATTTATTATTCACCCATTTCTATTTGCTATATTTCCTATTTTGTTTCTTTACTCCCATAATATTGGACAGCTCTCAATGATTTCACTTTCTGAAATTTTAATACCAATAGGTATTACATTGGGTTTTACAGCTATCGCGGTGTTATTCTTCTGGTTAATCCTTAAGAAAGATTGTAAAAAAGCAGGAATTATCGTAGCTATATTTTTAGTTTTATTTTTCTCTTATGGTCGTGTTTACGACCCAATAAAGGGTCTTAAAATAGGTAATTTTATAATTGGCGGACATAGATACTTGCTGGTCGTCTGGCTTATATTGTTTATTCTGGGTACTTACTTTACAATAAGAATAAAAAAAGATTTACGTAACTTCAGCAATATTCTAAATGTAATAGCTGTTGTCCTGGTCTTATTCTCTCTTGCCAATATTGGAATTTATAAATTTAAAGCAAGAGATATACAAGAATATAAGAGCACAAATCTACAAGAAGAAGAGGCCAATATATCAGAAAATCAATCTGAGCTGCCAGATATCTATTATATAATTCTTGATGGGTATGCCGGGGAAAGTTCTCTGGAAGAATTTTATGATTATGATAATCATGAATTTATCAATTTCTTAACTGAAAAAGGTTTTTATGTAGCTTCTAAAAGCCGGTGCAACTATCCATGGTCTTATCTATCCCTGGCATCATCGTTAAATATGGAATATATTAATTATCTAAGTGAAGACGCAGGACTCAAGTCAGATGATAGGACATTGCCTTACCAGATGATCACAAATAGTAAAGTTTGGAAATTCTTACACTCAAAAGGATATCAGTTTGTCCACCTTGATAGTTCAGGCTGGGGTCCAACAGATAGAAACAGAAATGCAGATATAAGCATTCGTGTTAATAGGTTTAATGAATTTAATATATCACTGATTCAAACAACCATGTTAAAACCATTTGAGAAATATATTATTGTTGATTCTGGCGTACAAAAGGTGCTATATTCTTTTTCAAATCTTGCCAGAGTACACAAAATAGAAGGACCAAAATATATTTTCGCACACATAATGTCTCCTCATCCCCCATTTTTCTTTGGTGCTAATGGTGAACTTATTCCTGAAGCTGAATATGAATTAGCCGCATATTGGGATAAAGAAAAATACTTGAATCAGTTAATTTTTGTCAATAGCAAGCTTGAAATTCTTATTGAAGAGATTTTGTCTAAATCAAAAGTTCCTCCAATTATAGTACTCCAGGGAGATCATGGTGCACGGTCAACACTTGGCGACCCTCATGGCGATAGGGAAGATCCTGCCAATATTGGATGGCTTGATCCAACTGCTGAAATGCTTAGAGAAAGTACATTTATATTAAATGCATACTACTTACCACAAAATGGTGGTGATCTTTTATATGACTCTATATCTCCCGTTAATACTTTCAGATTAATTTTTAATACTTATCTTGATAGTGATTATGAATTACTGGAAGATAAATATTATTATTCACATTACTGGCAACCTTATAACTTTTTTGATGTGACAGAAATAAAAAATTATAATTAACAACAATAAAGCTAATTCAAGCAAGAGATGATGTTATTAATATTATCTTTGTGAATTTGTTCAAATAAGACTTAATTTTGTTAAAAACAAATATACTCCTGAATCTATCAAAATCAAAATACAATATGAAATAACTATATACCACCAGGCTCTAATGATAGTGGCCTCGCTAGTATTTAAGCTTTCCGATATCTTCTGGTAAGACATTCCCAAAGTATGTAATTGTTTTGCCTTTATGGAGAGTTTTTGATATAAAGGAATTTGTCTAATAGGTGATATTTTTATATGGGCCGATATTTCAGAAATAGTTCGAATTGGTTGCGTCCACCAAAAAGTTACTAATATTTGCTCGAACTTCATTCGGGCCAAAAGCGGGATTTTTATCACTCTGATCATAGTAGACTTTTAATATTTTTAAGTTTTGGGTTGGTTATCTGGGTATATCTTTGTGTTGTTCGAATATTCTGGTGACCAAGCAACTCCTGTACATACCGAACATCGACACCATTCTCTAATAAATGCGTAGTAAAGCTATGAAATGTCGCCTTCTTATTAATTCCAGTTTTTTTCAAAGAATGTTCAAAAACTTTTTGCGCAGTCCTAGTTGCGAGCTTATCTCAATGTTCACTGGGCTGTAGTTACGAATCTTTAGTTCTTGTTCCGTCTGCTCCAATTGATGTTGTATAATTGTTTGAATATTGATATAAATCAATTAAATTTTATACAATTTAAGATTAGTATAACTTCGTATAATACACAAGAAATGATAATTTTTATGAAAACACTACGTATAAAAAAGAGTTGTGCGAAATTCCGAACGGCATTAAAGGAGCAATAATATGGAAAAATCGAACGTTCATTTAAAAAAATACCCAACAATCGCCGTATGCGGTCTTGATTGCGGCTTATGCCCTAGATTCTATACTGTGGGTACTTCAAGATGTCCCGGATGTGCAGGCCCTAATTTCTTTGCTAAGCACCCATCATGTTCCTTTATTACTTGTTGCGTAAAGAAAAATAATCTTGAAGTTTGTGCTGAATGTTCAACCTTCCCGTGTTCAAAATTCAAAAGCAATGAAGAATACCAGCAATTGAAAGAATCTTCTTCTTTCCCTTCGTCCAAGAAGGTCATGCCTAATTTAATTTTTATCAAAGATCACGGTATCGAGAAATTCGTGGAACAACAGAAAGTACGCATGAAATTGCTCAAAACAATGATAGAAAAATTTGATGATGGCAGATCGAGAAGTTTTTACTGTAAGGCAGCAGATTTACTTAATTTGATAAATTTAGAAGGCTCATTAGATAAGGCAACCCAGAGAATCAAAACAGACAATATTAAATTGGGTGATATTAAAATCAAGGCCAAAATTCTTAAGAGCATCCTCAATGAAATTGCTCTTAAAGAAGGGGTAGAATTAGTCAAGAAAAAGAGGTAATATAATGACAAAAATTTCAATCTTTGGCGGGGTTCGGAACTCTGTGTCGCTTCGCTTCTTGCCCTTGGGGTCATATAACAACGGATAAAAGAGAAATCAAAAATTTTCCCAAATTGCCTTCGGCAACTTCTTTTATCCGCAAGACGTTGTATGAAACTTGGCAACCCACATCAAGTGAATTAAATATTAGGAAAGAAAAGTGATTAGTATAGAGCTGAAAAAATCTATGAATTTGTATTATGATGAAAGAGCTGATGAATATGATGAGATATATACATTAGGTGCAGGGCCAGCATCAATAACCGACCCCAATGCATATAAGCAGGATGTAATCAAAGTAAAAGAGTATATTGAAAAACAAAACTTCAAGGGAGTTGTTTTCGATGTTCCCTGTGGAACAGCTTTCTGGATGCCTTCATATTACCAAAATGCTGAAAAAATAGTTCTTATAGACCAATCAGAAAATATGTTAAAAAAGGCTCAAGAACGTGCTGGCACTCTGGGTTGTCTTCCAAAATGTCAATTTATAAAACTTGACGCTTTTCAGATTGAAAAAATTAAAGTAAAACCTTCAGTATTTTTTATAGGCTTTTTCCTGAGTCATTTGACACTTAAAGAAGAAACACAATTCTTTATGTTAATGAAGAAAAAAATCGAAAAAAACGGTAGGATTGTAATAGTAGATTCAGCATGGTCAGATGAAAGAGCAAGAAAAAGGCAGAAAGAAGGAAGACAGATAAGAAAACTAAATAACGGAACCACATTTGATATATACAAGAAATACTTTACTGCGGGTGACCTTGAAGAGATAGCAAAAAGAGAATCTTTGCATATTAGTATTGAATATTTTGGGAAGGCATTTTTTGTAGCTGTTCTATCCTTAGTTTAAAAGAAAGAAGAATGGAGGTTGCCAAACTGCATACAACAGCGAGTACCCGGCTCCGCTTCGCTCCGCCCAAGTTGGCTTCCGTTGGTCGGTACTTCGGGTAGTAGCGGAATATTAGGTGACATTTAAGAATAGAGATGAAGAAGATGTTATTAAGTATTTTCGGATATAGGACATATTACTCGGAGCCGACAAATTTATATAATACAGAAGCAGATTTAAAATCATGATAATCACAATTGGAAAATTAAATTTTAAACTTAGAAAAGCAGATTGGAAAGATTATGATTACTGTTATAAACTTTTTAAAATAAACATGAAATCATACATTGAAGAGCATTGGAGTTGGAAGCCTGAAAAATTTAGAAGTTATTTTAATCCTTCCCAGGTTAAAATTTTAGAATATAATAACAAAAAGTTTGGATTTTATCAGACATCTATAGAAAATGGAGATTATTACCTAAAAGAGATCCACATTTCAGATAAATTTAAAGGGAAAGGAATAGGTTCTAGACTATTAGATATAATACACAGTGAGGCTAAACAGAGAGGATATAAAAAAATTTTACTCCAGGTCTTCAAAGATAATCCTGCAAAAAGATTATATAAAAAATTAGGTTATAGAATCACAAAAGATGAACAGATTTTTACATTGATGGAGAAAAAATTATAGAGTCAGCTCCTGCGTCGTATGCCGTACTCTCGTTAATGCTCGCCCTCTTATAACAGCGATTAGTCGAAAAACCCTCAGTTCGGATTTTTCTAAATTCCTCGTATAATTAATATATTTAATTTGGCTCGGAACTTTGACTAATAACATACGTTATATGACATTAGATGAAAAAGCTTAAAATTGGGAGAAATATTTTTTATCGTAAAAGATATTTACCAAGACAAAAAGATTTAGCGTTGCTACAATAATAAATGTTTTTCTAATAAAATTAAATAAATATAAGGAGGAATTTAGATGAAGATTGAATGTGGGATAAAAAAACCGGATGTTTTAGTAGAAAAATGGCAAGGACAATATGCTATATTTTCATGGATGGAATATGTTACGGCAATTCCGCAGCCTTTATTCCTGATTACTTCATTTAAAGAAAATGGCAAACCAAATGCTTGTTTTCATGCATGATCAACTTTTACTGGTGAAGGTGAGAATTATTTTTGTATAATATCAATATTAAAGCATCAACATACATACAAAAATATTATTAAAAGAAAAGATTTTTGTATTAACTTCCCGGAAGAAAAATATCTTGAGAAGTGCTTTTCTACAATTAAAAATAATAATGACGAAGATGATGAAATAAAAAAATCCGGATTTACAATTGAAAAGGCAAAAGTTGTAAATTCGCCAAGAATAAAAGAATGTTTTTTAAATATGGAATGTAGTTTAGAATGGGAAAAACCATTATTTGAAGGAAGTAATTGGATAATTTTATGCGGAAGAGTAAATCATATAGCTATAAATGAAGAAAAAATAAAAAATAATGTTTATGGAAGATACGGTAAAACGGGATATATGTATAATATACATTCACCTAAGAATCCAATAGATGGAAAAGAAATTGAAGATAAAATTGGATTTATTGAGATATTAAAATAAATTGTTATGTATAGTAAGAACATCCAACGTCATATATGAGATAACGTTATATGAAATCGTGGACTTCGAGTGTGAATACGATAAAATATAAAAGGTCGAAGTTTATAACTAAAATGAAAGGAGGTAATAGCCGTGAAAAAGACAATTGAAAATCTAACAGAAGCCTTTATTGGCGAAAGTCAGGCAGGGAGTGTGGGTATGCCCATTTCGGAACCGAGCCTCTAGAAAAATGTCCATCTTGTGACCACGAAAGAAGTTTCTATCAGATTAAGTGCGAGGAATACTAAATAAGGTAATTTACTTTTGTTATATGAAAGGTCTAACAATGAATATAGCACCTCAACTTTTTCATAAGATTAGTTATGGATTATATATAATTGCTTCAAAAAAAGATAAAAAATTCAACGGACAAATCGCTAATACAGTATTTCAGTTGACCTCAGAACCGATAAAAATAGCAGTTTCTATAAACAAGCAAAATCTAACATATGAATTCATCAAGCAGAGTAAAATCTTTTCTGTATCAATTTTATCAAAAGAAACACCAATGAAATTCATAGGACATTTTGGTTTTAAATCGGGTAGGGAGGTGGATAAATTCAAGGACATAAATTATAAACTTGGTATAAATGGTGCTCCCATAGTTCTGGATAATTGCCTGGGTTATTTAGAGGCAAAGGTTATAAATGAGATAGATGTTGGGACTCATACTCTTTTTATTGGGGAAGTAGTTGCTGCAGAAATCATGAGAGATATAGAACCAATAACTTACGATTACTATCAAAAAGTAACAGGGGGTAAAACCCCAATGACAGCACCAACATATATCAAAGAAGAAAAAGAAGTAAAGAAATTGGATAAATATGTATGCACAGTTTGTGGGTATGTATATGACCCAAAAGTTGGAGACCCAGATTCTGGAATAAAGCCAGGGACACCTTTTGAGGAACTTCCTGATAACTGGATCTGCCCTGTATGTGGAGCCAGTAAAGATGCATTTAAAAGGGAGGAATAAAATAGCGATTAGAGAAATAAAGGGCGGAGTGTTTTCTATAGGTGCGGTAGACTGGGATAAGAGGACAAAATACTTTTTCCTTGTGATCTCTTCGGGTCGCACTTAGCGACAAGCGATCTCTACGCAATAGACGAATGTATGGTATATACTTCAGCCAAAAGGTATTACGCAGAAATTATGATGCCCTTCAGAACGAGCATAAAGAAACACTTGGAGAGAATAGACGGGATAGATGTTGATTTTATAGCACCCAGCTATGGGCCGGTTTACCATAAACCCAGGTTTATCTTGGATGCATATGAGGACTGGGTATCAGACAATGTAAAGAACGAGGTAATATAAGATTTTATGTCTCTAGAAGTTCAAATAACCATAATTGGCGGGGGAGTTATAGGCTGTGCGGTGGCTTATGAACTTTCCAGAGGTTCCGGCAAGGATATAGTGATAGTTGAGAAAAATAGACAGATTAAAGGCGAAAATCAGTCTTCCAGAAATTCAGGGGTAATACACGCGGGAATTTATTATCCTAAAAAAGTGGGACCTCTTAAAGCAAAACTATGCGTAGAGGGAAATGAAATGCTTTACCGGTTTTGTGCCGAAAATAATATCCCTCATAAAAAAACTGGAAAGCTTCTGGTGGCCACTGACTCACTTGAAGAAGAATATCTTGAAGATGTTTACAGAACTGCTATAGAAAATCAGGTTCCCGGAATTGAGATGATTGATGGCAATAAGGTGGCCCAGTATGAGCCCAATGTTAAGGCAGTTTCTGCCCTGTTTGTACCGGCTTCCGGAATTATTGAGTCTACCAGTCTGGTGGATAAACTTTACAAGCTTGCTGAATCTTACGGAGCAGTGTTCCTGGTGGGAAATGAAGTATTTGAAGTTGAACCGGAAGTTGAAGGTTTCAAGGTTAAGATAAGGTCAGGTACTGAAGTTGAAATCTTTAAAACCAGGATAATTATCAATGCTGCCGGACTTTACTCGGATGATATTGCCCGCCTGGTAAATCCGGAAAGTCCTTACAGGATGGATCCGGTTAAAGGGGAGTCGGCCAAATTCTATAAAACAAAAAGGGAAGAAATCTTTATGAAAGGAATTAATGTTTATCCGGTGCCTTTTGGCTATCTTCCTCCTGATGGAGAAAGATTAAGAGTTCCTTTCGGGGAATTTCAAAAACAGTTTAATCAGGGAAAAGTGAATAAATCTGCAGGAGTGCACCTTAGCCCCACTTTTGAGAAAAGGGGAAAAGAGTATATCATTGGTGACACGGTAACTATGGGTCCAGCTTATTCAAAACCGAAAGACAGAGAAGATTATAGCCAGGTAAGAGAAGAGAACTATTATCTTGATATGGTTAAGTCATTTTTTCCCGGTCTGAAACTGGAAGATATAAGTCTTCATCAGGTCGGTATAAGAGCAAGGTTAAAAAATTATTATGATTTTATAATTGAGAGGGATCCAGAATATCACAATCTTATAAACCTGGTGGGAATAGATTCGCCAGGTCTTACCGCTTCGCTGGCTATAGCTAGATATGTAAGTGAGTTACTGGGAAGGTAAATTTACTGTAAAAACTCTTTTATTTTGTGTATTTTATGGTAACATTGCCAGATGTAAAAAAGTTCTGTTTTTAACAGGATTAACTCAAGTAACATAAAGAGGAGTAAAAGTGGAAGAAGTTGAAAAATGCGAGGAATGCGGAAAGGTTTTGAAGGATAAGTCGCACGAGCCATATTGCGAACAATGTGACGAGAAATTGGATAAACAGTTTGATGGTATTGAGGATAATATATTGATTTACAAAGAGCTTCTGGATAGCGAAATAAAAGTGCTGGAGAAGTTTGAAGATACAGATATTAAGGACCTTTTTAAAAGAGTATATGAGAAATTATCCAGAGAAGAAGGCGGATTAAAAAAGGAAAGCATAGTTGTCTTAAATAAATTAAAGAGCTCATTCAGTCTGAAAGAATCAGAACTGGGAATTAAAGAACTTTCCGAAATAAGAGAGATTAAAAAAGCAAAGCCAAAGGATCAGTGTCCTGAATGCGACAAAAAAATAAAAGAGGATTTTAATCTCTGCCCCTACTGCGGCTACAGGCTAAAAAAGGACATAGAAATTAATAAATAATAGATTGAAATAAGAGACTAACTGATATCAAGTATTTCTTGACAATTCTTCAACCTTTAATATAATTAAGAGCTTATTTGCCATAGTTTAAGATCAGCGGCATAAATTATATTTAAAACATTCCTGCTGGAACTTGATTAAATAAGTTTTATTCTAGAATATAAATTCCTTTTGAAAGATCGGCTAAAATAATGGAAGAGCAAAAGAAACAAATCTTAAATGAAAACTTAAGGTCATTATTATTCAAGTTTTCTATTCCATCCATAACAGGGATGGTAACAATAGCGCTATATAACTTTGTTGATGCTCTTTTTGTTGGTAAAATGGTAGGTCCGAATGCAATTGCCGGCCTTACCATAGTTCTGCCTGTGACAATTTTCATAGTGGCTATTGGTCTTCTTACCGGAATAGGTGCGGCCTCTGTGGTATCCCGTTCGCTGGGCAAAGGAGATAAAGAAAAAGCAGTAATTACCGGTGGGGATAGTTTTGTATTGAATACAATTTTTAATATTATAACAATTGTACCCCTTTATCTTTTTAGTGACAGGATACTTACATTTTTAGGTGCTTCAAGTGAAGTTTTGCCATATGCCAGGGATTATCTTGAGATTATGCTTTTTGGGTTTTTGTTTTTATCTTTCTCCGTTAATGGCTCCAGTCTGATCAGGGCAGAAGGCAAACCCAGAGCATCTATGTATGAAATGATTCTAGGAGCGGTTTCAAATATAATTCTTGATTATTTCTTCGTAGTTGTGTTTGGATGGGGAGTTAAGGGTGCGGCAATTGCCACAGTTATAAGCCATATGATCAGCACTATTTATTTTGTAGTATTTTTTATGTCCAGCAAGAGCATATTTAAAATTAAGTTCAATATGTTTAAAATAAACAAATCTATATCCCGTGAAATCTTAAGTCTTGGAGCCCCGTCATTTTTAATGCAAATTATCGGCAGTGTGACGTTTATACTGTTTATTAGAATTGTGCTTCAGTATGGTGGGGATATTTATATTACCATAACCGGAATCGGCATAAGGATTATTGATATGATATTTATGCCTATTCTTGGGATAAGCCAGGGCTTTGCTCCCATTGTGGGATTTAATTATGGAGCAAAACTTTATCCCAGAGTTAAAAAAGTTCTAAAGGAAGCATTCGTATGGGCTTCAGTTATAACTTCAGCAGGATTTATAATAATGATGATCTTTCCGAAAACACTAATAAGTATCTTTACCAGTGATATAAACGTGATTGAAAAAGGAATTGTTCCTTTAAGACTGATTGCGATGATGGCACCTTTATGGAGCTTCCCCATATTGGGCAGTACGTTCTTTCAGGCTATCGGTAAAGCAAGACCTTCCCTGATTATAATTTTGTCCAGGGACCTGTTTTTCTTTATACCCGCAGTTTTTATACTGCCTGTTTTCTTTGATCTTATGGGGGTATGGATTTCCTGGCCGGTTACCGATTTCTGCTGTTTCTTTATAACCGCCATTTTCTTAATAAGAGAGATAAAGATAATAAATAAGAATATAGAAATAGAAAAGGCTAAATTGTCCTGATTCTGCTGCTTTATTTGCCATTTGTCTAACTGCTGATTAAAAGATTATGCATTCTTAGAGTTGAAAGATATGATATTTGCATACATGTAATATGCTATAATATTGGTTTGGTGGAGAGATGGCTGAGCGGTTTAAGGCGCACGCTTGGAAAGCGTGTAAGCGGCGTAAGCTGCTTCGAGGGTTCAAATCCCTCTCTCTCCGCCATAAAGTTACTATAGTCTGCATAGATTGATAAAGCTTGTTTGTGTAAAATATGCCATAAGTGCATATTTTACGGGATTTGAAAAGACGGACTGAGTCGAAGACGAAGGAGTCCGCGTCTCTGCAGCGAGCAAAGCGAGACGAAAGAACAAATCCCTCTCTCTCCGCCAGTTTTTCTTTATATTATTGTTGAAGTTGATATGGACATAAATTATAAGATTGATTGATAGGGAAAACAGAAATAAATAAGTTATACTATAAAGTATAAAATATTAAGAGAGGGAAGATAATATGCATGGTGAAGAAAGGATTTGAGAGTTGCTGGCAATGTGATGAATTTGAGGATTGCAGAAAGATGGATATTTTAAAAACAAATCACGGAGATGCGCATATAAGAAATTTAAGGAAAATAAAGAAAAAGGGAAAGAAAGAATTTTTAAAAGGCGAAAAGTACTGGTATTCAAAAATTAAGTCGTAATGTTGCAGATAGTATGGAGAGATGGCTGAGTTGGTCGAAAGCGCTCGACTCGAAATCGAGTGTACTGCCAAAAGCAGTACCGTGGGTTCGAATCCCACTCTCTCCGCCATAAAGCTACTGAAGTTTGTAAAGATTGATATGGCTAAGTTGTGTAAAATATGCCACAAGTGCATATTTTACGGGATTCGAAAAGACGGACCGAGTCGAAGACGAGAGAGTCTGCGTC
>JABMRD010000087.1 GCA_013202875.1 Actinomycetota bacterium | reverse complement strand
GATATAGGTATCCCGGGAACCTTTATCATCTGCCTTGTTACCCCAAAATAACCTTCAAGAGTCTCCTCCTTACAAAGATATAGTCCCAGTACGTCACCACTTGCATCATCTATGGCTCCGTGTAAGTTTAGCTCTTCACCTCCAAGCCACCCGTATGGTGAGGCGTCAAACTGGACCTTCATCCCCGGACAGTCCTTTCTTTTCCTGTAGCGGTGCGCCCCTATCTTCTTCTTTTTTTTGGGACTTGCTATTCCTGCACCCCTTAAGATACGGTGCACTGTGGGCTGGCTTATGACGATATCTTCTCTTTCAGAAAGCAGCTCTGTAAAGTGGCTGAAATTGGTGCCTCCGTACTTTACTGTCTTAAGCTTTAATACCAGATCTTTTACTTTTTCATCTACTGCATTTATCGGCTTTCTTTTTCTATTGCCATGAACTGTTGCTCCGGGACCATTTAATCTCACTTTCTTTTTGATCCTTTTTACCTGTCTGGTAGATAACTTAAGTACCTCTGCTGCACCCTTAATCGTAATCTCTCCCTTTATCAGTCTCTCTGCTACTACTGACCTTGCCATCTCCTTATCTGTCATATGGTATAGTTCCTCTCTTGTATTCATAGGTGACATTTTCCCTGAATAACTAAGAGGTGACAATATCGCAGAATAACAACACCAAAAACTTTTTAAAACTTGACATGTTTTTTTTAATGTGGTACTTTTACAATATTATTAAATTAATTTAAAGAAATTTAATAATATTAAATTATATAATACTTAATAAAATTTTAAAAAATAATTATTTGTGACAAAAAAATGTATAAAATTATAAGCTACATTATTAAGCCTGAAAATCCTAATTATCCAGATAACTCAAAAACAGAATTTACTAGTATATGCAAAATAAAAAATGGGGATTTTTGTAATACAACAAAAATTCAGTTATATACACACAATGATACACACGTAGATGCTCCCTTCCATTTTAATATTAATGGTACAAAAATTAGTGAAATTGAACCTTCAGATTTTTTCTATAACAATATAGTAACTCTAAATATGAATAGCAAAATTGGTAAAGAAATAAGTTTATTTGACGTAGGAGATTCAATAAAAAAAGATACTGATATGTTATTAATATATAGTGGAATTTCAAGCCTTTGGGACAATTCTCCCGATAAATTTGTTATGAAAAAGAACCAACCGTGGCTATCTAAAGATTTGGCAGAATATTTGATAAAAAATACTAATCTAAGAGCGATAGGTGTTGATTTTATGTGTGTAGATAATCTTGATGATATTAGCAATGATAAAGGTCCCGTTCATGATATTTTGTTAGGGCTAAATGAGCTTTCAAAATCTATATACATCTATGAAGATGTCAATACCAAACTCATTATAAACGATAAAATTAATAGAATATACGCATTTCCAATGTTGCTCTATGGTTTAGATGGCTCACCTGTTACCATGGTCGTTGAAATTCTATAAAGTATTTGAGAGTTTTAGTCTGCCGTTAAACCACCAGACTTTAGTCTGGTGATGGATAGGATGTCAAGACATAGGGTATCCTGATATAATGGGAATAAATGAGATTTCGAAAAAATACCCATGCAATATATAACACACAATATCATATAGTCTGGACTTCTCGATATCGTAGGAAATTATTAGTAAAAGGTGTTAAAGAATATTTAGAAAAGCTTTTTACAAATATGGATGGACTGGAAGAAGATATCGAGGTAAGAAAGGTAAATGTACAAAAAGACCATATTCATATTGTAATAGTAATACCACCAAGAGTTTCAGTTGCCAATGTTATAAAATATATGAAATCATCAAGCGGAATAAAACTAAAAGAAAAGTTTGAATTTATGAGGACTGCAATGTATGGAAGGGGAGGAATATAGTCAAGAGGTTACTGTGTGTCTACGGTAGGACTCAATGAAAAAGCAATTATGGATTATGTAGAATATCAATATAAGGAGGACACAGGGCAACTGGAACTTGAATTGGGGGAATAAATTTAAGAAGCCCCCGACTTCAGTCGGGGGAGGTTCACAAAGTAGTTTATTTAGGAAATATGGATGCAGTAAATGTTTTGTGGGGAAGTAAGGATCCACCAAAAAGAGAAATAACTTACAAATTAAAAGCAGTAGAAGGTGAGCATATGCCACAAATGTAGATGATGTTCTATTATATTTTCTGGTTGAAAATTATGAATGCTTGGCATTATACAAACAAGGGGGGTAACAAACATGATAAAATATCCTGTTATGCTTAAAGAGATTTGTAAAAGATACAGGAATCTTTATACAGGTGCAATAAGTGATACTCTGGATAAAAATGGCTTAAGAAATCAGGTACTACCATACTACGTACGTCCCCTCAGGAAGGATATGATAATAGCAGGTCCTGCGTTTACTGGTTACGGGGAAGTAAGTAATAATCCTTATAAAAATGATAATATGAAACGTATTGAAATGCTCGAACAAGTGAATCCGCTGGATGTACTTGTGTGGGAAACCAATGGAGATACAAGTAGTGCTCACTGGGGAGCCTTAATGAGTAATAGTGCAATGAAAAGTCAAGCAACAGGAGCAGTAATTGATGGGGGCGTACGTGATTGTAATGCTATACTTGAAATGAATTTTCCGGTCTTTACGAAGTTTTATTGTTCAGCTACCTCCAATGGTCGGTGGTTTATATCAAATTATCAAATACCTATTAAAATTGGAAATGTAAAAATTAATCCTGGGGATTTTATAATGGGTGATATTGATGGTGTGGTAGTTATTCCTAGCGAAAAGACCTATGATATTTTACTGCAGGCAGAGGATTTATTGAATAGTGAATCCAAAATGAGTGCTGAAATGAAGAACGGGCAGACACTTAGAGAGGCTTATGGAAAATACGGTTCTATTTAATAGATATGAAATGATGGTATAAAAAATATGATTACGGGAATTGAGCATACAGGGGCAAAAAAAGTAGATTTTGAAACTGCACTAAAAAAGCTGATTACATTTCTCTACATATGCCATTAACATCTGAAACAAGAAGCATAATAGATAAAAAAGTTTTTTCAATTATGAAAAAAACAGTGATTTTAATAAATACTTCAAGAGATCCGCTTATAGATGATAAGGCACTTATAGAGGCATTGGAAAATAAAGGAATAGCATTTGCAGGTTTGGATACTCATAGTATAGAGCTGCTCACGGAGGACAGCTCGTTAAAGAAACTAGATAGCTGCGTTTTAACTGGTAATACTGGTTTTAACACTCAAGAAGCAATTGTAGAACTGAAAACAAAAGCAGCTTGTAACGTGAAAGATGTTTTTAAAGGTAAAGAGCCAAAATATTGGATAAATAAATTCTAAGGAGGATTATAATGAATGACGTTCTTAAAAAGATAGGAGATATAGGCTTGGTTCCGGTTATCGTTATAGATGATGCAGATCTTGCAGTACCAGCTGCTAAAGCATTAATAGACGGCGGCCTTGAGATTATGGAAATTACAATGCGTACAGAGCAGGGGATAACAGCAATAAAAAAGGTTAAGGAAGCTTACCCTGATATGCTTATAGGTGCTGGTACTGTTCTTACAATAGAGAAAGCAAAGGAATCTGTAGATGCAGGAGCAGAATTTATTGTATCACCTGGATTAAATCTTGAACTGGTTGAATGGTGTCAGAATAAAAAGGTAGCTATAACGCCCGGAGTTGTTACACCAACAGAGATACAACAGGCACTAAAGTTTGATCTCACAATACTAAAATTTTTTCCTGCAAATGTTTTTGGTGGTATTAAAGGCTGTGAAGCATTATATGGTCCATATAGAATGGTTAAATTCATACCTACTGGTGGGGTAAGCAAAGAAAACCTGGCAGATTTTGCAAATAAGCCTTATATACACGCAATAGGAGGAGGCTGGTTATGCAAACCTGCAGATATTAATACTGAAAACTTCGGTAAAATTACCCGGATTGTAAAGGAATCTATTGATATATTATTGGGATTTGAGCTCGCCCATATCGGAATTAATACAAATAGTGAAGAGGAATCATTAGCTGCTGCTAAAATGTTTTCAGATGCTTTTGGATTTAATCTAAAAAAGGGTAATTCATCTAATTTTTCTGGTACAGGAATAGAAGTAAATAAGTCCAAAGGGCCGGGAACTATGGGACATGTAGCAATCAAAACAAATAGTATTACAAGAGCAGTATATTATCTTGGAAAAAAGGGTTATAAAGTTGATTGGAGTACGAGAAAAGGAACTGAACAAAAAACGGTTGCAGTATATCTGGAAAATGAAATAGGTGATTTTGCTGCACACCTTTTACAGAAATAAGAGAGGATGAAAATGAGAAGGATAGTAACTTTTGGAGAGGTAATGTTAAGACTGAAATCACCTGGTTTTGAGAGGCTTTTCCAATCATCTTTACTGGAAGTGACTTTCGGAGGTGGTGAAGCAAATGTGGCTATATCCCTTGCAAACTTTGGTTTTGATGTTGCTTTTTGCACGGCGCTGCCAAAGAATATAATTGGAAATGCCTGTGAGAGAGAATTAAAGAAATGGGGAGTTGATACTTCTTTAATAATCCACAATGAGGGAAGAATGGGAGCTTATTATCTAGAGAATGGGGCAAACCAGCGTCCTTCGATTGTGGTTTATGACAGAAGTTATTCGGCTATCTCTATAGCTAAACCTGGTGATATAGATTGGGAAAAAGTTTTTAATAATGCAGAATGGTTTCATATTACTGGTATAACTCCTGCAATATCTGAAAGTGCTATGGAACTTTCATTTGAGGCAGTAAAGAAAGCTAGAGAAAAAGGAGTAACTATATCTTGTGATTTTAATTTTAGAAGTAAACTCTGGAAATATGGAAAAGCGGCAACGGATGTAATGCCTGAACTTGTAAAATATGTAGATTACGGAATTGCTAATGAAGAAGACTGCCAGAAGTCTATGGGTATTAAAGTTGATGTAGAAGTGGAGAGCGGGATGTTTGATACAGAGAAATATAGAGTGCTCAGTGAAAAAGCTCTAAAAATTTTTCCTAATCTAAAAGCTATAGCTATAACCTTAAGAGAAAGTACAAGTGCTGATATAAATGGTTGGTCCGGGTGTATGAATGATAAGGAAAACTTCTATTTAAGCAAGAAATATGAAATTAAGGATATAGTGGATAGAGTGGGCGGAGGAGACGCATTTGCAGCTGGATTAATATATGGGTTAAATACATATGAAAATAAGCAGCAGGCATTGGAATTTGCAGTCGCGGCCAGTTGTTTGAAACACTCAATATTAGGAGATTTCAACAAAGTCTCAATTTCAGAAGTAGAAAAATTAATAGGAGGCGATGTTTCAGGAAGAATACAAAGGTAATTTTTAAGTAACTTTTTATCTTTACAATCTTTACAATCTTATTTTTTATTTGCTTGAAGTTAAGCCAGCTATATCTGTAATTCCTTCTCTGGCGCAGGTTCTTACAAGCCTGTCCTGAAACCACCTGCAAGGCCTTTCAATCTTGTCCTTTGCCTGGGAAAATAATGCGTATATTAATTTAATCCCTAAATCTTGCAAAACTTGCTTCCATTGGGGATCTGCCTCATCTGTAATCTTATAGTGCTTTCTCCAGAAACTATCCCTGCCTTGAACAAACTTAAAAATAGAGTGGCTGTCTACATAATATGAATGGGTTCGTATTTTAGGGATACCTTCTCAAGTACTTCTATATGTGTCCAGGATGTTTCCCTCTCGATAAGTTTGTAGTAAAGCAGAAACCTGCTGCAATCATCTATTGAGGTAAAAAGATACTATTTATTTTTAGCATATAGGCTCCACTTGTGATGGGAGCTGTCATGCTGGATAAGCTCTCCCACATAGTTGGTCGGCAATTCTCTGTTATGAGCTTTCCTTTTAGGCTTTTTAAGGTAATACCCGCTTCTTTTGGCTCTATCAATAATTGTAGGCACTGATACTTTCTGACTGTAAATATATAAAAGCCTATTGGCTATATAGCTATAATTGTATAATCTTAGGGGAACTTCAGGGTCTGTTATTAATTGTTTTTTAATTTTTAACTCTTTCATAATGTTGTCTTCAATATCTTTTGATATTTTTCTTATTGGCTTTTTTCTTTTATACTTAATTGAGAAGTTATCTGGATTATCCCGGTATTTCTTTACTAACTGACAAAATCTTCTTCTTTTAATCCCTAAAATTTCTTTAATATAGCTTCTTTCAATTTCCTTTTCCAGATAACGGTAAATTAACTACCTTACTTAAGAATCTTTAAATTTCTTATGTAGCTGTTCCATAACTTAGGACCTTTCTCTACTTTTATTATTGATCCTAAATTATAATTTCCAGGGTGTGAACTTTTAAACTTTAAATCTTAAAAAAAGTGTGCACTTTTATTTTTTAAATGACAAAAACTTTTTAAAACTTGACATGTTTTTTTCAATGTGGTACTTTTACAATAATATTAAATAATTTTAAAGAAATTTAATATTATTAAATTTTTGAGCACCAATAAAAATCATTAATAAGGTAGAAAAGAAAAAGAGAAGATAATTTCACTTGTGAATTTAGATAATCTACAAAGAGACGATGTAGATAAAAAATATGAAATATTTACAGCTCAGATTTGGAATCTGTTTAGTATCAAAGATTTTATAGAAGCTGCAATAGAAGTAAGATCGCCAATACAATAATATTAATAATAAATATTTAAGCGGTTAAAAAATTTGGCATGAAAACAATAGTATCAATGGTAAAAATATATACAGAGAATGCAGATATTCCAGTAGTATTACATCTTAATGAGTGCCTGGAAGAGGACTTAATATTTAAGTGCATAAGAGAAAGTTTCCCATTTAGTAAGAAAAATATTTGATATTACTGGAAGTGTTAAAATTTCCGGATATGGGGTACAGGGTATCTGATAAACAGGTTGAATGCTATAGAGGCAATAGATAAAAATTAATGGAGGGGGTGGCAAAAGTATCTAAAAAAAAAGTTTTAAAAATGTAA
This sequence comes from Actinomycetota bacterium, assembly GCA_013202875.1. Taxonomy (GTDB): domain Bacteria; phylum Actinomycetota; class Humimicrobiia; order Humimicrobiales; family Humimicrobiaceae; genus Hydromicrobium. Next base: position 12,113 of record JABMRD010000087.1, on the reverse strand, counting down.
AACAAAAACGAAAGGAATAAGATATGGGGAGTAAATAAAATTAAATATTTTTTAAAAAGAAAACTTTAGAAAGGAAATGGTAAAAATGAAAAAAATATTATTATTTGTACTAATATTTCTGTTGCTTATATCAATGGTAGTAACTTTTTCACTTGTTGGTTGTAAGGTAGAAGAAGTAACACCGACTGAGGAAGAAGAGGTAGCACCAGCGGTTGAGGAAGAAGTGGTTGAAGAAGAAGCAGTACAAGCTGAAGAGGAAGATTACACTTTTGCGTTTGTTTTTGGAGTGGATGTTCCTTTCTATACTGCTATGCAGACAGCAACACAAAAAAAGGCTGATGAACTCGGAGTAAATGTTATATTCCAAACACCTGAAGAGTGGTCTGCTGAGATCCAGACTCCTATTATTGAATCATTAGTTGCAAGAGGAGATATTGATCTTCTGATTTTTGTTTCTACAGATTTTGAAGGAATGTTACCGGTGGCCAAGAAAGTGTATGACAAAGGCATTCCTGTTATAACAGTCGATGGCTGGGTAGGAGACGGAGATTACTCTGAAGGTGAAGATAGTTTTGCACTAACTCATATTGGCTCAGATAATTATGATGCTGGAATGGCTATGGGCGAAGCAATAGCGGAAGTAATTGGAGGAGAAGGTAAAGTATTTACTATGAATAGTCGCGCAGGACTTCAATCTAATGAGGATAGGTACAATGGTTGCGCAGCTGCTTTTGAGAAATATCCTGGAATAGAAGATCTCGGCCAAGAGTATTGTTTTAATGATCCTGATAAAGCTCAGCAATTAACAAGAGCATTTATTGAAGCTAATCCTGAAGTTACATATGTTTGGGGAGTAGATTTAATGGCTGCACAAGGTGCAGGAATGGCAATCCAGAATTTAGGTAGAGACGATATAGGAGCGGGTGCTTTCGATGCTACAGAATTTGCAATTGAGAAGTTGGAAGAAGGGTTATTTAATTTAGTATTAGCTCAGATGCCGGGCGAAATGGGAGCTTTAGCAATTGAATCAGGTTATAATTATCTAAAATCCGGGACTGAACCAGAAGTTAGAATCAAAACTGGATATGTATTTTTTAATGCGGATAATGTAGATGATCCAGATATGCAGCAGTATATTTATTGATGTTCGTCAGAATAGTAAGATAGGTTATTGATTTACTACTAAATAAATAGCATACTACTATGAAAAGTTTGCTTTACTCTTTTATTTGGTTGATCCAATAGATAGTTAAAGCCATTTATCAAAGAGTTGCAAGCTTTTCATATGTGGTAACATAGTATTAATTAAGAAAAAGGTATAGGAAAATATAATGGTTGAAAAAGCAAATACTATGAATAGCAGAAATAATATAATTGCAGCTATTTTTCAAAAAGCATGGTCATTTGTTTTTTTAGTAATTATAGTTGCTTTTTTTTCAATATTCGGTAAAGGGTTTTTTGGCTTTGAAAATTTTCAGAATATCATGCTCACATCTTGTATATTATTGTTAGTTGGAATTGGTCAAACATTTGTAATGATAACAGGAGGAATAGATTTATCGGTTGCGTATACTACTGGATTGAGTACAGTTATTGCAGCATTAATTATGAAAAATATGAGTATTGCTGGGTTTAACACTATCCTAACTATAATTATCGGTATAGTTGCTGCGATAGTTGTATGTTCTATTATTCCTGGTTTATTAAACGGGTTAATTATCACTAGATTTAATCTTCCTCCCCTAATAGTAACATTAGGGACATATTTAGCAATAAGAGGGATTGGATTGATACTGTCAAATGGATATCCAATAGGAAAGCAACCTTCATTAGTAGGTAGAATTGGAAATGGGTATCTTCTGTATTTTTTACCAGGAAAAGGCTTATATTGGGGTGTATCACCTGAGATATCAAGTGAGCTTAAAAAAAATATTATTCAAATATTACCTTATCCTTTAATTTTAGTTATAATTATTTTAGTTGTCACACATTTTATTTTATCAAGAACTCAATTTGGACTCTATATTTATATAATTGGTGGTAATGCTGAAGCTGCAAGAAGAGCAGGAATTAATGTAAGAAGTTATTTAATAAAAGTTTATGTTTTATGCGCTGTTTTAGCAGCTATTGCAGGGTTAGTTTATACTTTCAGGTTTGGAAGTGGTAATGCTAACGCTGGAGAACCTAGGTTGTTCGATGCAGTTGCAGCTGTTGTCATAGGAGGAACAAGTGTTCAAGGTGGATATGGACGTATAATACCTGGTACATTTGTAGGAGCTTTAATCGTAGCGGTTATACAAACCGGTTTAGTTTCAATGGGAGTATCGCCTTATTATCAGTTCATTGCAATTGGATTTGTTATTATACTGGCAGTAGTTATTGATAAAAGTTCTCCTTGGCTACGTGTGAAAAGATAGAATTGCTTTAGGAATTTGATAAATATTATATATAATCAAAATTGGTTTTAAATGGAAAATATATTAAGTATTAAAAATTTATCTAAGAAGTTTGGCGGATTAATAGCGATTGATAATTTCTCTATAGATTTAGAACGCGGTCAAATAGTTGGTATTGTTGGTGATAATGGTGCTGGAAAATCAACATTAATCAAGATGATTTCTGGTGTCTATAAGCCCTCTAACGGTGAGATCTTCTTTAAGGGAAATAGGATTGATATTTTAGGTCCAGCTAAAAGAAGGGATTTAGGAATAGAAGTAATTTACCAAGATCTTTCTTTAGCTGATAATTTAAATACTTATGTTAATATATTTATGGGTAGAGAAAAAAAGAAGAAATTTTTAGGTTTTATTGATATTTTGGATGAAAAATATATGGAAGAAGAGTCAAAAAAGATACTTTCTATGTTGAGTATTTCTATACCGTCTTTAAAGGAAGAAGTAGCCCTTTTATCAGGCGGACAAAGACAGTCAATTGCTATTGCAAGGACAATCTATTGGGATGCAGAATTGTTAATAATGGATGAGCCTACAGCTGCCTTAGGTGTTGAGGAAACAGGTAAGGTATACTCACTAATAAGAAAATTAAAAGAAGAAGGGGTTACAATCATTATTATCTCTCATAATATTAACGAAATTTATAATGTAGTAGATAGATTTGTAATTTTAAAAAATGGTAAACTTATTTCGAATTGTAAGAAGAGTAAAACTTCAATAGATTCAGTAATCAGTATGATTGTTTCTGGAAAAGAAGCATGAAATAAAAAAGTTTTTAGTTTATTATTAAAACCTAATTGCTGAATAGCATAACGTAGCAGGCTCTATTTAGAGTCTTAAAATATCAGGGTATCATGTACTTGAAAATATTATTTAAATATAAATATGAAGCATTGATCTATAAATTGGTTTTTTACAGCTTAATACAAGACTTTAATTTACAAGAAATTGCTTTAACTCCATGCAAGTATAATAAAGGAATTCATACCGGAATTTATAATCCATATTAAAAAATTGAATAAGAAACCGGTAAGAGCGGACAGATATTTAAAATATTTAAAATCTAATAAGAATTATTCTATTTCCGGGCAGGCTTTAAAACAGGAAAACTAGTTTTTTCTAAAAGTCTGTATAATCACAATCCGTGTAATCACCACACCTGTAGTCATCAAATATATCGGCAACTGCCATTGCCCTGGGTGGAGGCCTTTTCTTTTCAAACTCATATATTTTATAAGATAGTCAAGTATCTTCTTTACAATCTTATAATCCTCTACAGGTACAATTATCCTCATATATCCACCGCGTCTGGGGCAGGTAAGAGGATCCACCTCATAGATATTTTTGATAAGCCTTGCTTAAGGATTTATTACTATGTTTTGCGTGTTCACCCTCCGGGATAATGCAACAATCCAGTCCGTTTTCTACTTCTTTCAGCCTGCCCCTTATTACATTGCTGTAATAACCATAATAACGTAACATTTGTTCACCCTGTTCCGGTATATGGGAGCAAAGTGCTGCCATCCGTTCAAGTGAACTGAATTCCTTTTCTTCTTTACTGTATTTGGATTTGTATGTAACTTTTGCCTCTTCCGGAAAATACTTCATCCCCTCCTTAAGAAAAGGATTCCCTTATAATATATCTTGCAAGGTTCTCCATTGACCTGGTATCAGATGGACTTATCCTGTCCCCTCAGTAGAGCCCAAAGCCTTAAATGTCTCCAGGATAGCATAAGCTCTATGACTCTCTCAGTTATAAGACCTTTTTTAAGTAGCATTTTAAATACCCTGTATATAAAAAGCTCTTCAATGCTTGAGGTGTCTATGCTAATGGGGGAGGCGTAAAAGAACTCATCCTTTCCAAAACATCCGTCACTTGCCAGTATATGTATGTGGGGGTTAAATCCCAGAAAGTCCCCAAAAGTCTTAAATGACTGCTACAGCTGCAGGAATGCTTCCAGTTTTCCTACAGGTATTCTGGTAGTAATGCTTTAATATGTCCCAGGAGATCTTCGAAATCTCCTTTAGAAGCTTTCTGTTAAAGAGAAAGTATTTTCTAAGTATCTTTGGTACAGAGAATACAAAATACCTGTGGGGCCTTTTTAAGTACATCGCTATACAACCATTCACCAAACTCAATCACCCTTTTGGCATAGCATGATGGGCAGAAATGCCTTCTTTTGCAGGAAAAGGCCAGTAGGTATTCGTGGTTGCAATCCTTACATTTTACCCTGGCAAAGCCGTTACGGAGAATCCCGCAATCCATAAACTGGTAGATGACTTTTTCTATATGCGGCCTTAGGTATCCATATTTTTCTTCAAATATTCGCTCATAAGACCTTTTAAATTTCTCAGAGTTGTCTTCGATGCACTGATAATATGGGCTATACTGGGGTTTTTGATTATGTATTGTTTGGTGGTTTTGCATAAGGTATTAGTATTTGTGGATATGGATTTTATTTTAGTTAATTTGTAAATTTATGTAAATACAAAATTAGACTTAAATTTCCATTTTTTGTTATAATAATTGAGGTCATAGGATATAAGAGAATTTTAAAAAATAACCTTGAATTTGAAAGTAAAAAAGATAAAATAAATTAACCTATTTGTGGTATTAAAACCAGCATTTGGCTGGTTCGGGGCGGATGGCGGAGGCAGTTCACCTAGCGTATACCTTAAAAATCCAGAGGATATAGCACTAGTTTTAGCAAATGTCGAAGATAATTCAATTAATGTAGATCTTACATTTAAAAAGAAAATCAAAGTTATTTAAATATAAAAGCTCGGTACATCACCGGGCTTTTTGTGTTATAAAAATACTTAAAAAGGAAATCCCATGATGGATAGGGGTAACTTAAAAGATAATAGAGAGAATGGAAATAAAAGTCCCAGACTGCCTTCCAGTAACTTCACCGAATATTCAAACAACCATGAATATAATTTCATTCCATCAAGTAGGTTTTATACTTTAAAAGAAGAAGTAACCTTAAGGTTTTACCAAACACCGAAAGCTCTTTTTAAAAACTCCAAATATAAGGGACTCTCTCTTGGCCCAAAGCTTATGTATTCAATATTAAGAGATAGACTCGATATATCTATAAAAAATAACTGGAAAGACGAAAAGGGCTATATATATTTAATTTTTAGTGTAGAGGAACTTTCTGACCTTCTAGAAATGGATAGAACGGCTATTATTAGATATAAAAAGAAGCTTGTTGAATATAATTTAATAATTGATAAAAGACTGGGTCAGGGTTATCCTAATAGGATTTATGTTTTAAAACCCGAATTATCAAATGACCAGAAGTCGCAAAATACGACTTCTGGAAGTTCTAAAAGGGGACCTCTAGAAGTTATAAAATGCAACCCTATTGATACTGAGGATAATGAGACTAATCTAAATAACGTTAATAAGGTCGGCAATAAAAGTATTGTTGAAAACTCTGGAGAAGAAATTGCAGAAAATGAAGATGATATTAACGATATCAGGAGAAAAATAAAAAAATCCTTGAAAGAAAAAAGAAAATGTAACTTTATTGAGCCAGAAGACTCTGATAGAGAAAAGAAGCCACTAGAATATCATAGTGGTTTAAAAGAAAAATATTCCAAAAACAGCATGGCAGCGGAACATCCCGAACCGAAAAGATATAGACCTATAGAAAAAGAGCTGCTGGCCAAAGAAATAGCAGAAGAGCTTGAAGATAACCACAGCCTTGGGGCATTTCGAACTGTAGTTGATAAAATCCCAGAACAGCGAGTAAGAATATTTTTGAGCATAGTTAAGGATACACATCTTACCGGGAAAATTAAAAAGAACAGAGGTGCAATGTTTATATCACTGGCCAAAGCCTATGCTAGAAAAAACAATATGAATCTTAATTTCAGGTAATCATTATGTAATATTAGTTTATAAGTAGATATCTAAACAATCCATTTTTTACGGATATTAAGAATGCTAAAGTAAAATAATCCTACACAAAATATTATAAGAAGAATTACATCAATTAAAACTGATATCGAATTACTTCTTGAAATTGAATATTTTAAAACATCAACCCCATAGGTAATAGGTAAAATGTATGATATTGGGCGAATGTAGATAGGCAGTGATGCAATTGGAATAAAGAGTCCACATAAAAAAATCATAGGAAATCTAAAAAAATTTGAAAAAGTCTGTGCTTCAAAAACCTCCTTTGCAGAAACCGCAATAGAAAGTCCAAGCAAGGTTGAAACAATAGACAAAAGAATGATACCTGCAAATAATAAATACCAGTTTGATACTGCGGATTTAAAATACAATACAGATATCAGTACTGGTATAAAACTGTTAATAATGCCAAACAATACAGCCCCGCTTATTTTAGAAAATACAAGCAGTTCGGTACTTACTGGTGCAAGCAGCAATCTCTCAAATGAACGAGCTTTTCTTTCAAAAGTAATGGTTACTGCGAGCATCGAAGTTGTTCCAAAAAGTATTGACATGGCTACTAATCCAGCAAATATTTCTTCAATTCTAAAAGCAGTATCTGATCTGAAAAAAAACATAAGCATCCATGCAAAAGGAAAAATTATTCCCCAGCTAATATTAGGCGGCTTCTAGCAATCATTAAGTCTGGTAATCTTTGAGTTCCTTAAAACTCAAATTCAGAAGATTGCAATTTTGATTGTCGAATAATAGATTTAAGTGTTCCTATGCTAATTTCTTTATGGTTTGGAATGGGTATAGTTATCGTTGTTGACTGAAGTTTTTTTTGCATTACAATATGACTGCCCCGCTGTCGAATCTTTTTAAAACCATGATTTGATAGAATTTCACAGACTTCCTGTCCTGATAAAATCCTAAGTTTACCCAACAGAGACCTCTAATCTAGTAATAAAGACTTCATTATGCAATCGTTCATCAATCTCTTGCGGAGAGGCGGTCTCAAAGAATAATTCTAAAGCTTCTATAAGATTTGTTCTTGCCTTTTCTACTGTTTTACCTTGACTGGCTATATCAAGTTCCGGGCAGAGTGCAACATATAGGTTTTCTTCCCTTTCGATGATTGCAGTGAATTGTTGCAATTTATGCATTAATGGCTCCTCTTTTTCTATATATTTGATGACAGTGTAACAAAGTTTTTTTATTGTAACAACAAAGAGTTGTTTTTAGATATTAAATAGATCTTTTAAATTTATTAATTCGCTTAAAATTTGATTCGAAATTTCAAACCTTGGGGCAGCAAACCTGTTTCGCTTCGATTTCTCAGAGAGCAGAATCAAGAAAATTCTTATTTTATTGCCTCTAAAGAAAGATCTTTACTGGATGTAGTTTTTCTTCTTTAAGAAATGGCAGGAGATAACCCCTAAAGTTGTTCTATTGTGTTTATCAAATTTCCTTTAAGGCTTTAAAATAGATTTATAGGAATATCACATTTAATTTTCAAGGTATAAATATCAATAAGTTGCAAACACAACATTTAAATAGTTCACTATAGGTAATAAAAGTTATACGTCAAATTTATATACTTTATTAAATCCGAAACCTAAAGATAAAAGCAATATTAATAAAAAGGGGGTGATATCTGACAGATACCCCAACAATATCAAAATTAAAAATACTAATTTAAATAACGTTAATAGGGCAAGTAGGGGAGTGGTTGTGGAAAACTCTAGATATAATATAAAGGAAAAGACAGAAGAAAATGAAGAGGATATTAACGATATCAGGAGAAAAATAAAAGAATCTTTAAAAGATGAAGGGAAATGCAGCTTTACAAAGACTAAAGACTCTGGAAAAGAAAAGAAGTTGTTAGAAAGTTGCGCTGATTCAAAAGGAAAATATTCTAATAACAGTAAAATAGAGGAATATCCTGTAATAAATCGATATAGATCCAGAAAAAAAGAGGAACTGGCCAAAGAAATAGCAGAGGAGCTTAATGATGAACACAGCCTGGGAGCATTCCGAATCATAGTTAATAAGATTTCTGAACAGCGGATTAGAATATTTTTGAGCATAATTAAGGATACGTATCTTACCGGGAAAATTATAAAAAGTAGAGGTGCAATGTTTATATCACTTGCTAAGGCCTATGCCGGGAAGAATAATATAAATCTTAATTTCAGGTAATTCTGCCATAGAATATAATCCAGTGCCTTTTTGTTATAAATATTTTCTAATTAACCCCATTGATTATTGACTACAATTTGTATATAATTGACTACAAAATGTATAGGAGAGAAAATTTATGCTAAATAAGCTTTTTTCTTCAAAGACAAGGGTTGAAATTTTAAAATTATTCTTATTTAACTCTAATAATAGCTTTTATCAGAGACAAATCTCCAATCTTACGGTTCAGTCTATAAGAGGCGTTCAGCGTGAAGTTGATAAACTCAATAGAATAGGTATTATTGAAAGATCAATACAGGGTAATAGAATCTATTATAAGTTAAACAAAAAATGCCCGATAGCCCAGGATTTAAAAAATATTTTCTTTAAAAGTGTAGGAATTGCAGAAGTCTTAAGGGACAATTTTAAAGAAAAAAAGATTAAGCTTGCATTTATCTATGGTTCTTATGCAAAGGGGGAAGAAAGTCTTTTAAGTGATATTGATTTAATGGTTGTAGGTTACATCTCTTCAAAAGAACTATCAGGCATTCTTTCTAAACCCAAGAAGGAACTAATGCGGGAGATTAATTATGTGGTATTTTCATTAGACGAGTTTATAAACAAAGCCATTCAAAAAGACCATTTTATAAATTCTGTGCTAAAAGATAAGAAAATATATATTATGGGAAGTGAGAATGAACTTAAAGGACTTATTAAATCAGGGAAGGCTAAGGCAACATAAAACATCAAAGAAAGAAATTGAAAACCTGCTTGCACTTGTAAGAAGAGATATAAAAGATGCGAAGGTAGAAGGTCTTTCTTCAGATAGAAGATTTGCCTGTGCATATAATGCTGTTCTGCAGTTAGCTACAATTCTTCTTTATTGTAAGGGATATAAGCCAGAGGGAGCAGGTCATCACTTTATAGTGTTTCAAGCAATGAAAATAATAATGGGAAATAATTATTATACATTAGCAGATTATTTTGATTCCTGCCGGTCAAAGAGAAATATAACTGATTATGACTATGCAGGTGCAATTTCAGATTTAGAAGCTGAAGAATTGATTGAGGAAGCAGAGAAATTTTTAGAAATAACTATCAATTGGCTTAAGAAGAATTATGCAGTATTTTAATTCTTTAGATCTTAGAAAAATCTTTGGGTAATTTCTCCTTTATTATTTTATTGTAGAAAATATTTCCGATTTTTTTAGAATTCACCCTCTTATAATTTTTACTGTTTTTCTATATTTCCGCAAATTTCAGATAACGTTTCCGGTATATGCGGTTTCGTTTAAAGATTAATGTATCGAAGAACAAAGAACAAAGCGACAAAGATTCGGTGAGTGACACTCATAGCTATCTGGTATTTTTGAGTTTTTTATTATCTTGTTAATTGGATAATTCTGTATGATTCAATGAATGCACTGCAAAATAGTAAAACAAATACAAGAATAAAAATAATTTTTTCAGAGATAGCTAATTTAATGTCCTTCCATTTTTTAATCTTAATTATCTTTTTACCATCTGAATGCCAGAGAGTAAACTTGAATGATACAGCAGCTGCTAAGAGATATGCAGAAAGCTCAATAAATCCGGAACGGTGAAAAACATCAAAGGTGCTTATAAGTCTTAAATAAAGAGGAGGAGCTTCGGTAACAACCTCAAAGGACCATGTTCCAAGGTAAAGAGCACACAGGATGATGATACCCCAGAATGCAATATATCCAATTGGCACAAATTTTTCCTTTGATATCCTATACTTATGTGCAATCAGATTGGCAACAATAATAAGAGATGTTGAAATGAGGTTGTACCCGAATATCTGAAGCGTTGAAATCCACAAAGCAGGAGAAAACTCCAATCTACTTACAATAGGATGTTTGCCTCTTAAAAATGCATCAGGCAATAAAAAATAACTTAATACAGTTACTGATATAAAAATTAGAAGGAAGGATACATACATCCAGCCAATGCGCTTGTAGATATTATCGTCTACTACACCATTAATTATTTTTTTAAGTGGGTTAATTTTTCTCACCTTTCATAGATTTAGTATCCTTAAGCCTTTTTAAACCAAGCGTTCCGAGGCTGACTGCGCATGGCTCTTTTTTATTCGAAATGTTTTCTTAAATCCAATATTTTATTGTGTATTATATGAAATTTGTTGAACTTTAATCAGTATTAAATCATTTTAATTCTAACTAACATATAAGTAAATGTTACGTTTTATTCAAATTTGTAAAAAAATTCTATTGCTTTGTTGTTAGTGCTTACTACAATAGTTGTAGGTGGTTACAACAATGATTAATTTTTTAGAAATTACAAAATCAAGGCTCAGAAATAAGATATTATTACATTTCTTTACTAATACTGATGATGAAATGTACTTAAGGGAAATGGCTCTAAGACTGAAAGAAGACCCTGGGAATCTATCAAAAGAGCTGTCAGACTTGAAAAGAAGGGTATTTTTATATCCCAATTCAGAGGGGAGCAGAAATATTTTTTTCTAAACAAAGCCTATCCACTGTTTAATGAATTGAAGTCCATAATTTTTAAAACTATCGGTATTAAAGGAAGTCTGTAGAATATAATAAATGAAACCGGTGGAATAGTTTCAGCTTTTATTTATGGTTCCTTTGCAACCGAAAAAGAGAGTGCTTCTTCAGATATCGATTTGTGCCTTGTAGTCAAGGGTAGTATTTTTAATGAGGATAATTTTATTTCAAAAATAAATAGCCTTGGAAAAACTATTCCCAGGGAAATAAATTATATCTTTTATTCAGAAGGGGAGTGGAAAAAACAAACCAATAGAAACGATAGTTTTATAATAAATATTAAAATGGGACCAAAAATAGTTTTAAAAGGAGATGAGCTTTGATTTATAAAGATCTGGTAGCTGAAGGGAAACTAAAAAAAGAAAAAGCAATAGGAATTGACCAGATCCATAGGTTTATCAAACGGGCCAAAAAAGATTTAGAGACAGCAAAATTAATAGTAGAAAATGATGCAGGTGCTGCGCTTACCCTGGTTTATAATGCTATGTTCCATGCAGCAAATGCTTTAATAAGATATCAGGGTTATAGGCCTGGAAATAAACTTCAACATATAGGAATTATAGAAGCTGTAAGTAGGACCTTATGGGAGGATTTTGAGGCTATAATATTTAAGTTTGATAAACTGAGAATCAAAAGGAACAAGTTTGAATATCAAGCTATACATAATATCTCAAAAACTCAATTGATAAGTGATATAAAAGATGCAAGTACTTTTATACAAGTAATTGAAAAATTGATATGAACCCCAAAAGCTGGACACAAACTTATCTAAGTTAAAACCAGCTGACGAGTCCTTATTTTATTATTATGAAATTTATATTCAAATTCTTCAGGGGGCATATAGCCCAGTGAAGAATGAAGTCTCTTACTGTTGTAAACTTCTTCAATAAAGTGCGTTATCCCCTGAATTGCTTCTTCAAAGCTGTCGTATTCAAACATGTATACTTCCTCAACTTTAAGTGTTCTAAAAAATGATTCCATCTTAGCATTATCATAAGGATTTGCACGTTCTGACAT
>JABMRD010000086.1 GCA_013202875.1 Actinomycetota bacterium | reverse complement strand
GTGATAATACAGCGTCAGCTATAGGCTCCAGCAGCGGAGATGATCCGGAAATATTATAACCGACTTCCGGGTGTCTTTTTACAATAACCCATTCTTCTTCTGTTAATTTACCGGGCTTCATAAGAATTTCATCGGATATTGCTATCTTTCCTATATCGTGAAGAGTTGAAAGTAAGGATAATTCGTTTAATTTATTTTCCGGTAGTTTTAAAGAATGTCCCAGAACTAATGCCAATTCTTTCATGCGTACTGCATGTTCTTCAGTTTCATAACTCTTTTCCTGCAGAGTTCTTTCAAGAGATGAAATTATAGAACTGGCTATACTTTTTCTTTCCAGCAGCTTTCTGCGGTACATCCGGTCTTCAGCTTCTTTTACTGTGGTTTTGATATCGCAATCCTCGTTTATTTTAGTTGAAGTTCCAAGGGATATGCTTAATGGTATTTTCTGATCATCAGTTTTAAGACAGGCAGTTCTTATTCTATTTACTATCTCTTCTGAGTCTTTTTCTGTAGTTTTAGGAAGTAATATAGAAAACTCATCCCCTCCCCATCTTGCAATAATATCTTCTTCTCTGCAACAGCTTTTTAAAATCCTGGTTACCTTTTTTAACAGCTTATCCCCTTCCTTGTGTCCAAAAGCATCATTTACAAGTTTTAAACCGTTAACATCTATAATTATGAAACTCAATGGAAGCTGTCTTTTTGTATCAAGCCTTTTTAATTCTTCTTCAAAATATGCACGGTTATATAATCCTGTTAATTTATCTTTTAGCAATAAGTATTGGATTTTTTCTTCCGCTTTCTTCCGTTCCAGCGCATTGGCTAAAATTTCTCCTGCCAATTTTAACAGAGTTATATCATTTTTCTTCCATATCTTTTTTACTCTTATTGATTCAAAACCCAGGGGACCTTTAGGAGACCCTCCATAAATCATGGGAATAGCTACAATTGATTTTATCCCCTGCGACTTCAATATCTCTTTTTCAGCCTTTGCATTTGATTTAAGTTTTGAAACATCTGGAATATAGATAGTCTCTAAATTCTTAAACTCTTCCAGCCACCGTGGTGAACATTCGACTGATAATCCTTTTGGTTTATTTATTTTTAAGTCGGTGCCTTTATTACACCATTCATAAGTATTATCAATTTTAGTTCCATTGTTATGAAACATAAAAATATAACTTCGATCAACATTAGTAAATTCTCCAAATTTTTTGAGTGCATAATTTATTCCGTTATCTACCTCGCCTTGTGAGAGATGGATAAAGTTTGTTGATATTGTAATAATGAGATTCTCGAATTTGATTCTATAACGTAATGATTTGTCAACTCTTTTTTGCTCCATAATTATAATTGACGCTACAACTCCTAAAACTAATATTATAATATATGGAACGTACTGTAAATTTATCATTATATTTTTTATTCCTTATAATTTTGTATTTTTTAATAACATATCAAAATAATATGTTTATATAACTATTATACTTACTCTCAATATATATGCTAATAAATTATTATGATAATATTTTATAATATAATTAAATAAATTTCCATAATTATTTTATTTCTTATATTAGTGTATTTTCGTAAAGATATATAATAAATATATTTTTATAAAATTATTATACATATTATTTATATATATTAAAAAATTTTTAAGGAAAATGATAAACTTATAATTGTTTTTTTTATTCTTTGCTCCGTAAGATCCTGCCATTTAAGGCGGACATATAAGATTTTTTGACCGCAGGGTAAATAGTTATATATGCTTTATTCTCTGCTTTATTAATCTTTTAGTAGTTCTCTATATTCGGGAAAATATCTTCGATAATTATTATAATTTCAATTACCTTCATTTTATAATTTCATCTTATTATTTCTTTAACCTTTTTTATAATAGCTTCATATGATATTTCTTCATATTCCAACAGCTCATATGGTTTACCGCTTCTGGGCATTTTTCTAACTGCAAGGATATATACCGGGCTTTTTTCTGAAGCAGCACTTTTTACTGCTTCCCCTATACCTCCCTCGGCATAATGATCTTCAACAGTTAATATTGCTTTAGTTTCTTTTTGAGCTTTTCTAATAGAATCTTTATCTATGGGCTTTATACTATAAACATCAATTACTCTTACCAGTATATTTTCCTTTTTTAATTTCTCATAAGCTTTTAATGCTTCATGAAGTGTTACTCCGGCTGCGCAAATAGTTACCACATCATTATTACTTTCCTTTACTACTTTACTTCCCCCAATTATAAAATCATCCTCATTGCTATAGATAATTGGTGTATCCATTCTGGTAGTTCTGATATACACATTTCCAAAATGTTTGGCAGCTTTCTCTATCAGCTTTTCAGTAGATATACCGTCTGCTGGATACAATACAACACACTCAAGTAAAGTTCTGAACATAGCAATATCTTCAAGGCCCATTTGAGAAGCTCCATCTTCCCCAATTGATACACCCGAATGCGAGCCCACAAACTTTATATTCGATTTTGAGTACTGACTCATTCTAATTTGGTCAAAGGCTCTGGTTAGAAACGCTGCAAAAGAAGAAATGAAAGGAATTTTACCCCTGATAGACAGCCCAAGCGCTGTACCCACCATATTTTGTTCAGCAATATACATTTCAAAAAATCTTTGTGGAAATCGCTTTTTAAAGATCTCTGAAAATGTTGAGTTACTAACTTCAGCATCAAGGACAACTATTTGAGGATATTTTGAAAATATGTTAACCAGAGTATTACCATATGCTTTCCTGGTAGCTATTTTACCACCCTCCATAGGAATCTTATCATATTCTTCTATTCTTTCTTCAGGTATGTTGACCTCTTCTGGATTTAAAATTTTTTCGCTTATGTTTTTATCAACATTTCCTAATTCCTTGAGTGCTGTATCAATCTGCTCCTCAGAAATTGCCTTACCGTGCCAGCCATTTTTATTTTCCAGCAAGCTTATCCCTTTACCTTTTATTGTTTTTGCAATTATCATTGTTGGTTTACCACTAATACTTAAAGCATATTCATAAGCGTCCGCAATCTCTTCAATATTATGACCATCAACAGTAATAGTTTCCCATCCAAAAGAAGATATTCTTCTCTCATAAGCTTTGATATCCCATCCATACATTGTCTCGCCTCTCTGGCCCAATCTGTTAACATCTATAATACCTACAAGATTATCCAGCTTATAGTGAGCTGCAATCTGCATAGCTTCCCACTGCGAACCTTCAGTCATTTCACTATCCCCAAGAAGTACATATGTATAATAAGGCAGCTTATCTATGTATTTGGCATTTAAGGCCATTCCCAGACCGATAGAGAGGCCCTGACCCAATGACCCTGTTGCAGCTTCAGCATATGGAAAATTAGGAGTAGGATGGCCCTCGAGCCTGCTTCCAAAGTCCCTCATTGTTAGTAACTCTTCTTCACTTACAGCTCCAGCTGCAGCCCATAATGAATACATTAATGGAGAAGCATGACCTTTAGAAAAAATTAGCCGGTCATTATTTATATATTTAATATCGTCAATTTTGAATTTAAAAAAACCTCCAAAAAATAATGTGGACATCAACTCAACTGCTGATAATGAAGAGGATGGATGACCTGACCCTGCTTTAGTGGTCGAAATTAATATAAAATACCTGATAAGCTTTGATATTTTTTCTAATTTATCTTTATTTATCATTATTGCTCCATTCAAAATTTTATATTATTTATAATAAAAAAATTAATACCTCCGGGCCATAACTTCTTTCGTATACAATTTGGATTAATTAATGTTTTCATTTATTAAAATCAAAATAACACAGTACATACAAATAAATAATTTAAAAGTCAAATAAACAGCCGTCACCTGCTATTTTTCATAGATATTGTTATCTTGGTTCTACATGTATTAAAATTTCACTTATATTTTCGAATTTTTTCTTTATATCATCTTCCATTTTAGTAACTATTAAGTGCGCTTTTTTTACATCCAAACTCTTTTTTAGCATGCAGTGAAACGCCAGATTATATGAGCCTTCTTTTCTAAGTATGGTAAAATTGTGACATGTTTCAGGATTTACATACAAGGATATCTTTTTCTTTATATTAGAAATTAGTTTTTCTGATTCTTTTGTTATATCTTTCCAATTCTCCTTACTTCTGGCATCTTCAATGTGAATATATACACTACGTATATTTTCTATCTTTTCTTTAATCTTATTTTCAGTAACTTTTGTAAGTTTCTCAGTTTTTTCAAGTTTTAAATATCTATTTAATTCTAAATGAATAGAAATATCAATATAATTATCCACATTATATATATAAATATTATGAATATCCTTTACATGCGGCTGGTTTAATATAATTTCTTTTACACGTGCTTCTATATTATCTTCAGTTGCGGGAGATTTTGTTTCTAAAATTATTTCTGATCCGGGTACGCCGCTTGAGATTTTATTTTTTATTTTATCTTTAATATTTTCAACCTGTGATGAATATAAATTACTTTTCAGGCATATTTCCAGATTTATGAACTTGATATTTCCAACTTCATGTATTTTCAATTTATCAACAGATTTTATTTCGGGAATCTTTTTTAAAATCCCCATAATTTTATTCGTAACTTCTTTAGGAATATAATCTAATAAATTTCCTACTATCCTGATTGATAACCTTAAACTAAAAGTTAAAATAATTATAGAAACTATTATAGAAGCAATAGGATCTGCTATATAAATACCTGCATTTGCCATGAATAATCCTATAATCACTATAGTTGAACTTAAGATATCGGTTGAATAGTTTAAGAAATTTGCTTTGAATGCAAAAGAATTATATTTCTTTGCAGCTCTTCCAACATAAAAGACTCTTATTATATTTAAAAATATGGAAATTATTAAAATTAAAAATACATACCAGGGTAAATTTAATACAATATTTTTATAAATAATCCTTTGAATGGATTCATATATAATGAAAAAGCTCAAGGCAGATATTATAACAATTTCTAAAAAAGCAGAGAGATTTTCATACTTTCCGTGTCCATAAGTATGATCCTTATCAGCAGGTCTTGTTGAAATCCTTATAGCCATATAGGTTACAATTACGGTTACAAGATCTAGCCCGTTGTTTAAAGCTTCTGAAAATACACCTATACTATTTGTAAGATAGGCAACCGTGACTTTAATAATAACCAGGAAAATAGACACCAGAATTGAGAACATGGCTATTTTTTTCATATATAAACCTTTTGAATTAATTGGACCGCTATTTCTATTCATAATATAATGAATTCATATTATTGTCTTAATTAATATAATATCTATAAATTGTTAAGTCAAAAAAATAAGTATAGTTACTTCTATTTTTCTATTCTTAACAGATTAATTTTAGTATAAAATATCTCTACTTGTAAGAGATAATATTAATATATTGCTTCTTTATTTATCTGAAATTTAATATTTATGAAACCAATAAAATTATTGATTAATCTTTAATCAAGTATTATATCTTTAACGTCAAGACCAATTACTCTAAAATAAAATTCCTGCTCTCTCTCAGGAATTTCAGTACCATCCCATGAAAAGAGAAATCCTTCATAATAATAACTCCATGGATCCATGGTGGTATTTTTATACAAATATCCAGGACCTTTTTCCGTGGTAATATCAAGGTAATAATTTTCTGACATAAAATTATCTTCCACAGTTATATCTATCGGTATCCAGCCATATCCCGGGAGTTTTACTTCAACCCATGCATGTCCCACATCTATTTCTTTTTCTTCTTCAAAAAGAATAGCGTATACCGGGATTCCGGCTGCAAGCCTTGCGGGTATTCCAGCTGATCTCAGGAGCGCAGTATAAAGTATAGCGTAATCAGCGCATACCCCTTTTCTCCTCTCCAGTATTTCAGAAGCGTAAAGAAATTCGTAAGCCTTATCTTCGGCACGCGGAAAATCATAAATAAGATTGCTAACAACATAATTGTATAGAATTTTTGCTATTTCTATTGGTCTTGTCTCATTTTTAATCAATGATTTCGCTGTATTACGAATTTCAGGATTATCCGAATCTACAAATAAATCATCAGTGGTATATTTTAAAAGATCTTCATCATCTTTGTCATAGGTCAGGTTACTATTTTTAATATCTGCATAATTAAATTCATAAAGTGTCGCATCTATCTCTGCCGATGCAGTTAAGCTATTTCCTTCTAAAAGTTCATCTTCAAATTGAAAATGAATAAGTAAATTCCAGTTTTTGTCAAACACTTCATCTGTATTTAAAATACTGGATGTGTAGTTGTTTATTATCTGAAACGGATAATAGGTCTGCGGAATTCTCATAAAACATTCGATATCTCTTAAACTTCCCGGACCATCGTTTATTAAAGTATATTCTATTTCAACTGTAAAATCATGCTGGATGGCAGATACGGGTAAATCTATTTCTGCAACCTGTACGATACCAGTGGCTTCGCTGCTCTCTTCTCCATCTGAAACAACTAATATTACTTCATATTCACCCTGTTTATCAAAATAATAAGAAAAAGATTCTTTATCTGAATATTGGTTATTATCTATAATCCAGCTATAGCTTAGATCATCCCCATCAGGATCAAAAGCTTTCCTGGCGGAAAAATATACCGGATTTTTTACCTGAAAATAATCTCCTGATAATTTGTCTCCTATAACTTCAATGAAAGCTTCCGGGGGTAAGTTTATATCCTGATCATTACCAGTATGTAATTTTTCTTTCTCTATGGACCGTCCTGATAATTCTACTATAGCCAGTCCTTCAAATCCATCTGCAATATATCCATAATTGTCTTTAATGGTTATGTCGTAAGAATTTCCACTGGTTCTTAAACTATCAACAATAACCGGCCTGTCGCTATCCGTAACATCTACAACATATATTCCTCCGGATAAACTGGATATATAAATAAAGCCGCCTGTAGAATCCATCTCCCATGCTCCACCCGGAATTTCACAACTTCCTGAAATTTTCAAATCGGATAATTCACCTATATCCACTATCTGAAGTATGCTTTCAGTATATTTCTCAGTTTCCCTGTCCTGTTTAAAGCTTGATATATAAGCGTAATCCCCAAGCACATATATGCTCCATGAACTGAAAGGGATTTTGTATGAATTTAAAAATTTAGGATTTTTTTTATCTTTTATATCCAGAATAAGAAGTTTGCTGTCTTGTGTATATTCCTTTTTTTCATAATCATAAGAATTGATGTTTATATAGGCTAAATCATCCTTTACCCATATACATGAAGGCAATCCGTCCATTTCATATACACTTACGCTTTCAGGGTTTCTTTTTATTGAAACATCCACTATTTCAAGCTTGCTGATTTCTCCGTTTTCATTTTCAACTGTGGTATTAATATAAGCATAATCGTCTTCAATAAATAAACCGTATACTGATTTTTTATTATTCTCTCCGGTATTATAATTCCCAATGAGTTTTGGATCTTCTTCCTCCTTTATATCTACAATATAAAAACCGCAGACAGTAGTATAATCTTCATCATCATCTCTAATCAACTCAGTATAGGAGATATAAGCATAATCGTCTTTAACAATTACAATGTTTGCTGAATTTATCCCTTTACATTTCCCCACTATTGAAGGATTTTCTTTATCCTTTACATCTATTACATAAAGGACACCCAGATCATTGGTAAGATAGGCATAATTACCGCTTATATCAACATCTATGGCCTGCCCCGGGACTTTTAGCTTACTTACAGGGTAAGAATTTGGAACTCCTGAAAATTCTTCTGCATCAACAGTTTCC
>JABMRD010000085.1 GCA_013202875.1 Actinomycetota bacterium | reverse complement strand
GTTCAATGGTTGGTAGGACCAGATTATATCAGTTTAATCCAAGATATCCCTTTTTGAAAGAACTGAAAGCATTGATTCAAAGAGCAATGGAATTTCTGTCTGGAAAAGAAATGCAGCAGTATTACAGGAGAAGAACAAGACCGAGGAAGAAAGGTAAGCCACTATGAATATAGATTGGCAAAATGCAGGGATTAAAAAACTGGCAGCAATAATCTCTGCTCATTTGCAAAAGAACAGCATCGAAGTTGTTCTGGTCGGCGGAGCCTGTGTTTCACTCTACTCAGATAATCAATATATGTCATATGATATTGACTTGATTACTGAAAGTTCTATCAGAAAAATAATTCCGGTGCTTGAGGAGTTAGGATTCAAAAATACCGGAGGCCGTTTATTTGAAAATCCTCAGTGTAAATTTTTGATAGATTTTCCTGCCCCTCCTGTATCAATAGGAGATGAACCTATCTCTAAGTTTAATAATTTAAAAACACGCTTTGGAACAATCTGTTTATTAACCCCGACAGATTGTATTAAAGACAGGCTGGCTGCTTATTTTTTCTGGAACGATCAGCAATCTTTAGACCAGGCAGTTATGGTAGCAAAAAGGAACAAAATCCATTTACTTGAAATAAAAAAATGGGCTGAAAAGCAAGGCGAAATAGAAAAGTATGAGGTTTTCAAGAAAAAATGTAGGGAAGAAGGTTTTAACACTAAAGCACAGTAATGAACCCGACCGGATTTGAACCAGCAATCAACGGATTATTTAGGTTATGGTTCAAAAATATTTCCATAGATAAAACAAACCCTCTCGGGAACTTGCCGATTGTGATCCACGATCCATTAATAATATATAAATATTTATATATGCTGTCAAATAAATTAAAATTCTTGTCATTTATTATTTGTTACTAACACCGTCCAGTCCGGGGAGCTAGCTAATAAATGCATGAAAATACAGTTAAAGAATTTAAACAAGTGTTAGAACATGTAGACTTTTGTTGGATTGAACAAAAACCTTTAGATGAAGGTTTAATATTAAAAGATACACAAATATTCCAGTTAATACCCAGAAAAGTACCTCATATTTCTGCCAAACATCAGCTTTCATCTTGATTTCGGTTATTTAATATTAGAGCTAAAGTTCTATTTCCTCTTTATCTACCTTAATCTTCTTGTAATGGTAAAACTTTGCCTTATGGAAAATTATCAGAAGCGGCCAACATATAAATGAGTATATAAAGCCAAGGATTATAAAGACAATCTCTAAAACTCCAAACAAAGAAATAGCAGGAAAAATTAAAAATAAATCTATAGTATTTTTAGGAACTTCGTTTACTTTAGTGTTTATAAGTCTGGTAAATACTTCTATTACCCTATCTTCTCTGCTTAGCTCTACCCCCCAATTTTTAGATAGATTTTGCCTGTATTTATTTATAAGGTAGGGACTTGCCTCATCTGCTAATCTTTTTATCTCTTCTATAAATACCCCTCTAAATTCTTCATCTTCTATAATATACTCTATAATATTCACTTCCTCTAAGCTATATACACCTTTATTCCTAAAATAGCTTGCAATTCCTTCTGGTGGTTTTTCCATATCCACCAGGGGTCCCAGTTCCTCTTCACTACTGGCAAATGGAAGTCCTATAAAAGTAGTAAGGACAATAAACTCATCTACGCTCATATTTAGGTCATAAATAGGAATATATCTATTTATAGCTTCTCCAAATGGCCTGGTTAGATTTTCTAAATGCTCTTCTTTTACTGCTATTTTCCCATCCTTATCCATGAAAGGAAAATTAAAGTAGAAAATAACTGAAAATAGAATAGCAAAAACAATTAGAAGCATTGGTGCAGCTTTTAAGATAGATTTTTCCGGATGAAATACAATGCTGTTTTTTCTCTCATATATAAGATTTATATTGGTAGAATTGAATACAATAAAAAGAATAGATATAAGAATTACGTAACATATGATTGCTACTTTACTTACCCATATTCCTTCTTTTCTCAGGAAAAATAATAAAAAACTAAAAGTAATAAAAAATGATGAAGGCAATACTAATTTTCTATTATCTATCAGGGCTAGATAGACTAAGGAAAATATAATAAATATGCTAAAAGAGATAAATGCATATATAAGGTCAAGAAGTACTCTGCCTTCCTGCCAGAGGAAAAACTTTTTCAGCAGATACCAGAAAATAACAGCTAATAGAAAGCAGAAGACGACATGCTGGAAGATTTGGAAATTTTGCTTTTAGTTTCCATTTTGATAAATAGAATTTTGTTAAAGCAATTTCAATGGTCTTATTATACTAAAATTATATAAAAAAAGTGCCTCAAGGATTTAATCGTAATTTAGAATTTTTTCTATTTTTTTAAATAAAGTTTTAAAATCTTTTGTCCGGGAGTAGTATTTATAATCTTTCTCAAAATCAAACAGTATTTTTGATAGGAAATATTCTATTTCTATGTCTTTACCCAATATGGTTTTAATAGACACTGATTTTTTACCAAAAGGGGCAAGGTCTTCTGTATCCAGGTTTGCATTTATACCAATTCCAATAATTAAATAAATGCTACTGTCTATTTTTTCAACTTCAGTTAAAATGCCGCCTAACTTTAATTTTTCATAATAAATATCATTGGGCCATTTTATAATTGCTTTTATGCTGTATTCTGTATTTAGTACGGTAGCGATAGAATAGGCGGCAATCAATGTGACTTCCGGAAGATTTTTTTCTTCAAGTGTGGTTTTGAGTATTATAGTAAACCATAGGCCCCCCTCAGGAGATATCCACACTCTTTCCAGTCTGCCTTTGCCTTTTTTCTGGGTTTCAGCCAGCACCACAGCCCCATTAAGACTTTTCTGGCTTTCTTCTTTATTAATTATGAGATTAGAGGCAAAATTATTGGTGGAGTCTACCTTTTTTAAATAAATGATATTTTTTCCGATATAATCAGTCTCAAGAGACTTTTTATACTTATCTAAATTGAAATTTATCATCTAATATTTAAGGATTTATTCAGTCAACCCATTTTACATTGCTAAAATTATATTTAGTAGCAATTAAAATGACATCAATGATCCACCAGATTCCAAAACCGCCAAAGGTTATCAGTTTCAAAATCCCCAGACCTACATGACCCATTATGAACCTGTCTACGCCAAGCTGGCCAAAAATAATAGACATTACCAGCGCCAGAACCCAGTTTACTTCTTTCAATGTTTGCTCCTTTTTATTAATTTTTTCTATTTTCTAATGAATAATACTATACATTATATAAAAAAAGAAAGAATAGGTAACGAAAAAAAAGACGGAATCCTGTATTGCGGCCGGCTATTGAATCAGAGTGGCGGTTTTTCTATGAAACTATAAAAATATTGCAGCGTCTATCTAAAAAGCTGCAGGGGTTCCATTTTATATTTATCATTAAGGATTTTTTTATATAAAGGAACAAGTTATGAAAGAAATGAGCAGGAAAGATATTGAAAGTATTATTCCCCACAGAGACCCTTTTCTTTTAATCGATAAAATTATTGAAGTTGAGCCAGGCAAGAGAATTAAAGCAGTAAAATATGTCAGGCAGGAAGAATATTATTTTAAGGGACATTTTCCCTCCAACCCCATTATGCCCGGAGTTCTCATAGTTGAGACTATTGCCCAGGCAGGAGCAGTTTCAGTTCTTATGCTGCCTGAAAATAAAGGAAAACTTGTATTATTTGCCGGTATAGATAAAGCCAGGTTCAGGAGAATAGTAAAGCCTGGAGATGAACTGACGGTAGAGGTGGAGATGGAAAGTTTCAAGAGAAATATTGGTAAGGCAAAGGGAAGGGCAATGGTTGGAAATGATATTGCCTGCACGGCGGATATAATGTTTGCTCTGGGCTAGAAAGGTTTTCTACAGTTGAACGGTAAAAACACAAAAAATACTGGGGACTTTAAAAGGATTGCCCTTATGTTTCCGGGCCAGGGTTCACAGTACCAGGATATGGGGGAAGAATTTTTAGGCGCCAATAGTAAATATAGAAGGTACTTTGAAATTTCAAGTGAGATTGTAGGTAAAGATATACTAAAGATAATTAGCGGCAGCGATAGGGATAATTCACTTGATAATACCCAATTTAGCCAGATTTCAATTTACACCTTAAGCTGTGCTCTAAATGATTATATAGTAAATGATCTTTTCATAGACAGGAAGTGCATCGATACTGTATTGGGACATAGCCTGGGAGAATACAGCGCGCTTTACAGCGGCGGTGCTTATAGTTTTGAGCAGGGGGTGAAGCTTGATGG
>JABMRD010000084.1 GCA_013202875.1 Actinomycetota bacterium | reverse complement strand
GAAGTCTATAGTCATAATGATTTCGGAATGGCAACCGCCAATGGAATGGCAGCGATAAGAGGTGGCGCAACGAGTCTTGTGGTAAGCGTAGGCGGACTGGGAGAGGGCACCGGAAATGCTGCAATGGAGGAAATTGTAATGGCTCTAAGGTATCTTGAGAATATAGAACTTGGAATAGAAACTTCGAAATTCAGGGAAATTGCTGAGTATGTAGCAAGATCCTCCTCCAGAGCTATTCCTATCTGGAAAGCAATTGTCGGAACCAATGTATTTGCTCATGAATCGGGAATACATGCAGACGGAGTTATTAAGAATCCAAGAAATTATGAGGTATTTAATCCCAGTGAAGTAGGGTTAGCCAGGCAACTGGTTGTAGGCAAACATTCAGGCTCTCATACCATTCTTTACAAATTCAAGGAGTTTGACATAGAACTTACCGATAAGCAGGCAAATGAAATACTTGCTCTGGCAAGGGCCATGTCTATAGATCTGAAAAGGTCTCTTTTTGATAAGGAGCTTATGTATATTTATAATGAATATACAAAGAAAAAAGAGAGTAAAAAAGAAGAACAGAACTCTGGGAATTAGGCTTGAAAGGAGTTTTTTTGAATAAGACAATTTCCGAGAAGATTATAAGCAAGCATGCCGGCAGAGAACTTAAAGCCGGAGATATTGCAGTGGTGGATGTGGATGTAGTTATGTCCCAGGATGGGACCGGCCCCCTGGCGGTAAGCCAGATTAAAAAAATGGGTTTCAATAAAGTAAAAAATCCTTCAAAGTCCATTTTTTTTATTGATCATGCTGCACCGAGTCCAAGAAGTGAGCTTTCCAACTCTCATATTGTTTTAAGGGAGTTTGCATCCCAAACGGGAGCAGTAGTGAGTGATGTGGGAGAAGGGGTCTGTCACCAGATTTTAGTGGAATCATATACATGCCCCGGCGATATTATCATCGGGGGGGATTCTCATACCTGCACCTCAGGTGCGCTTGGAGCTTTTGCTACCGGGATGGGCTCGACAGATATTGCTGTTGGTTATGCACTGGCTAAAACCTGGCTTATGGTTCCACAGACAATCAGGGTAAACTTTAACAGAAGAATTAATAAAGGAGTATTTGCAAAAGATTTAATTATTTATTTAATTGGAAAGATTACTTCTGATGGAGCGACTTACAAAGCTCTGGAATTCGGGGGCGAAGTTGGAAACAGGCTAAGTATGGACGACAGGTTTACTATTTCAAACATGACGGTAGAGGCGGGGGCAAAAACAGGCATCTTTCCTTCTGATGATATTACAAAGGAATATCTAAAAAGCCAGAGAAGACAGGATTGTTATAAGGAAATATCTGCAGATAAAGGAGCAAAATATGAAAAAATCATAGATATTGACTGTTCGGTCATTGAGCCCATGGTTTGCCAGCCCCACACTGTAGACAATGCCCTGCCTGTAAGTAGTCTGGAAAAGATTATGGTTAACCAGATATTTATAGGGACCTGCACCAACGGCCGGTTCAGTGATTTGAAGATTGCTGCTGACATACTTAAGGATAAAAAAGTAGCAAGCGGGGTCAGGCTTATTGTGGTTCCGGCTTCAAAAGATATATACCTTGAGGCTTTAAAGGAAGGAGTTTTAGAAACATTGATAAATAGCGGCGCAGCAGTACAATCTCCAGGCTGCGGTCCATGCGTGGGTGTACATCAGGGGATACTTGGTGATGGAGAGGTATGTCTTTCAACTCAAAACAGGAATTTTAAAGGGAGGATGGGAAATCCCAAATCTTTTATTTATCTTTCTTCTCCTGCAACCGCAGCCTTGAGCGCGGTGAAGGGCTATATTGCCGATCCAAGGGAGGTTTTAGGATAATGATTAAAAATAATAAGGACCCGAAAATTATAATTGGAAGCAGCTTTAAATTTGGTGATGATATTTCTACGGATCTGATCGCTCCTGGAAGGTTATTCCACCTAAGATCCAATTTACCCGAACTGGCAAAACATGTCCTGGAAGACGCGGATCCAGGGTTCGCAAAGAAAATAAAACCTGGAGATTTTGTTGTTGGCGGCAGGAATTTTGGGCTTGGCTCCAGCAGGGAACATGCGCCTCTGATTATGAAAATTGCTGGTGTGGGGGCAGTCCTGGCTAAATCTTTTGCCCGTATATTCTTTAGAAACAGCATTAACGTGGGGCTGCCTGTTTTAATCTGTGATACCGATAAAATTGATAGCAGAGATATACTGGAGATAGATTTAAAAAAAGGAATAATTAATAATAAAACTAAAAATCTAAAATTAAAATTCAATCCTTTGCCGGAAGTAATGATAAAAATTTTAAATGATGGCGGGCTGGCCAGCCATATTACCAGGAATAAGGGGTTTAATCTATGAAGCACATAATAACTTTAATACCAGGAGACGGCATAGGTCCCGAAATAACCGAGGCTACAGTTAAGGTGGTTGAGGCAACGGGGGTGAATATTGAGTGGGATACGGTAAATGCAGGGGCTCAAGTTTACCAGAAAGAAGGTACGGTTCTACCCGATAGGGTTATTAAATCACTTAAGAAAAATAAGGTGGGAATAAAAGGTCCCATTAGCACCCCGGTAGGAACCGGATTTAGAAGTGTAAATGTGGCTATGAGAAAGTTATTCGATCTGTATGCGTGTGTCAGGCCGTGTAAGAGTTACCAGGGAGTTAAAAGCAGATACAGCAATATAGATCTGGTGATAATCAGAGAGAATACCGAAGACCTGTATGCAGGAATAGAGTTTAAAAAAGGGGAAATGGAAACAGAAGAACTTATTAATTTCATAAAAGAAAAGAAAGATGTCCAGATTAGAAGTGACAGCGGGATAAGTATCAAGCCGATTTCTGTAACAGGATCAGAAAATATAGTCAGATTTGCCTTTGAATATGCACGGAAAAATAACAGAAAGAAAGTTACCGGTGTGCATAAGGCAAATATAATGAAATACTCCGACGGCCTGTTTCTGGAAGTATTTAAAAAAGTTGCATCAGAGTATGATGATATAGAGTCAGAAGATAGAATTGTAGATAATATGTGTATGCAGCTGGTGCAGAAACCGGAACTTTATGATGTTCTGGTTTTGCCAAATTTATATGGAGACATAGTTTCTGACCTTGCTGCCGGGTTGGTCGGGGGACTGGGTGTAGCCCCCGGAGGGAACATTGGAAAGGATATTGCATTATTTGAACCCACTCACGGCAGTGCTCCGAAATATAAGGGTCAGAATAAAGTAAATCCAACTGCAATGATGCTATCTGCAGTGTTGATGTTAAGGCATATAGAAGAAAATAATTATGCTGACCTGCTGGAATCCGCCATTGCGGAAAACATCAGAGAGGGGAAATATGTGACTTATGATTTAAAACCCCACAGGGATGATCCTACAGCTGTTGGCACAAGCGAGTTTGCTGATGCGATTGTAAAGAAAATCAAAAAAGCCAGAAGTTAAAATTTGCTTTAGTTTTTGCTTACCTAAATATAAGACTTAATTTTTACAATTTGACAAAGATTTTATTTATGTTTATAGTTAGACTAATCTAACAATTTTAGATGAAATAAAAAGTGGGAACAATATGAAAAAATTAACCCAGAGCCTGGAGGATTACATTGAGGCAATATATGTAATCAACCTTAGCAGTAAAGTAATCAGAGTAAAAGAAATTGCAAAATTTTTAAACGTAAAAACGCCGTCAGTAGTAGATGCAGTTGGAAGACTTACTGAAAAAGGACTGGTAATTCATGAAAAATATGGATATCTGGAATTAACTGATAAAGGTTATAAGCTGGCAAAGGAAGTAAATGATAAACACGAAAAGGTATATAAATTCTTTAATAAGGTTCTTGGAGTAAGTGATAATATTTCAAAAAAAGATGCCTGCAATATTGAACATTATATAAGCAAGGAAACAATGGATAGGATGATAAAATTTATAAAGTTTGTAGATACCTGTCCTGAAGGGTATCCTGAGTGGCTGAAGAACTTTAATTATTATGCAAAACACGGCAGGCATCCTTCAAAGTGTACCAAAAATAACGTCTCAAAATAAATCATTTTAGATTTCCTTCATACATTTTTCCTTCATTTTGAAAAAATTCTTTAAAAAAATTCTTGACAAAAATACACAAACCTATTAATGTTAGACTTGCCTAATATTTGTTAATGAGGCTATGAAAAATGAGAAAATGGAGTTTTAGACATAGGGGTGGAGATGCCGGGAAAACACCACCAATAAATAATGGGATTATGACTATGACCGATGCTGTCCAGGGCGAAAAGTACAGGATAATAAAAATTAATGGCGGATATAGACTTAATTCCCGTCTTTGCGCAATGGGATTTATTCCTAACGAAATTTTTTATGTCTCCGGTGCTTCCAGGGGTGGACCATTATGTATAGTGGTTAAGGGTACGAAATTTGCAATTGGAAGAGGAATGGCTGAAAGAATTCAAATCAGGGAGATATAATGATAGGAAAAGAAATAACCATTGCCCTATCAGGAAACCCAAATTCTGGCAAAACAACTATCTTTAATAATCTGACCGGCTTGAGACAGCACGTAGGAAATTATCCCGGGGTTACTGTTGAAAAAAAGACAGGGGTTATCAAATATAAAGGATACAGAATAAATGTTGTTGATCTCCCTGGCATTTACAGCCTTACTGCTTACTCTCTGGAAGAAATTGTAGCCAGGAATTTTATTATTGACCAAAAGCCTGATGTAGTTGTTGATATCGTCGATTCCTCCAATCTGGAACGTAATCTCTATCTTGCAGTTCAGCTTATGGAACTGGGCGCACCCCTTGTTTTAGCATTTAACATGACTGATGTGGCAAAAAAGAGCGGCAAAAAAATAGATATCAGTTTTCTTTCTGAACTTTTTGGTATACCTATTATAGAGACAGTAGGTTCCAGGGGCCTGGGTAGTGACGAGCTTCTGGAAGCAGTAATTAAGGTAGTAAGCAGCAGGAAAAGGAAAGAAAAAAAAGTAGAAGTAAAATATGGCGAAGAAGTAGAAAATGAGATCGGTAAGATCATATCAGTTTTAAAAGAGGAAAAAGTACCTGTTTTGAAGTTTGATGCCAGGTGGATCGCAGTAAAGCTTCTGGAGCAGGATAGGGATGTAATAGATACCATAAAAAAGGAATCAGGTCCAGAATACTCAAAAATTGAAGATGCAGTCACTGGTTCAATAAATCATATAACAAGCATATTGAGAGATACTCCCGAGATAATAATAGCGGACGGAAGGTATGGATTTATCAATGGTGCACTTATGGAGGCATATAAAGAAGTTGATCCGGGAAAATTAGATGTAAGCGAAAAGATTGACAGAGTGCTCACCAACAGGATACTGGGGATACCAATATTTGTCCTTATAATCTGGCTTATGTTTCAATTTGTATTCACGCTTGGGAAATACCCCATGGGCTTGATTGAGTTAGGTTTCGAGAAATTAAGTGTTCTTATCACTGAGATTGTGCCGCAGGGACTCATAAGCTCGCTTCTGGTTGATGGAATAATAGGTGGGGTGGGGGGAGTAATTACATTTACTCCCAATATAATACTGCTGTTTTTTGCAATAGCTCTTCTTGAAGACTCAGGGTATATGGCAAGAGCAGCATTTGTTATGGACAGGATAATGCATAAAATCGGGCTCCATGGAAAGTCCTTTATTCCATTGATTATTGGATTTGGCTGTACAGTCCCGGCGTATATGGGATCAAGAATTCTTGAAAATAGAAGAGACCGGCTGGTTACCATGCATATAAATACATTTATGAGTTGTGGTGCCCGGCTTCCGGTATACATACTTTTTGCCGGAGCATTTTTTCCTGCTATTGCGGGGAATGTGATATTTTCAATTTATTTAATAGGGGTTTTAATGGCTGTTATTATGGCCAGGGTGCTGCGGGCAACTAGATTTAGAGGTGAGTCGGAACCCTTTGTTATGGAGCTGCCGTCTTACCGTATTCCAACCCTGAAAGGAATACTGATTCATACCTGGGAAAGAACCTGGATGTATATAAAGAAGGCAGGTACGATAATACTGGCCATATCAATACTGATGTGGATGCTTTTTACCTTTCCCATGATTGGAAATAACTATTCTACGGATTACAAAGGCCAGGTTAATGAAGTTGAGCAATCTTATCAGTCTGGCGAAATAACTGAAAGAGAACTTGATGAAAGCATAGCAGTAATAGAAGCAAAGATGGCAGGCGAGAGGCTTGCAAATTCGGCAGCAGGCAGGATTGGACGTTTTCTGGAACCGGTATTCAGACCGCTTGGCTTCGACTGGAAAATGGTAGTTGCCACAATCTCAGGAATTGCAGCAAAAGAAGTAGTAGTATCCACCATCGGTACTCTTTACAGCATACAGGAAGCGAATGGGCAGTCTAATTCGTTAAAGACGGCTTTATATAAAAATTATCATCCTCTTGTAGGATATAACTTTATGTTATTTACGCTGCTGTATTTTCCCTGTATGGCTGGTATGGTTATGTTCAGGAAAGAAGCAGGAACAAAGGAAATGTTATTTCAGATAGGATATACTTTCCTGCTTGCATGGGCGATATCTTTTCTGGTATTTCAAATAGGAAGACTTTTTATCTAGTGGAAAAATGAAATAGTATATTTTATAGGTGAAGCTGGTGATAGTGAATGTGGGAGATAATTATAATAGCAATTGCAGGACTGGCTGCTCTTGTCTATTTAATAATATTTTTTATAAGACAGTCAAATAAGAAAAATATATGTATGGGGTGTCCTTATACTGATGAGTGCAAGAAACGCAATTCAAACAAGCTTTAAAATTATGCTTATTTAACTATTATTTTGGTAAAATAGAAAAAAGATGATGAATTGCTGAAAAGTAATTCGAAAACTTGACATTAACAACTCAAGTATTATAATATATTCTAATAGTATTATATTAATATATTAATATATAAATAGAGAATAAGCATTGTAATAAGAAATAATAAAACAAAAAAAATTCACGATGCCGTTAAAGAATCAAAGGTTACCACAGTAACCTTGTCACAGAGAAGAAAAAAAGAGCCACTGGGAGGTCCAAACAGCAGAAAAAAAGATTGATATACTGGAAGCCTTAAGAGATGAGGTAATGATAGTGGCTACAGCACTGTATGCAACGCAGTAAGTGAGTGAGATAGAGTAAAAAATAAAGTAAGCCTTCATAAGACAAGAATACAGGTGGGGTGAAAAGTGAAACGAAGATCTGATTATGTTGTTGGAGTGGATTTAGGAGCGACTAACATTGTCTCTCTACTTATAAGTAGAGATGGCGAGGTAGTAGCCAGGGATACTCGAGAAACCATGGGTGAAAAAGGCAAAGAGAAAACTTTTTCTCAGATAGTTAATTCGGCAAGAAATGTTATTGGAGAAGGAGAGAGATCAGGGATTTCTTCTAAATCGATATTGGGGTTGGGAATAGGCTGTCCGGGTCCCCTTAATAGCGATGGAGGAGTGATTCATATTGCTCCCAATATCCCCGGTTGGATCGATACTTACCTGGTAAGAGATTTAGAGGATGAACTACGCATGACTGTTTTTCTGGAAAACGACGCTAATGCCGCTGCTTTAGGTGAATGGTGGTTAGGAGCAGGAAGAGATGTGGACAAT
>JABMRD010000083.1 GCA_013202875.1 Actinomycetota bacterium | reverse complement strand
TTTATGGCCTTGGCAAGTATCCTGGCTGTTGAAGTCTTTCCCGTGCCCCGGGGACCGCAGAACATATACGAATGCGAAAGCCTATTACCCGCCAGGACATTTTTTAATGTCTGAATATTATATTTTTGGCCTATTACATCATCAAGGCTTTGAGGTCTCCATTTACGGTAAAATGAAATATATCCCATAATCAGGCTTTCAAGAATCAATAAATATAATAAATGACCAAGCTCCATTTCTGGTATTTTTTTAAGAGCATCCTATTATAAATAGAAAGCTACCCAGAAATAGCACCTCTTCATGCCGTGCCCCAGGATCGACATAAGGCAACAAGTGCAGCCTTTACAGTTAGCTCCAGCCAGGTTTCCTTGTGGCACCCGGAGAATGTTACTTACCGCTGCTTCCTCTCGGACCTGACGGGGTTTGTAACCCTCCGCCGCACAAGACCAGACCTTCAACGTCACTTATACAAGCGCTAAACCTCACTATCATAAACCTCATATCTGTTGATCAGCCTCACTATAGCGGATTGTGAGTTACAGGGCACCGCTAGCTCCCCACCTAGCACGGCCAATTTGATTATATAAAATTAATTAAAAAAATAAAACTAGCTATTGGGTAGTTCTCCGGTAAAAATAATTGTTGAACATTTGATTTAAAGGAGTAGAATTCTTATTCAGGTATTTATTCAAACCTGCAAATAAACCATTAAAACAAAATAAAGGCACTTATCCAATACCATTTAAATGATTAAATTTAAGAAAGGGCTTAATAAAACTAAAATATTTTTAAGTTTCAGTACTCACATGGTAACTGATACTTACGCCAGCTTTATAGTGGGGCTTATCCCAATACTGGCAGTAAAACTGGAACTGTCTCTCTTTCTTGTGAGCATCTTAACTTCAGTAAATTTTATTTCCAATAATCTCACTCAGCCTGCGTTTGGATATCTTTCAGACAAATACGGCATAAGATACTTCATGATTGCAGGACCGCTTTTTGCCTCTATATTTATAAGCATTCTGGGAGTATCTCCTAATTACTGGTCTATCCTGATCTTTTTATTTTTAGGAAACCTGGGAGTTGCTGCCATTCACCCTCCTACTGCAGCCACGGCCAGCCATGTGGGAGGAAGCAGAAAGGGTTTTATAAATTCTATAATATCTTTTGGGGGGACTGTCGGTTTTTCACTAGGTTCATTATTCGTTATTTTCATTGTAAGCAAACTTGGTCTTAAATTTACCCCTCTGGCTGCTATCCCGGGAATAATTATGGCTCTGATTCTTATGAAATTTGATCCATCCATTTTCATGAGTGGAACTAAAAAAATTGAAGCGAGCTTTATCAAAAAAATTAAAAGCCTGAAAAAAACAAAACTTATTTTGCTCCTGCTGGTAATGTTTGCTTCCTACTCTAGAGATTTAACTGTTCTATCAATGCTTACATTTATGCCTTTGCATTTCACCGGTCAGGGAGTAAAACTTATAAATTTTGGATATATAATCCTTGTCTTTATTTTAATAGGAGGAATTGGCGGTCTTTTTGCAGGTTATTATTCGGATAAGATAAGAAAAAGAACAGCTGTAATTCAGGCCGGCTTGATTATATCTATTCCTCTTTTCTATTTAATGTTTAAAGTGCCTCTTAATATATCAATAGTTTTATTTATTCTGGCCGGGTTTTTTGCTACCTCTACTCTGCCTTTATGTATTAGAGTGGCGCAGGATATTTTTCCTCGTAACCTAAGTCTTGCCTCTTCCATGGTTATGGGTGTAAGCGGAGGAATTGCGGCAGTTACTGTTATTCTTATTGGTAAAATTGCAGATCATATTGGAATTGTAAGGACTATAAACTATGTCTTAATAATACCAATTCTGGCATTTCTGTTATTATTCTTATTTCCGCTCGTGAGGTCGAGGTACAAGTAGAAAATTGAAATTTCTGTCAGTACTGCCATTGCCCTTATCTTGCAAGCATTAATATTTCTAGAACATCATCTTTGTTTAGTTTAACAAAATTGCCTGTTGGCCCTCTTTCAGTGCATTTCCTGGCCATCTCTTCCAACCTATCATAAGGAACATTCGCTTCCTTAAGAGTGATAGGTAACCCAATTCTTTTATAGAAATCTTCCAGCCTCCTAATTCCTGTCAGGGCCACCTTTTCAATGTCATTAAAGTCGGCTTCCACATTCCACACTCTTACAGCAAATTGTGCAAATCTTTCCACATCCTGCTTGTATACATATTTCATCCATGCCGGAAAAACAACCGCCAGCCCGGCGCCATGGGGAATATCGTAAATTCCGCTAAGTTCGTGTTCTATACCATGTGAACCCCAATCCCCTATTCTTCCGGTGCCAAGTAAGTCATTGTGCGCAATAGTGCCCGCCCACATAATTTCAGCACGAGCTTCATAATTTTCCGGTTCCTTGAGTATTATGGGTATATTGCTAATTACTGTCTTTAGTGCAGCTTCACATAACCTATCAGTGAGATCCACATTTTTAACTGTTGTGAAATATCTCTCCATTATGTGTGCCATTATATCCGAAACCCCACAGGCAGTTTGATAAGGAGGAAGAGTATAAGAAATCTCAGGGTTTAATATAGCAAACCTCGGGCGTAACTTTTCACTGGTAAACGCTCTTTTATAAAGTCCTTCCTCATTTGTAATTACGGAACTATTGCTGGCTTCACTACCGGCCGCAGGGATGGTAAGGATCACTCCCACCGGGATAACTTTATCTACAACAGCTTTACCGGTATAAAAATCCCAGACATCCCCGTTATAAGGAACTCCTGATGCTATTGCCTTGGCTGAATCAATTGCACTTCCCCCACCTACCGCAAGAACAAAATCAACCTTCTCCTTACGGCAAATATCAATTCCTTTTTTTACAAGACTTAACCTCGGATTAGGCTGAACGCCGCCCAGTTCAATTATTTCCAGATTGGCATCCCTTAATGACTTCAAAATCCGGTTATAAAGCCCGTACTTTTTAATACTTCCCCCGCTATAGTGTAATAAAACTTTACCGCCGTACCTGGCCGTTTCAATTCCCACCTGATTTTCGGTATCTTTTCCAAAAATTATTTTAGTAGCATTTTTGAACGTAAAATTCTCCATTTTCCCTCCTAAAAATATAGATATAATTGTATATTCAGGTTATAGCTTCAATATCACTTATATCAGCTTCTCTTATTTTTATCTGCTTTTTATTATTACTAGAAATATTAACCACTTTATTCATTTTCTAATTTATTAAAGCTGAATATTTCGCTTTTTTACTTCGCATTCCATTTTATAATTGATCTGGTACAAAGCCGGTTATCATTTACTGGAGGCAAAGTACTGGTGCCTACTTCTTTCTATACCATTGGATATATTCAAGAACATTATTATCAGGATCACTGAAATATACCCATGTCTCCTCATCCTTTATCTCAAGTGGTCCCCGTACTATGTATATATTGTTCTTTTTGAGTTTTCCAATAGATTGCTTCATATTTTCTACTTCCAGACAGAGGTGGGGGCAGTATGGCTTCTTTATTTCAGGTTTCTTGTATTCTTCTTTTAGGTCCTGTATCAATTCAAGACGAGTATTTCCATATTCCAGAAATGCATATTCTTCCTGCTCTTCTTCATTTTTAGATCTGAAATTGAGTTTAAATCCCAGTTTTTGAGTATAAAAATTTATAGAAGAATCCATATCAGAAACCTGAAATGCTACGTGATCAAAGCTCGTTACATTCTCCTTTATATTTTTTTATTGGTCTTCCAGTTATTATATCAGATGATTTCGTATAAATTGAGATATCTTATATCTCGTTTTTATTCGAAGTGTTTTCTTAATATTTTTCATAAATTGTATATTATACAAAAACAATTAGATCAGACATCGCCAAAAAATTGAATACGAGCGAGATTACTATCGTAAGAGCTTATAAATATAATAGTACATAAACTGCAATTATACTTAAAAGTCAAAAGGGTTATACCAACTGTACCTGCTGAATTTTCTTCAACTCAGCATCTTTATCTGACTTTTCCTCTTCTATATCATAGTCATTCTGCAAACCCAGCCAGAACTGTGGAGTGTTGCCAAAAAACTTGGCCAGCCTCAGAGCAGTACCTGCAGTTATTCTTCTTTTTTTATGGATTATCTCAGAGATACGTGTCTGATCCAGATGTGTTTCTTTTGCAAGTCTATAGGCAGAAATATTTAGCGGTTCTAAAAACTCCTCTTTTAAAATTTCACCGGGGTGAATATTCTTTAGTTTTTTCATTATGTTTTTCCTCCAGTTATTAATGATAATCGGTAATCTCAACATTATAGCAATCATTGTTTTTCCATATAAAACATATACGCCACTGATTATTGATCCTTATGCTAAATTTTCCGCTTCTACCGCCTTTCAATTTTTCCAGTCTATTTGAAGGGGGTATCTTAAGGTCACTTAAATCAAAAGAGTTGTTTAACATCCTGAGCTTCTTTCGTGCGATATCCTGAATATCATTTGGATACCCTTTCGAGAAATTACCTTCCCAGATCTTTTCAGTCCCTTTAGAATTAAAGGACTTTATCATAGCACAAATATAGTAAAATATGGTACTAATGTCAAGTAATACTATTATGAAACACTTAGTTTATAAGAACTTGCTCTGGATCTCCATCCCATCAAACACTCATAGTTGCCATAACCAAAGGTTATCAGATTCAAAAAACATCAGAGATCGTGATATTAGAGCGGGGAATACATGAAGTGTAAAAAGAAATAAGAAAAATATCATATCCAGGCCAGTTTTATGGCAGCCAAACATCCTGTAACCCTACAACCATCCTGGTACACATGATCGCAGTCTATATAATCATCACAGACATAATCATCAAACTCATCAGGAGAAGTATTTATTTTTGGAGGAGCCATCTTTTTACCAAACTCATATATACCCAGATAATTCAGAATCCTCTTTGTAATCTTATAATCTTCAATAAAGACATCTCCCCTCCGCGCTTTGGACATATCAGGGAATTGACTTCATATATCTTCTGTATAAACCGTACCCATGACTTGTTCAGGCCCCCGGGAGTTTCATCTTCTATGATATGGAATTCGGGTTCACCCTCCTCCTCCTTAAGCCTTCCCCTTGTTACATTACTGTATGATCCATACTATCTTACCGTCTGTCCACCTCTGTCTGGTATATGTGAGATCAGGGCTGCCATCCATTCAAGACAGCTAAACTCTTTTACATCCTTTCCGTATTTTGACTGGTAGATGACTTTCGCCTGATCCGGATAATATTTCATTCTCTCCTGGGAAAATGATGCTCTTATAATATATCTTGCCAGATTCTCAGTTGCCCTGGCCTCTTTTGGATTTATCCTTTTTTCGCAGTAGGCCCCGAAGCCTGTGTGCCACCATGAAGAAATTAATTCTACAACTCTTTCTATAATAAGGTCTTTAGCCAGAAGCATCTTAAATATTTTGTGAATGAAGAGTTTTTCAGTTTAGAACCTATAACAGATAAACAATCAGACTTTTACTACATTGTAAGTAATGGGGATATCAAATTTAAGCCATATTATATAGCACATACAAAGATCCAGACTCTTGCTCTATTGGATGATAAATACAAAGGTTCGAATTGGTTGCACTGGCGGAGAGAGTGGGATTCGAACCCACGGTACTGCTGTTAAGGCAGTACACTCGATTTCGAGTCGAGCGCCTTCAACCGGACTCAGCCAT
>JABMRD010000082.1 GCA_013202875.1 Actinomycetota bacterium | reverse complement strand
CTCATCTTTTTGATCAAGGTTCATGACCATGATTTCTTTCTTTTCCATTTACGTTTTTCCTTCCCTTTCTACTTTAAACTATTTATAGGGAAGTGTCTCACTTACATTGGCACAGAGGGGCTTGGTCTGGCTGGGAAAGGAGGATTCTAACTGATGAATTTCTACTAACTTCTCAGTCTAATAAGTGATAAACTATACTTATGTTCTTAGAAGTAAATAAGTCAAAAGTTAATTCAAAAATAGGCTTTATTTATTATCTTTGGATGAACTCCGAAGACAGTGGTGAAAGGATCATTTTTTTAAGCAACAAAAAGGAATCATTCGATCAATACATTGAAGAGCTTAAAATTAAATACAAGTTAAATCTTGCCAGAAATCCTAAGATTAAAAATAAACCTTCCCCAAATAAGTCTTTAAAAGCGCTGTTGCTGAATGAACTAAAATCTGAAAAAATTGAAAATGCCATTATTGATTATCTTTCGGGAAAATTAAAAGAAATAGGAATTAAACCTTATTTTTTAACTGGCAGCGAGTTTGAAAAAAAAGTCTGGAATTCGGCTATTTCAATCCCATACGGATCAACAATAAGTTATAAAGATTTAGCGCAAAGAGCAGGACATACTTTGGCATGCAGGGCGGCTGGCACAGCAATGAAAAATAATCCTGTGATGCTTGTAGTCCCATGCCATAGAGTCATTAAAAGTAATGGCAAGCTCGGGAATTTTGGCGGTGGAGTTGAAATAAAAAATTTTTTAGTAAATCTTGAAGCTTCAAGGAAATAGTCTAAGTCAAAAAACAATATTTTCTGATTTTTAAGTAGTTTTAAGTTATAAACAGTGCTCATTTCAATTGAATTGAGCACTGTTTATATAAAATATGTTTGTTTAATTATTTCTATGTGTTTTTAAGCTTATATTCATATTGATTGCTATTCTCGGACAAGCTCCTAGGATATTTTTATGGCAAAATTATTTTTACCTTATTTTTTTTCAGATAGAAATTCTTCGAGTATTTCAACAGACCATTTTGCTGCATCTCCATTCACACCAGTGCAGCCCCAATCGTGTCCGCCGGCTTTATCAAATTTTTCCAGTTCTTCAGGATCGGCTATATAAAAGGGCCTTCCGTAAAGTTTTCTGTGGATATTATTACAAATAACACTGCCATACTTATCTACAAATTTATCATGTAATTTCTTTACTAATTTAAATTGATCTCCATGTTTTTCTAATGCTTTGGGGTCATCAGGGTTTTTTCCAATATCCTCAAATCTTCTACCAAATCTGGTACCGAAAAAAAATAAGCCTGCTGCATAAGCGCCACAAATACCATCACCTTCACAGCCGCCCCCTGCAGCAAAACTTCCAAGTGCCTTAAAGATATTGCTATCTTCTTCACCGTAGACTTCTTGAAGGGCTCTTATGGTACATTGCGAGCATGCTCCCCAGTCACCTTCGTATTTATAAGCCAGATCATATGCTTTTTTTGCTTTTTCTTCTATACCTTTAGTCATTTAATACCTCCCGATTTATAAAAACTAATTTAAAGTCTTTTTGATTCTAATATATTTAAATTTCCTTAAATAAGTGCCATTTTTTCACCAATTTCAGAAATTTTTTGTGCAATAAATCTATAAACATCTAATATTCTTTCATATTTGGCATTATTTACTTTATTCGGAGTACTTATATCAAGTACTTCTGTAATCTTATCTATAATAGTAAAATCCTTCCATAATCCAGTACCCACTGCGGCAATAGCTGCAGCTCCCAAGGCTGCAGTTTCCTGTCCAACATTGGTAAAAATTATTTTTGTGTTATATATGTCAGAAAAGATCTGTCTCCATAATTTACTCTGGCTTCCTCCACCGACTATTCTTATTTCATTTATCTTTACTCCCATTTTTTTAAATTCGTCCAATGCCAGACGGAGATCAAAAGCAATTCCTTCCATTGCTGATCTTATCAGGTCTTTCTTTTTATGGGATAATGTCAATCCCAGAAAAGCGCCTCTAATATTCGGGTTGGGGTGTATGGTCCCTCCCCCCATTAAACCAGGGACAAAAATTAGATTGTTAGATCCGGGAGGTGATTCGGAAGCTTTTTTGTCCATTAAATAGTAGACGTCTTTTCCCGTTTTTTTTGCGTTTGCTAATTCCTCCTGACAAATATTGTCTCTTAACCACTGATATGAAGCTCCCGCAGCATAAATTGCCACCTGTGATGTATACATTCCTGGTATAACATGTACACCATTGTAGGTTTTTACTCTTTTGCCAAGTAAAGGTTTTTCAGATGCCACAGAAATCCATGCAGAAGAACCAATATAATTATAGATACGCCCCGATGTAACATTTCCAGCACCTACAGCAGTACAAGGCACATCATGTCCTCCCAGTACTACAGGAATACCCTTAATCAGATTTAATTTTTCTGCTGCTTCAGGGAGCAACTCACCAACTACATGAATCGAAGGAAATAAATCAGGCATCTTTTCTCTAGGAATACCTGTGGCAGCAAGAATCTCATTGTCATAATCCAATCTTTTTAAATTAAATATTCCAGAAAAAGATGCATCAGAGTAATCTGTTAGAAATTCCCCCGTCATCTTCATATTTATAAAATCTTTTGTGCCTAAAAATTTATAGGTTTTATTAAACATATCTTTTTCAAAATCTCTGTACCACATAATTTTAAAGGCAGCATAATTTTCTGCTCTTAATCCAGCACCAGTTATCTGATACCAGTTTTCATAACCCACTTTGTCCATTACTTGAGTAGTCTGAGCCATAGCTCTTGAATCAAACCATATTGGGGTAGTTTTCCTTAAAAGATTGCCTTTCTTATCGACAGGTACAATCCCCATGCCATGACCCGAAATTGCAATGCAGGATATATCTTTTTTATTGATGTTAGATTTGCCTATCAAAGCATCTGTACTTTCAATAATAGATTTCCACCAATCCAGAGGGTTATGTTCAGCCCATCCAGGTTGAGGGTATACAGTATCATAAGAAACAAAAGTTTTTGTCAGTAGTTCACCTTCTGAAGTATATAATACTGCTTTGTTCCCCCCTGTGCCCAGATCATAAGCCAGTATATATTTTTGAGACATGTTTTATTCCTTCCATCCCTGAATTATTTCTACACCCGAACTGGTTCCAAGCCTCTTTGCTCCTGCATCAATCATTTTTTTTGCATCGTCAGCATTTTTTATACCTCCCGCCACTTTTACTCTTGTGGAAGTATTTTTTAACGTTTCGAACATAATTTTTGCAATCGCTGGAGTTGGTTTATCAAAAAATCCTGTGGATGTCTTAACAAAATCCATACCTGCATTTGCACCCAATTCACATGCTTTAACAATTTCATACTCATTTAAAAATCCCACTTCTATTATTGATTTGGCTATTTTGTTTTTGCATGCCTTTCTTATCAGTTCCATTTCTTTTTTAATAACATCATACTTCTTGTCTTTGAGTGCACCTATGTTTATTACAAAATCACAATCCGTTGCTCCTTTTTTAATCGCATCTTGAACTTCAAAAACTTTCATTTCAGCAGACCAGCTACCAAATGGGAAGGCAAGAGCCGCAGTAACTCCAACATTGGAGCCCTCCAGCCATTTTTTAACCAGGCGGATATTAGAAGGGTGTATGGCTACAGTGGCGAAGCTATATTTTACTGCTTCAAAGCATACAGCTTCCAAATAATGATAATCAACCTCGGGTTTTAAAATTGTATGGTCAATTATAGAAGCCACTTCTTCTTTCTTCATAATAAACCTCACTTTTTGATTAAAATTTTAAAAATTATTTTTGCATCTCTGGGCATCTTGAAATATAGTACATACAATGTTCCTTGATCATATTAATCTTCTGCACCAATGACTTGTTTCCATGTGCTTGAGTGTACTCTATCTGCACTAGCTTTGACAAATGCCTGTGCCTGTTCTAGATTTCTAACTCCACCAGAAACCTCTATTTTTATTCTATCACCATATAGTCTTCTCATATATTGTATGTGTTCTAGTTCTGATTTACCTAAATTCATACCTGAGTTTGTCTTGAACATATATATGCCTATTTCCAGGCAGATATCACAAATTTTTTTAATCTCTTCTAAAGTCATCAGGCTAACTTGAGGTACGGCAACAACATCTAATTTTCCATTAGCTGCTTTGAATACAGCTTTAAGATCATTTTTAACAGTTTTAAAATCTCCTGATTTTAATGCATTGTAATTAGGACAAACATTGATTTCACTGCACCCCTTTTTGACAGCAATTTCTGTAAGTCTGACTTTGGTCTCTGTAGTCATTCCTCCCAGCGGATAAGATACAATCAAACCCACTCGATTTTTTTTAAATAATTGAAATGTAAGATCCAGATTATACTCATCAACAATAACTGAATAATAATCATATTTATTTAATTCTGAAGCAAATTCTCTTATTTTTTTCTCGGTCATTTCTGGTTCAATGGGGGCAGCTATCAATCTTTTCTCAATATCCTTGTCAGTCATAGTACACCTTCTCTCTTTTATTATTACATAAAGAAGTAAAGTTGATAATATTAAGTTTACGAATTTTTCTATTGACATTTTAACAATTATAGGCCATTATTGCAATAAATAGTTAAAAGTGACCATATTTTATTTATAATTAATCATAAATTTATCATAGATATGCAATTTCATTTTAAATCTCTGATTAATATTAAAAAAACTGAAGTAATTTTTTAAGCGAATACGGTTTTAAAGGAAAGAAGGTGATGGATTGTAAAAAATATTTATAAAAAAGGTGAATATTTAGATCAAAAGGAGGAAGGAAGATGAAAAAAGCAATAAGGTATTTCCTGGTTGCGGCAACTATAGTATCTATGGTTTTGATGTTTACAATGAGTGCTTGCAAAAAGGAAGCAGAACCAGTTGAGGAAGTCGCTGAAGAGGAAGCTGTAGAAGCTACTACAGAAACACCAGAAGAAGAAGGTATGGTATCATTTGGTGCAAAACAGTTTGAACCCGAAGGTGAATTGGCATTTGCTTTTATAAGTATAAGCACACAGGTTGCCTTCTGGGTACCAGTAAATATGGGAATTGCAGATTTTGCTGCACAATATGGAGTAAAAGCTGAACACTTGGGACCAGCAGACTATAAGCCAGAGGAAGAAGTAGCAGTGCTGGAAAATTTACTTGAAGCTGGCATAGATGGTGTTACAATTTTTATACCCGAGCCAGGTATCATGGATGGTGTAATTGCTGAATATCAAAAAAGCGGAATACCTGTAATAATACAGCAAACAGGATGGCAAGATGCTGAAAGACTTGGACTAGCTTATATTGGACAAAATAACTTAATAGCTGGATCAGGGTGGGGGGATAAAATTATTGAAGTCTTAGGTGGTGCAGAAGGAGCAAAGGGCAAGCATGTGTTATTTATAACTGAAGCTCCTGGGCAGTCTTCTCTAGAAGAGAGAATGCAGGGTGCAAAAGAAAAATTGGATGAAGTTGGAATAACTTACGATACACTGGATGTTACTACAGACAGAGAAAAAGCCTATGGTATAATTGAAGCTGCTTATACGGCAAATCCAGATATTGATGCAATTATGTCAACTGATACTACTGGGACTCCTGCAGCCGGATTATTTATTAAGAATGAAAACTTGGTTGGAGAAGTTATTGTGGGCGGTTTTGACCTGAATCCGGACACCATGATTGGTATTAAAGAAGGTTATATTGAATTTACTATTGATCAGTATCCATATCGTGCGGGATATCTGGGAATGGTTATGTTATGGCAAAAAGTAGTTATGGGAATGGAACCATTTACACATTATATTCCAGCAGGTTTTGTTGATAAAACCAATGTAGATGTGGCTATGGAGCTTTCTGAAAAAGGTTATAGATAATATAACAGTAATAATTTATGTCGTATAGATATTTTTACAGGATAAAAAAGACATAAAATATTTAGAACAAGTGCTGTAGAACAAAGCTTATGTGTTCTACAGCACTTTTATAAAGCAATTTATTTTAATATAATTAGATTTTAATTTAGAATTGGATAGTAAAATTTAAGTAATTATTTTTTATAAATTATGGAAAAAAATACAAATAATCTATTGTTAGAATTTAATGAAATAAGTAAAAATTTTGATGGGGTTAAAGCTTTAGATAGAGTATCTTTTTCAATTAAAAATGGAGAAATACATGGTTTTATTGGTGAAAATGGTGCGGGTAAGAGTACTTTAATCAAAATTTGTGTTGGTATTTATAAGAGTGATTCAGGAAAAATTTTATTAGATGGAGAAGAGACCA
Organism: Actinomycetota bacterium; assembly: GCA_013202875.1. Classification (GTDB taxonomy): domain Bacteria; phylum Actinomycetota; class Humimicrobiia; order Humimicrobiales; family Humimicrobiaceae; genus Hydromicrobium. Next base: position 12,619 of record JABMRD010000082.1, on the reverse strand, counting down.
TTTTTAATAATCCTGTTGATTCAGAAAAGGCAGGCATAAGAGTAGTACACCAGGACGTATCAAGAATATTATGCCTGAATTTATCAGTTGCAGATAATATATTCATGGGACCAAATTTAGAAAGAAGAGGTTTATTCTTTTTAAATAGAAAAAAGATGAACCATAAAGCCAATGAGGTACTAAATAGACTGGGAATAAGTCTGGATTCGGAATTAAGAGTAGAAGATATTTCACCAGCATTACAGCAGTTAACTTTGATTGCAAGAGCTTTCTATTTAAAAGCAAAAATAATAATAATGGATGAGCCCACAACTGCATTATCTTCAAAAGAGATAGATTTTCTTTTTAAAATTATTAAAAAAATGAAGGAAGAAGGCACAACTTTTCTTTTTGCTAGCCATAAGCTTAATGAAATCATTGAAATTAGTAATAGAATTACAGTATTAAAGAATGGTAAATATATAGACACTGTTAATACTAAAGATATAGATATACCTACTCTATCTTCTATGATGATTGGAAAATCGGAATTAAAGAAGAAATTAGATTCTGAGATAAAATCACATCATTTTCAAAAAGCTAATGTAATCTTAAAAGTTAAGAGTCTAAATAGTAAGAAATTAAAACTTGAAGATATTACGTTTAAATTATTTAAAGGAGAAATTTTAGGTATTGCTGGTTTATTGGGTTCGGGTAGAACGGAGCTTCTAAATATATTATTTGGAATAAGTTCTTATGATGGTGGAAATATAATTTTTAATAATAAGATTGTTAATTTCAAAAATCCAAGGCAGGCTATCAGAAGTGGTATAGGATTGATAACTGAAGAAAGAAGTATGGCTCTTTTTAATAACTTAAATTTAAATGATAATATTGTTCCGGTAATAATAGATCAGCTGGCAAGATGGGGATGGATTGATAATAGAAAATACACGGATCTAGCTAAAAAATATAAGGAACTACTTGAAATAAGTGCACCTTCTATAAAAACTTCGATTTCAAGTCTTAGTGGCGGCAACCAGCAAAAAACACTTATTTCTAGATGGCTGGCAGCAAATATAAAGATTCTACTTTGTGATGAACCCACAAAAGGAGTAGATGTAGGTTCTAAAATGGAAATTCGTCGCAAGATGTTGGATTTGTCCAATCATGGTGTAGCGATAATATATGTATCTTCAGAATTTGATGAATTATTAAAGATATCTGATAGGATAATAATTATATCCAGAGGTAAAATTACAAAGGAATTTACACAGTATGAAGTAAAAAATCTTACATTAAAAAAACTAAATGATGAAGTCTATCGTTATATGGCGATAGACGAAAAAAAAGATGAAGTTTTTATAAGTCAAAAGCATTAAAGATTTCATAGAATTTATAAAGTAAGCTGGAGTGTAAATAAAATGATTAAGTCAACTAAGAATATAGAAAGAGGAACTGGTAAGAAGATAGTGCAAAATATTTTTAGACGCACAGAAACCGGGGTAGTTATAGCTCTGATTCTAATTGGGGTTGTTATATCAATTCTATCGCCACACTTCTTAAGTCTGTCCAATTTTGTAAATATCCTGAGACAGGCTTCAGTATTAGGTATAATGACTATGGGTATAACATTACTTATGATTTCAGGAGAGTTTGATCTTTCTATTGGTTCTACTTTTGCTGTTGCGCCAATAGTATTTGTTGATTTAATGTTCAGAGAGTTTCCAATTGGTTTGGCTTTATTATTAAGCCTATTAATAGGCCCTTTATTTGGTTTTATCAATGGTTTTCTTGTTACCAGGACCAGAGTTCATTCATTTATTATTACTGTTGGAACCATGATGATTTACCGTGGAGTAGCACTAGTAATATCTGGTGGTTGGCCTAAAAGCCTTGATATGCTCGGTGTTTCTGACCATTTTATTATAAGAGCATTGGGCCAGGGAAGAATATATGGATTTGTACCTACACCGATAATATGGTTTATAACCAGTATAATAATGTGCTGGATAGTTTTATCAAAGACTACGCATGGTTTTAAAATTTTTGCTACTGGTGGAAATATTGAAGCTGCAAAAATATCTGGAGTAAATACAGATATGGTTAAAATTATAAATTTTATGATTGTTGGGTTTCTGGCAGCTTTTGCTGGTATTATATCTCTTACATATTTGGGAACATCTTCTCCAACTATGGGTTCTGGTTATGAACTGGAAGCAATTGCAGCAACAGTAGTAGGTGGCACAGCCCTTGTAGGTGGAGCAGGGAGTATAATCGGCGCCTTTTTAGGGACTCTTATTTTGGCAGAAATCAGGAATGGTCTTGTTCTTAATATGGTTGATGTTTATTATCAGCAAGCAGCTATGGGTGCTGTAATTATTATTGCAGTTATTATTAATGCACAGGTATTCAGGCGTTTGAGAAGATAGTAAATATGATAATATGATAGTAGATAACGAAAAAATAATTCCAGAAAAAAGAAGAAATGAGATATTAAAGCTTGCTGCAGCTGAAGAAGTTTTGAATATTGATATGATAATGGATAGATTTAAAACTTCCAGATCCACTATAGTTCGAGATTTAAAAGTATTAGAGGAAAGAGGCCTTGTAATAAGAACATTTGGAGGAGTAAGAATCATTGAAGGATTGAATTATTCTTTTGACTCCTCTAGAAAAGAACAAATAGAAGAAAAAAGAGAAATTGTCAAACTAGCATATAAATTAATTAAAAATCATAGTACGATTGTCCTAAATTCAGGAGTGACTACTTTAGAGCTTGCAAAACTTATCGCAAAATCAGATCTTCAAATATTTATTGTAACTAATTCATTAAAAATAATTGATTATTTGATAATTAACAATTTTGTGAATATACTGTCTTTAGGTGGAGATTTTTATTTACCTGTTTATGCGTTCAAAGGCAAAATTTCCATAGAAAGTATGAAAACTTTAGAAGTCAATACAGCGTTTATTGGTGTACATGGAATTGATACAGATATAGGAGTAACTCTTCCTTTTTCTGAAGAAGCAGATCTGATTACAGTTATGATGGAAAGATCAAAACAAAGAGTAGTAATGGCCGATCATGCAAAATTTGGTCGTGTTTCTCTTTATAAAGTCAAACAAAATATAGAAGATATAGATATAATTATTACAGATAGTCTAACAGAAAAAAAATACATTGATAAATTTACAGAAAAGGGAGTCCAAGTCTTAATCGCCGATGTTAAAAGATAATTATGATTATTTAGTTGTTTAGAATTATGTAAATAATAAAAGATTTTATAATAATGCTTAATTTAGATTCTTAGAGGAGTAAAATAATGGAAGTAATTAAAAAAAATATTAAGGAATTTCCTGTTGCAGATGATTCAGGATCACTTAGAAGTTTAAAGGATACAGATGAGTTGGTCAAACTTAGAGATACATTTATCATTTTTGATTATCCAGATACCAATGATAAATATCAAATAGGCCTTTGTATGGTTTATCCAGGAGGTAAAACTGGTGGCCATGTCCATGATGATGCTGAGGAAATCTATTATATTATTGATGGTAAAGCTAAAATGGTTGTTGGCGAGGAAGAGTTTGAGGCAGAAGCTGGTGATACCTTTATTGTACCCCCTCATAAAATGCATACTACTCTGAACCCGTTTAACATCCCAGTTAAATTTTTCTGGTCAGTTATTAGGTTCAAATAATAATTTAAAAACTGATTTCTAAATATTCCTAAGGAGGGTAATTTATGTATCTTATGGCTATAGATACTGGTACTCAAAGTACTCGAGTGTCTTTGATTGATGAAAATGGGAACGAAGTTGCTTCTGCAAGCCGGGATCAAAAACTGGAATCACCTCAACCAGGATGGGGAGTCCAAAAACCAAGTATCTGGTGGAACAATACTATGGAATGTATTAAAGAGATTACTTCTAATTATAGTTTAGAAGTAAAGGAAATAGCCGGCATTGGAGTATGCGGTCAAATGCATGGATCAGTAGCTATAGATAAAAATGGAGATCTAATTGATTTTCCAGTTCCGCTCTGGTGCGATAAAAGGGAAAGTAAAGGTTTAAAAAGTCTTAAGCAAGATGAAATTGAGTTTCTATATAACCATACCGGCAACCTTCCTTTACCAGCCTGGGTTGGTTTTAAAATACAATGGATTAAAGAAAATATGAGGGATGTTTATGAAAATGCAGATAAATTTTTTACCCCAAAGGATTTTTTAAATTACATGTTGACCGGGGAAGTTGCTACAGATCCCACAGAAGCTTCGGGTTATTATGTTTATGATGCAAAAAAAGAAAGCTGGTCAAAAGAATTAACACAAGTACTTGAAATAGATTTTGATAAGTTGCCGGCAATCATACCTTCATATAAAAAAATGGGGATCATTAAGAAAGATTTAGCCAGTTCTTTGGGATTACCAAAGGGTATTCCGGTAGCAGCTGGCTCTGGTGATTTCCTCAGCCATCATTTAGCCAGTGGTACCACTACCCCCGGGAGGGCTATGGATCATGCCGGAACAGCATCTGCTCTGAGTGTAGTTGTAAAAAAACCTCTATTTAATAAAAAACTTATGAATCTACGTCACATTACGGATTCATGGATATCTTTTGGAATTCTAGATTCAGGTGGAGGAAGTCTTAGATGGCTTAGGGATAATGCTTGTATTGACCTGGTGGAATTAGCCAGTAAGAAGAAAAAAGATCCATATGAGATTATGATTGAAATGACCATGGATGTTCCTCCAGGATCTGATGGATTATTTTTCTTACCTTATTTACAGGGTGAAAGAACTACAGGTACCTCTTACTCAAGAGGGGTATTTTTTGGAATTTCCAGTTTTCATCAACGAAAGCATTTAATACATGCCGTACTAGAGGGTGTGATTTTCGACATGAAGCAGATCATGAATATTATGGAAAATGCTGGAGTTAATATTCCAGAAGTCCGTTTAATTGGAGGCGGAGCTAGAAGTGATTTTTGGTCCCAGATGCGCGCTGATATTTACGATGTCAATATTTTAATTATGAAATCTGTAGAAGGTGGAATAATGGGAGCAAGTATTTTAGCCGGTTGTGTAGCTGGACTATTTAAAGATCCATCAACAGCAGCAGATAAAATTTCGGCAAGAGTACAAAAAGTATTCAAGCCAAATAAGAAAAAAGTTGAAGTATATTCTGAGATCTTCTCAAATTTTTTAGAAATTCATAATGCTTTTCAAGAATATTTTATAAAGTTAAATAGTTGGAGTACGTCTTGGAAGAAAAAGTTAAATGTTTAAAAAGAAGTACAAAATTATCCCAAATTTTAGAGTTAGGAAGCATTATTGATCTTTCTTATCCTTTGGGGGAAAGAACTCCAATCTACCCAGGCTCTATTGGTTTCTCCATTTCTGACAGATCGAATATAGAAAGAGATGGTAAAAAGACATCGAAAATAATTTTAAATACCCATATAGGTACTCATATAGACGCACCTGCTCATTTATTTTTAAAAGCACAGACAATTGACAGAATTCCATTAAAAAAAATGATGGGCAAAGCATTAATACTTAAATTAAAAAAAGAAGGATTTCAGAAAGATGTATATGGATTAAAAGATTTAGATGAAGAAACAGAATATATTAACCAAGTGGATATTTTGATAATTAAAGTGGGAAACTCCAAAACTGCGATGAGCAGGGAAAGACTATTTAGTAAATATCCTGTTCCTGATAGCAGTGTTTTAAAATGGATAATAAACCATAAAATAAAGTGTTTAGGAACAGACGCAATTTCCATAGATAAGACAAATTCTAAAACTATGGAAAATCATAAATTACTTTTAGGAAAAAAGATATTACTTATAGAAGGACTGTTTAATTTAGAGAAGATAGACTGTGATATTTTTTATTTTATGGCAATTCCTATAAATATTAAGAATGGCGACGGTGCGCCTTGTAGAGCTTTTTCAATAATGATTTAAACATTTTTTTATCTTTTATTTAACAGTTAAAAAAAATATTCAAAAAGGAGACAAGATGATGGCAAAATTTGGAAATCGCGAAATGAGAGGTGTTATTCCACCCATGGTAACACCATTCAAACAGAATGGGGATTTGGATAAAAAAGCGTTAAGAGAAGTGGTATCTTTTTTGAAAAAAAGAGTACATGGCCTTTTTGTAAATGGGACTTATGGGTGTGGGCCATTAATGAGTGTGAATGAAAGAAAAGATGTTTTAGAGATAGTAATTGAGGAAGCGGGCAATGATATACAGGTTTGTGTACACATAGGAAGCACTTCAAACAGAGATGCAATTGATTTGGGAAAACATGCTGCCAAGCTGAATGTTGTTGGTGTAGCATCAGTATCGCCTTATTATTTTCCTCATAAGACAGTTGATATTGAAAACTATTTTATAGAATTGATTAATGAAATAGATGCTCCGGTTTACTTATATAACAATCCTACCACCACTTCTTTCACAGCAAGTACAGATTTTTTAAATGGATTGGCAGAGAAAGGATTAAAGGGTGTCAAAGACAGTTCTTTTGATATATTGATGTTTTATGATTATTTGCGAAATATAAAAAAAGAAGATTTTCACTTTATTATGGGGTCCGAAGCATTAATTTTACCAGCTGTAATAATGGGAGGCAGAGCCAGTATAGCAGGAATGGCAAATTGCCTTCCTGAGGAGATAGTAGCTTTATGGGAAGCAGCTGAGAGCGGTGAAATAGAAGAAGCTTCAGAACTGCAAAAAAGAGTTTTAAACATTAGAGGTATTTATAAAAGTGGTTCTACAACACCTCTTGTTTATAGGACATTAAGGGAAAGAGGAATAAATGCAGGGTATCCACGTAAACCATTTAGAGATCAACCAGATGAAGTTTGGCAAGAGGTCAAAAAAAAGCTTAAAGAATTAGGAGTTGTTTTTTAATGGTAAATGTCATATCGCTAGCTAGATCTTTTGGTAAGCTCGTCCCGGTTGGCAAAGAGGTCCTGGAAAAGGGGGGACATAAGCTATTTTTCCTGCCTGAAGATTATATTCCCTTAGATGAAAATAAAATTATCACTTTATTAAAAAAATTCGATATCGAAGCAATTGTAGTTGGTGCGGAAAAGATAACACCTGATATATTAGATACTCTTGGTCCTCATAAAATAGTAGCCAAACATGGGGCAGGCTTAGATAATATAGATATAAAATATGCTACAAAAGGTAATATAGTAGTTACATTTACACCAGAAGCTAATGTACAGGCAGTTGCTGAACTTACCATTGGCTTAATTTTTTCTATTGCCAGAAAAATCCCTATGGCTTATTCAAGTATGAAAAATGGAGATTGGAAATGTTTTATGGGTAAAGAGGTTTATAGAAAGACTATAGGGATAATAGGTACAGGAAAAATTGGAAGAGTTGTCTTACAGAAATTATCGGGTATGGGCGTGGCTATACTTGTTTATGATATAGTAGTATCTAAAGAAATAAGCAGTTTACCAAATGTCAGGTATGTCGATTTGGAAGAATTATTTACCTGTTCAGATTTTGTAACTATACATGTTCCCTTAACCAAAGATACCCATAGAATGATTGGTGAAAAAGAGTTTAAACTGATGAAGCCATCTTCTTTTTTAATAAATACTTCAAGAGGAGGAGTAGTCGATGAAACAATATTATTTAAGTTCCTTTCATTAAATAAAATTGCAGGAGCTGCTATAGATGTATGGGAAAATGAACCGCCCAAATCCATTAGTGCAAAGTTGGCAAAGCTAGAAAATGTTATTCCTACTCCTCACATCGGCGCATATACAGAAGAAGCTATTTATAGAATGGGATACCAGTGCGCAATGTCTATTGTCGATTTCTTTGATGGTAAAAGACCAGAATATTTGGCAAATCCTGACGTTTGGAAGAACCTTGGATATTAATGAATTAATTGCAAATAGAAAAATATTGGAAGCATTTTCTTTAAAGGGTAAGAATGCAATTGTTACTGGTGGAAATAAAGGACTTGGTAGAGCGATTAGCCTGGGTTTAGCATCAGCTGGGGCAAATGTGGTAATTGCAGCTCGGGATCTTGAAGCTTCCGAAAATGTAGCTAAAGAAATTAAAAAAATTGGTACTGATTCATTAGCGGTAAAGACGGATGTAAGCAATCAGAAAGATGTAAAAGATCTGGTAAATAAAACCATAGAAAAATTTAATCGAATAGATATACTGGTCAATAATGCGGGGGTAATAAATAGACCCAGACAAGCTGCAACGGAAATACCTGAAGAAATCTGGGACTGGGTTATTGATATAAACTTGAAAGGTACTTTTTTAGTATCAAGAGAAGTTGCTAAAAGTATGATTGAAAATAAGAAGGGTAAAATTCTATGCATAGGCTCAATTTTATGTGAAATAGCACAGGCATGGCATGCCCCTTATGTTGCCAGTAAAGGTGGTATCAGGCAATTGGTGAAAGCTCTTGCCCTTGAATGGGCTCCTTATAAAATACACGTAAACGCACTTTGCCCGCATTACTTCAGAACAGACTTTGTAAAAAAATCACTGGAAGATCCGGAAAGATATGAACAAATTTTAAAAAATACACCTATGGGAAGAGTAGGGGAACCGGAAGATTTGATTGGAAGCTCGATATTCCTTTGTTCGGAAGCTTCTAATCTGATGACAGGTCAAATAATTCTAATAGATGCAGGTTATTCATTACCATAAATAATTGATTTATTTATATAGAAATTATTAAATTTTTTGTGAGGTAATATAAAAATGACTTTAGCAAAAGGATTCATGATAATAAATGGGAAAAAAGTATTTGACTCAAAAGATACAATGCAGGTAATAAATCCAGCTACAGAAGAAGTTATGGGTGAAGTACCGGTAGCAAACAAAGAAGATATTGATAAGACAATCGATATAGCTCAAAAGTCTTTTTTGAATTGGTCTAGAGAGAATCCAAGAACAAGATCTAAAATCTTACATGCAGCAGCTGAAAGGGTAAGAGAAGAAGCTGAGAAGATTGCTGAGATTTTAACTCTTGAGCAGGGAAAACCTCTTAAAGAAGCCAGGGGTGAGATTAAAGTCTCAGCAGACATTCTTGATTTTTATGCAGAGGAGTTAAAAAGAGTAAAGGGTATAAATTATTGGATGGATAGTAATTATATAAAGAGCCAGGTAATTTATCAACCTATTGGGGTAATAGGAGCTATAACTCCTTTCAATTACCCAGTTTCTCTTACTGCTTTTAAGGTCGCTCCTGCTTTAGCTACTGGTAACACTGTTATTGTAAAACCCTCAAGTTTAACTCCATTATCAGTAATTTATTATCTTAATTGTATTATAGAAGCAGGTCTACCAGATGGTGTTTTAAATTGTCTTACAGGTCCAGGCGGGCAGGTAGTTGAATATTTACTTGAAAGCCCTGCTATCGGAAAGGTATCATTTACAGGTTCAACCGAGACTGGTAGGAAGATTATGTCCAAAGCAGGTAAATATTTGAAAAAAATGACATTAGAGCTTGGAGGTAATTCCCCTGTATTAATATTTAAAGATGCGGATATTGAGAGAGCAGTTAATGACTGTGTTTATAGATCATTTAGAAATATGGGCCAGATATGCAATTCCATTAATAGGATTTATGTAGAAAAGTCTATCATGGATGATTTTGTAAATTCTTTTATTGATAAAAGTAAAAGCCTAGTAATTGATAATGGTATAAAAAACCCTGATGCTGATTTAGGGCCCATGGCGTCATTAGAGGGAGTTATAAAAACTGAAGCTCATATCAAAGATGCTTTAAAAAAAGGTGCCTGTTTAAAATATGGAGGAAAGAAACCAGAGAATTTTAAAAAAGGGTTCTTTTTTGAACCCACAGTAGTTACCAATGTAAATTGCCAGATGATGATAATGAATGAAGAGACTTTTGGACCAGTTGCTCCTATTATGGGTTTTGAAGACCTTGAGGAAGGTATAAGACTCTCGAACAGAAGTCCATATGGTTTAGTAAGTTATGTTTATACAAAAGACCTGTCAAAAGCTATCTATGTTTCAGAGAATCTTCAATTTGGTACAGTTGGTATTAATAATATTATTGGAGCTGAGGTAGGATATCCATATGGAGGGTGGAAAGACAGTGGGATTGGTGTAGAAGTATCGGAACATGCTTTGTATGAATATCTAAACTTGAAGCATATACGGATTAAGATATAAATAAAAGAATTGGATGTATAAAGTAAGATTTTCTTAAAAGGAATAATATTATTTTATTATGGTGTTAAACCAATGAATCACAGAGAAAGAGTTTTAACAGCCTTAAATCATAAAGAACCAGATAGGGTTCCTATAGATTTATGGGGATCGGCAAGTAGAATTTGCAATGATTTATATTTCAGGATAGTAGAAGATTTAGGTCTGGATGGATATGGAGATTATGAAAGGGCCAGTAGATGCTCAGATTATGTTGATTATAGGATAAGCGATATAATTGATGCGGATTTCAGGCATATTAATATCGGAAAGCCAAAATATTTCAAAAAACGTACTACTAATGAGGGTATATCCTTTGATGAATGGGGAATTGGTACCAAAAGAAACGTGCATAATAAATATCCAGTAGTAGTTTATAGTCCTTTGGCAGGGGCAGATATTGATGATATTGATAAACACAAATGGCCAATTCTTGAAGATACGGGTAGGATTGAAGGGATTAAAGAAAAAGTTGAAAATTGGGCACATAATACCGATTATAGCATTACTGCAACACCGGCAGTTTCTGGACTGGCATTTGATATATGCCTATTTTTAAGAGGTTTTGAGAACTTTCTTATTGATCTTTACTCAAATCCTAAATTTGCAGAAAAGCTGATACAGAAAGTTACTGATATTATTACAGAAATAAATGTATACTATTTAAAACCTATTGGTAAATACCTTGACTGGATCGAATTTACCAGTGACTATGGGATGCAAGATAGGCCTTTTTTATCTAGCGAAAAGTTCAGGCAATTCTTTCTTAAACCTAATAAAGAATTATTTGAAACCGTTAAAAAATTAGCTCCAAATGCCAAGATTTTTTTACATTCATGTGGTTCTGTAAAAGAGCTTATTCCTGATTTTATTGAAATGGGTGTAAATATATTAAATTCCTTACAGCCCCGTGCTAGAGATATGAATTCCTTTGAGTTAAAGAAAGAATTTGGCAAGGATCTGATATTCCATGGTGGGGTGGACATCCAGGGTGGGATAATTGGTAGTTTAGAGGAAGCAATTGAAGAATCAAAGACTAGAATAAAAGCTTTTGCTCCTGGTGGTGGATATATCTTTGGGCCTTCTAATCACTTCCTCGAAGATACTCCAACAGAAAATTTTTTTGCAATATATAAAATTGCAAGAAAGTTTGGGAAATATCCAATAAGAATTAATTGTTAGAAAGTTTCTACTATTTAAAAAGGTCTAAGAATAAATAGTTTACCAAGCTCTTTGTTGCTTGTGTCAATTTCAAGTTTTCCGGTGATATTTAATTTATTTAATTGAGAAGAATATACCAGCTCATCCTTTAATCCTAAGTCCAGGGTCCATTTTCCACTTCTAGTCTTTTTTAATGCTTTATAGACATCATTTTCATTTAAAGCAGCATTTAGTACCAGTTCTGAACTATCATCCAGTTCGATGTTGTCAACTTTTTTAAGAAGGTAGTTTATAGCCAGACCAGCAGCAAAAGCATCATCGTAGGCTATATCTTTTAATACTCCTGAGCATAGAAATAATAAATCAACATTTAGTTTATTTGCATATTTTACTGCCAGGTCGAGAGTGTAGTTAATATTTAAGAGTGATAGAGTAAGAACCATTTTGGCATCTTGTGCTTTAATATAAGATCTAGTTCCATTAGTTGTCTTTAGTATTATACTTTTGCCTTTAAAATTTAATTTTGAGATATGATAAGGCAGTATTTCACAATCGAATCCATTTGGTTTTAAAGCCATGTGTTCTCCACATAAGATATAATCTTTAAAGTGTTTTTTAAGTTGAAATGCACGGTTAAGGCTTGGAGATATTATGATCTTATCAGCTCCACTTCCTAGAATTGAGATTATGGCAGAAGTGGTTCTTAAAATATCAATAATGAGGCAAATTTTATTCTTTAATTCAACAGAAGAGCTATCAAAATTATTGGTCAGTATAACTGTTGTTTTCATATCTGAGTTTCTTCTTTTGTTAATTATTAAATTCGAAAAATTGATTTAAAAACTAGCATTTCTATTTTACTAAATATGATGGGTAATTGGAATACCTCGAATTTTATCCTTAATTATTTTATTTAGTAATTTTTACCACCAGGACAGCCGGTTTGATTAAGAGCTAAATTCACATAAACCCTTTAAATGACTTCATACCTTTTTCTACATAAATATTTGCCAGGGTGATATAGATTGTGGTTGTGCTTATGTCTGAGTGCCCAAGGATTCTTCTCAGGGTTTCAATATCTTTGGTTTGCTTATAATATTGAGTGGCGTAAGTATGACGCTTATGGTGAGCTCACCATAACAGGCATTGAACTAAACCGCTTACGCGGTAGTTTTTAGTGAGTTCTACCTATAGTCGAAATATTTACCCATTTCTATTTGCTTTTCCAAACAACTATCT
>JABMRD010000081.1 GCA_013202875.1 Actinomycetota bacterium | reverse complement strand
TGCTTCTGATTCAGGGTGATGGATCCCATTAATTAAATACCAGGACTAATATAGAATGAATCCTGGTATTTAATTCAACTTTTTGATTCCAGTCTTTAAACCGCTCTGCTCTATTCTTTTTTACGAAATTCAAAAACCAGAAGAACTATACATACTACAAAAACCACCAGCAGTATCCCTCCGGTAATGTAGATATTTAGACCGCCTATTGAACCTATAACTTTATTTGTCACATCGGTCCAGATAAAAATATTGATAAATTTGTTTACTACAGCGGCAATTGAAAATAAGATTATTTTAAATAACACTATAATCATCACTACTCTGTTAAATATTTTCACTTTTCACCTCCTTCCTTAGTCTTTGCTCAGAAGCTTCCTGGAGTCTTGCAAGTCTTTCAATAAATTTTATAGCTATTACTGTTTTTATTCAATTAATCTATTGGATCTGTCAATGTCTCAAATCTGGTGCTTCTCACCACTCACTTCAGCCCCTTAAACACAGTGTATATTATTTAAATTAAAATTTTATTATTTTTCATAAATGATGTAAAATTTTATCCAGATTTTCGTTAATTAAAACTAAGAAACTTCTTAGTGAAGGAATAAAAATGTTTGGTAAAAAAGTTTCTCAGACCGAAGATAAATATGATAATAATATTATTGCAGAAGGAGTAAATATAGAAGGCAGAATTTATTCTCCCAGTCCTATTCAAATAGATGGTAGAGTAGTTGGAGAGATTATATCTAAAAAAGAACTTGTAATTGGAAAAGAAGGAAAAGTAAGAGCAAATATAAAAGCCAAAAATGCAATAATAGAGGGTGATGTTACAGGTAATATAATTTCATCAGGAAAAGTTATAATCACTTCCACCGGAAAAATGACCGGTAACATAATTCAAAGAGACATTTCCCTCATTATAGACGATGGCGGCCTATTCAAGGGTAAAAATATTATTGTGTATAACACAGAAATATTTAAAATAAACAACGACAAGAAAATTTCCGGCATTAAAATAAAACCCAAAAAAATATTAGAATATTAAATATTCAATCTACTTATGCCGGCCAATAATTCATTTTTGAAGACAAAAATCCGCCAGTCCAGATTTATAATTTCAGACTATCGTCTATATCACCTAACTCGAATTCTTTTATTTCTCCTGCTTTTTCTTTTTTCCAAACCTTAGCACTTACTTTTTCTTCTTCCATTTCTTTCAGTTTAAACTTTTTTTTACCCTTATCTTCCCCTTCGGTAATTCTTGTAACTTTTCCGCTAAAAATCCCTCCCTCATTTATAACCAGTGAATCTGTTTTTATGTTACCACCTACTACTCCTGTTTCTGTAATTTCAATCTTACCAGTACCTTTCATGTTTCCCTCAAATTTTCCGATTATCGTGGCATCAATAGTTGTAACATCAGCACTGACAACTCCTTCTTTCTGGATTACCATTTTTCCATTAACTACTACCTCGCCCACGACTTCACAGCCTATTTCTATTGATTGAGAAACATCTAATTTACCTTCTATTTTTGCTTTATTCCCCACAATTGTTAGCAATGTCCTTGATTCTTCTTTGCCAGAAATTTCCTGATCACCTAGATCTTTTTTTGAGAATACCATTTTTTCCCCTCCTTAAGTTTTTTTATAATAATTAGCCCAAGCTATCTACTGACTTTTCAACCTGAGAAAACAATCTTATGATATCATCTGAAGCTTCTGCATACGGAAATGATATAAAAACTGGTTCCCCTTTTAATGATATAGATTTTTGATAATGTACAAGATATCTTATTTTTTGATTAAATATTGTTAACCTGTCACCATATTTTTTCTGAAGGGTATCTACTACATGCTTTGGAGCTTTCTTTCTTTTTTCAAAGGCATTAACTATAATCCCAACAATCTTTATTTCAACATTATATTTTCCCTTCAGGTTTTTGATTATCTTTAAAAGATAATCAATATCCAGTAAAGAGAACCATTCCGGTTTTATAACAACAATCACTTTACGGGCATAAATTATTGACGTTGTAGAAAGAAGAGAAAAATTAGATTGCGAGTCTATAACTATATAATCATAGTGATTTTCACTGATATTTTCCTCAAATATATCTCTTATCATCATATTTCTATTCAATGCTTTATGAATTTTATGTTCGCTAAACGTTTTATTTATAAGGTAATCTGTCAGATATTCCTCGACAAGCGAAATATTATTAGAAGACGGGAGTAAATCAATATTATCGGTAATTTTTATGACATAATCCTCAAAATTTATTTTTTTTCCTTTAAGATAATCAATTATAAGGTTATCAAGGTTTACCTTACTCTCGTCTGATGCTTTACCCAGGGCCTGAACCAAATTAGTCTGAGGATCAAAATCCATAAAAAGAACTTTCTTGTCTTTTTTTTCCGCTAGATACCAACCGTAGTTGTAACATATGGTTGTCTTTCCGGTTCCACCTTTTGTATTAAAAAAAACAACTTTTTCCATTTTAAATCTCAATACCGAAAGTAAAGTTTAAAATATATACTCAAGAATTATATTGCTTACTTATCTTAACCTAAAATAATATATTACATTAATTTCTAACTTGTTCCCATTATAATAATATTTTATGTTAAAAAAAAGATTTAATATTAAAATCTATTTTTAAAAAAATAAAAGTAGAAATATGATCTATGATACAATACGGATAAGAATTAATTTTACCAAAAAGGAGGTGGTCATCATGAAAATACTTAGTTTCATTAAAAAACTTTTAACCGGTTTATATAACAGTATCAGGCGTTTTCCAGTCACAATAGCTTTTTCAGCAGTTGTTGCTATTATGGGAATTGTTCAGTTACACTGGGATAATATAAGCGAAAGCCCAAGAACGTTCCTGACGCGCT
The DNA here is from genome assembly GCA_013202875.1 of Actinomycetota bacterium. Lineage (GTDB taxonomy): Bacteria > Actinomycetota > Humimicrobiia > Humimicrobiales > Humimicrobiaceae > Hydromicrobium. Next base: position 1,444 of record JABMRD010000081.1, on the reverse strand, counting down.
TACAGATGACACTTGCAATGGGTATACCGCTTTCTCTGTCCATTAGGATTTTCTTTGAAAGATTCAGAATCATAAAGTCATATTTCAAGGCTTTGACTTATCTCACAGGAGCTGTATCCCTTACACTATATTATTTCATACTGCTGAAGGAAATCAACCTGGTTTCAGGAATACGGTATGCAGCAGTAAATATTGCTTTATGCCTTTGTTTTATCTTTATCCCTTACCTGTTCAAAATAAGGAATTTTGAAATGTACGTTATAAAACTATTTACCAGATCCATAATAACATTTGTTTATTCAGGGGTTATGTATGGTGGCATTTGCGCGATAATATTCGCGATTAATAAACTTCTTGGAGTTCCTGTATCTGAAAATATTTATCTGGATACGCTTTTTATAGTGGCAGGCATTTTCGGAACATGTTTTTTCCTTGCAGGTATTCCAGCAATAGATGAGGAACTTGATGAAAACAATTATCCGGTAATTTTTAAAATTCTTGTTTTATATATAGTAATTCCAATATTGTCCGCATATACCCTTATACTTTATATATATTTTGCAAAGATATTGATAACTCACCAATGGCCAAGCGGTCTGGTATCAAACCTCGTACTATGGTATTCGATGATTGGCATAGCTGTACTTTTTTTCATATCTCCTCTCAAAGACCTTGTAAAATGGGTCAAATACTTTATTTTCTGGTTTTCAAAAATAATTCTGCCTTTGATTGCCATGATGTTTGTTTCAATGGGAATAAGATTATCGGTTTATGGAATTACTGAAAATCGCTATTATGTATTAATTATGGGTGCCTGGATAGCTGCAATAATGATATATATTTCACTGAAAAAGAATACAAGAAATATTATACTTCCAATATCACTTGCAATCATTGCCGTTCTTTCCGTTATGGGTCCCTGGAGCTCATTTTCGGTTTCTGAATTCAGCCAGAATAAAAGGCTTGAGAGTATACTGACCAAGTATGACATGATAGAAAACAACACAATTATTAAAACAAAAACCGAACTTTCTGATGTAGACAAGACAGAAATAACCCAGATAATTTCTTATTTTGATAATAGTAAAAGACTCAAAGATGTGAAATATCTTCCGGAAAATTATAATAATTCCAACTTTGAAGATGAATTTGGTTTTTCTCCGACTTATAATTATCCCAACTTAAAAGAGATCTATTTTTATAAATACCTTGAGGTCCTTGATACCCCGATTGATATTAAGGGTTTTGACTATTTCTTTGACATGAAGGGTATTCGCAACAACAACAATACTCAGTCAAATAAAGGTCTTACAGTCAAGTTTGACATACCGGATCTTGACCTTGTGATTAATAATGAAAATAAAGAGATTTATAAAAGGAACCTGCTTGATTATGCAGACAGTATTTATAAGAAGTACAACACAGCCGACCCCAACACTTTGAC
>JABMRD010000080.1 GCA_013202875.1 Actinomycetota bacterium | reverse complement strand
CTTGCCAACATGTGAGCTTGTGCCCTGTATCATTATGGATTTTGATTTACCTTTTATCATATTATAACTATAAATGCTTGAGTACTTCATTTATTGACTTAACTACAATTGCACCGTCTTCTATTATTCTCCTGTAAAGCTTTTCTGCTTTTCCACCGGTATGATCCCTTCCCCTTATGTTTTTTTCATCTATTACTATCACTTTTTCCCCTGAACTGATTGCTTCTTTTACAGATACCAGATTTGAAAAATTTCCGGGGCCGAACTCCACTGCAGGGAGTATTATTACATCGCTTGATTTAATAAATTCAATGTTCTTATTCTGTGAAACAAAACTAATGGGTGAAAAAGGTGCCTCTGTTACATAAGGGATTCCCAGCATCTGGGCAGTATCAAGATCTGTATCCAGAGTATTTATAACTCCGCAGGATACCATATAACCGCTGCTGTGGAGTAAATTCATTACCGGTGATGCAGCTCCACCGCCGCCAATTATATGAACTCTTAAATATTTGTTTGCTGTCTGGCTGGAAATACCCCGATCAACACCCGGATTAAAAACCGGACTAACGTAAAGTTTTTTAGTTACAGGATTTCTCCCTATAAATACATCACTTCCAAATACACTTCTTATACTTTCCCTGTTTATTATATCCTCTCCACTGCCGAAATTAAAAATCCTGCCTTCTTTTAGAAGCATTATTTTTTTGCTGTTTTGTATGGCAAGATTCACATCATGAAAAATTCCAATTATGGTTTTATTTTCTTTTTTATTTAAGCTTAGAAACAAATTCATAAATTCAATCTGGAAATTTATGTCCAGGTGTGAAGTGGGCTCATCCAGAAGCAGTATAGAGCTGTCCTGGGCCAGAGCCTGAGCTACAACCACCCGCTGCTTCTCACCGCCTGACAGTTCTGTAAACTTTCTATTAGCGAATGGTAATATTTTAGTCTTTTCCATGGCTCCCCTGACTACATCAAAATCTTCTTTTTCTTCCGTTCCAAATCTTGAAATGTATGGGTGCCTTCCCATCATAACCATCTCCGCTACAGTAAAGCTAAATCCAGGATTGGTATACTGTGGCACCACAGCCACCATTTTTGCAATATCTTTTGGATTTAACTCCTTTATATCCCTTCCTCCAATTTCAATTTTGCCTTTATATCCTATTAGAACCTTGCTTATAAGATTTACCAGAGTGCTTTTGCCTGATCCGTTTGGACCAAGGATTGAGATAAAATCTTCTTTCTCCACATTAAAACTTATATTATCCAGGACTTTTCTACTGTTATAAGAAAAATCTAAATTTTTAACCGAAAGTATTTTTCTCTTTCTACTCATCTCACCTAAATTAACCTGTTTAAAAAACCTGTTTCTTTGACTTTACCAGCAGGTAAAGGAAAAACGGAACCCCCACAATTGAAGTTATGATCCCTACCGGAATTTCCCTGGGCATAAGAATAGTTCTGGCTAAAGTATCAGACATAAGCAGAACTATTCCCCCTGCTACAGCAGAAGTTGGATATAAAATTTTATGGTCGGGCCCTACAATCAACCTTAAAATATGCGGTGTGAGAAGGCCCACAAATCCTATAATTCCACTAACAGAAACAGCTAAGGCAGCTATAAGTGAAGCCATTATCAGCAGTATTTTTTTAACTCTTTCTGTTTGAACTCCTAACTGAGCTGCTCTTTTATCTCCCAGGGATATGATATTTAAATCCCTCATATAAAATCCGGAAATTATCATAAGCACTACTATCATAGGAGCTATAATATTAAACTTATACCATGATGCAGCGGTTAAGCCACCCATAATCCAAAAAATTATTTTTGCCATATTATGAACCCTAAATATCATGATAAATGAGGTCATAGCACTTAGCATAGCACTAAGGGCAATGCCGGAGAGAAGTAGTGTAGTTACTGAAACCTTCCCCCTGGCGCTGGAAATACTGTAGACCAAAAATGTAGTGGCCAGCGCCCCGAGCAGAGCAAAAATAGTGGTAGTAGAAATACCCAGTAGACCGACGCCGGTAATAAACACCAGCCCTATGGTTGCTCCAAAAGCTGCTCCTGCAGAGACCCCGATCACAAAAGGATCTGCCATAGGGTTTCTAAACAGCCCCTGAAAAATAACTCCTGCGCCGGCAAGTGCTATACCTACAAATATGGATAAGAAAATCCTGGGCAGTCTTATCTGTGAAATAATCACAATATCCAGAGGATTTAGATCTTCAACATTAATAAAATTATTAACCCCCGGAATAAAACTAGCTATAATCAAGCTGGTATCTTTTAAGCTTACTTTCGCAGCTCCTATTGAAGCAGCAACTATAATTATTAATATCAGTATTAATAGTAATATAAAAATGTATCTTAAAGTTTTTGTTCCGGTTGCCATAAGAATCCATAGAAAACTAAAGATTAAAATAAATGTGCACTTTAACAGTAAGTATACTTATTATTATAAACAATAATAATAACAAGTATACTTAACTTTATAAAAATTATTTAAGAATTAATTTTTTACTCTATTATTTCAAACTCTCCGAAAATCTCAGGATGTATTGCCTTTGCAAACATCTGCAGCGCCTTAATAACATTCTGGTTAGGACGGGAAACAGGGTTATCAGGAACAACATAGACTCTATTACTGACCACTGCGTTAATACTTGAAAACCTCTTGTCTCCTGTTATTACCGAGGAATCTACAGCCGCCATCATAGGGGCAATTATTATATCCGGATTTTTTTCTATTAATTTTTCCAGGCTGTATTCGGGCCATCCTGTTAGATTGTCCTCTGCCACTATATTCATTCCGCCTGACTTTTCAATCAGGTCATTAATAAAGGTATCTGCTCCTGCGCTCATTAAAGGATCATCCCATACCACATAAAAAACTCTTGGTCTCTGATCATCATTCAAATCCTTGACCTTACTGTATATTTCATCAATACCTTTCTTAAGTTCGCCATTAATCTTTTCTCCCCTTTCTTCAAGCCCTAATATTTTACTGACATTGGCTATTTCGTCATAAATACCTTCGATTCCTTTAATGCTAATAGTTCTGTAAACCTCGATTCCAAGTTCCCTTATTTTCTGATAATCATCTTCAGGTCCGCCGGATACAGTTATTAAAATATCAGGATCCAGTTCGGCTATCCTTTCCACATTTGGCCCGTATGAATCCCCGGCACCTTCAAATCCTTCCACCAGCGGATCATTCATCGTTATACTGTAATTATCCACTTCAACTACCACTTCCATAGCGCCCAGAGCGTCAATTATCTCCAGCACACTGGGAGCAAGTACAACAACTTTTTTAACCGGCCCTGCAAGCTCCAGTGTATTTTCCTCACCATCCACCAGTTTTATTGCACTTTCCGATAACCCTGCCACTGCTCGCTCTTTGCATCCCGGCAACACAAACAGCACTGCCAGTAGAGCAAAGATCATAATCACTACCACTACTAGCATAATCTTTTTTGACATTCTTTCCTCCTTTAATCTTTTTTGGTTTATAAATAAAAAAACCCGCCTTTCTTCGGGCGGGAATTTTTCCTTTTAATAAACGAAAAATCACCCTCTTTCTGCCGAAGAGAGATAATTAAAACAACTTACAGGTTTCCTGGCTTAAGGGACTTTACTCTCCGCCTTCCCGGCAACACTTTGCCAGTGGCTTGATTAGAGAGCACACACCCTATCACAGTGGCGGGACCGCTCCAGAATTAGACTGGATTCCCTGATAGAATTAATTAAATTAAAATAATTAATTCAGTCTTATTCAATTTTAAAATTAACAATTAAAATACTTTCAGACAATAATACTATAAAAAAATAAAATTGCAATTTTATTTAAAATTTTTTTATAAAATAAAAACCTGAAATTTCACTATAAGAAATAATAATAAAAAATTTAGTTTTCATCTAAAAAAGGAGCTTCTAATTCAAGTGCATAGGCTCTCTCATTAAAATTATTTTTCACTTTATCCAGTTCACTCAAACTTAAACTGTAAGCTTCATCAGCTTTTTGAATAAACTCATTTGCTTTATCAAGGTCTGGTTCTAAAAAATAGAAATAAAATAATTTGTTATTATTTAAAAATTCAATAAAAAAAGCATGGTAATCCTTCAAAAAAACAGGGGTTTCCATTTCAATTAATTCAGCTATCCACTTTTCCTCTTCTTCAATAATCAATTGTGCATAATTGTTTTTCCTGCTTAAATCCTCTTGTTCTTTATCAAAATTATCAGAAAGACTTACTAATTCTCTATAGTATTTATCATGAATCAACACATATCCCTGCATATAATTGTTATACTCATCTAGATCCTTATAGTAATCTTGTATTCTGTCTTGAACCTCATTTTTTATATCCAAAGATTCAACTTGCCCAGTTTCCTTGTCGCTTTCCTTTTCTCTTATTGCTTTTATTTTTTCCCATTCTTCAGCAGAATATTTAGGCTCACCACTACAGCCAAATATAAAAGATGATAAAATTAGAACAGTTAATATTATTATTACTTTTTCATTACCACTTTTCTTCATATTTTTTTAAATATTAAATACTTTGGAAAATCTTTGTTTATATATTATTACTATTACTTATGTCTTGCAGACCTTATATATTCTCTATTAAATAAATTTGCTGATACAAGAACAGTAATCGGTATGGCCAAAATAAGTCCAATACTTCCTGCTAAAGCTCTTATTATCTCAGAAGCTATCATATCTTTATTTACAATTTCAATAAATGAAATATCATAGGCCATAAATAAGAGCATCAACGGCAGTGAACTTCCTATGTATACCAGAATTAGAGTATTTGACATTGTACCAATTATATCACGGCCCACACTCATCCCTGCAGACATTAAATCATTTTTCTTAATTGTGGGATCAACTTTTATAACTTCAAACATTGATGAAGAAATTGACATACTCACATCCATTACTGCCCCTAACGAGGCTAATATTATCCCTGAAAAAAGTAAGCCTCTGAAATTAAAATCTATTTCTTGAGGAATGAACATAAGCATCCTGGCCTCTTCACTGCTAAGTCCTGTGAGTTTTGAAATATTCCCAAAGATAAGAGCTAAAATACCTGCGATAAATATCCCTCCAGAAGTTCCAATAATGGTTGATAAGGTTTTTCTATTAAAACCACCAATTATTGTTAAAGTTATAATTATTATCCCAATGCTAATTCCCGCAGAAATTAAGATTGGATTGTATCCCTTCAGAATAAGCGGCAATAATATTTTTACTACTGCAATTGCTGTCAGTGCCAATGCTATTGCAGCCTTTAGTCCCTTAAACCTGCCAACTAAAATTAAGGTAATAATAAAAGCTACAGTTAAAAATATAAGATATTTATCCCTTATTATTTCAGTTACATATGCAACGGTTATATGGTCCTCTTTATCAACTTCTGTAATTAAAAAGATACCGTCACCTTTATTTACTATAATATTATAAGCACTATTCGGATCAATATAGTTCTCAACTTCTATTATTTCATTTTTAAATGCTCCATTCGTAATTCTAACTTCAAGAATCTGTAATCTTGATTCCAAACCCCCTTCAAGCTTCTGTGTCTCATCGGAAATAATATCCAGCACTTTACCACGATACTGGATTTCCTCCTGTGCTTCTTTTAGTCTCTGCTCTTCGATTTTCTCCCACTGTTCAATTGTATATCTATTTTCATTATTACAACTTGTAAGAAATATGGAAAAAATAACTAACAGCAACAACAATAGAAATAACATCCTACTTTTCAATTTTGCTCCTTTTTTTGTATTTAAATAAATGAAATATAATTTGAAATTATATTAACTTCTAATCAAATTTGCATTAAAAATTGTAGCTGCTAAAAAGTTATTATTCAAACCTTCTTTAATTCTTCCAATCCTGTCTCTGCAGTCCTAATATCTTCATCACGTGGTGTTCTTTTTATAAAACATCCTCTTCCATATTGCTTTATTGTTATATGATCTTTTAGCTTTTCTAATGATTTAATTTCACTATAGCACATTCCTACTACAAAAATATTAAATTGCACTTATACGAATTGCTCTGCAGGGTATTTATATGTCCCACGGCTACATCCCGGACATTAACAAAATCATAGGCTCCATTTATAGTTATTTTCATCTTACTTCCGGCAAAGTCAATAAATGTCTGAGT
>JABMRD010000079.1 GCA_013202875.1 Actinomycetota bacterium | reverse complement strand
AAATCATCCTTGCCTTCATTTAACAGCTCACCTGTACTTGATTTCCATTGCGCCTTTAAAGTATTTCCTATGATTTGATAATCGACTTTTACGCAGGCGTAAACAGTTTCGTTAGATTTGAACTCTTGAGTTGTGGTAACAGGCGCATTATTTTGATCAACCTGGTTCGCAAGTGAAACCTCCAATATTTTCACCTGAGGTTTATTTACCTTGAAGGCCGCGGTTTTGGTCAGTTCCCCGTTATTATAAAATTCTACCTTATAATCACCGTACGGAATAATTGATGATTCATCTAAGGGAAAAATTTCAGATTCAATAATACCTTCAAAATAATTTTCCTTTTGATCCTTATTGTACTGGCCCTCTTTATCCAGTGCTGTCTCTTCGGTGTCTAGATTTGTCCATTTAAATCTCCAGTTATCTCCACCCTTAGTACCGGAATATTTTACTGTTGCGTATATATGTTCTGCCGATACTTCAAATTCAGTTTTTGTATCCAGAGGTTCGTATGTATCATCTTCTATGCTTGAAGAAATTACTATATCTTCAAATGTCAGTTTTGGTGTGCAGGCGGAAAAAATCGGAATCAGGCTTATGCAAAAAATTGTTATCAAAGCCGCAGTCATGATTTTATTTATCAGTATTTTTTTCATTATTTCCTTCTTTGTTTATTTTTGAATCTTCTTTATTATAAAATTTTTAATTCCGTATTGTAAGTTTAAGGTTAATTCTAATATTAATATAATTATATATTAATAACTTCTTATATTTTATCATCATTATTTAAAAAAAATAAATAAAAAAATAAATTTAATTTTATTTTCAGATATAATGAAACAACAATGGAACTGGAAAAAATAAAAAATTTACTAGATGGTGAACCATCCTATCGGTTAAAACAGATCGAGAAGGCTCTTTATAAGGATTTGACTGGTAGCTGGAATGATGCCACAGTTTTGTCCAAATCACTTAGAGATAGATTAGAAAAAGAAATTCCGATTGTTTTAAATTTTGATGCGGTTACTTCTTTTAAGGGCAATTCTGTGAAAGCAATTGTAGGATTAAAGGATGGTCTAAATGTCGAATCTGTTTTGATGAAGCATGCCGGGGGAAGAAATACTGTCTGTGTGTCATCACAGGTTGGATGCCCGATGAACTGCATATTTTGCAAAACGGGAAAAATTGGTTATTTAAGGAATTTAAGCTGCTGCGAGATTGTAGAGCAGGTATTATTTTTTTCATATTATATGAAGAGAACCGGCGGGACTGTGGGAAATGTTGTTTTTATGGGGATGGGTGAGCCTTTTTTAAATTATGATAATGTAATCAAAGCTATAAAGTTTTTAAATGACAGGGGAAAATTTAATATCGGAGCGCGCCGCATTTCTGTATCTACTGCAGGAATCCCTGAAAAAATTAAAAAATTTTCGTATGAGAATTTGCAGGTTAATCTGGCAGTTTCATTGAATTCACCAAATGATGAACTCCGTATAAAAATAATGCCCATTGGTATGAAATACCCAATAAAAGAAATTATTGATGCTGTTAAATTTTATATTAAAAAAACCAATCGAAGAGTGATGTTTGAATATATCATGATAAAAGATTTAAATGATGCAAATATTTTAGCAGAACAACTGGCGCAGTTACTTAGTGGTATTCTCTGTTTTATAAATCTGATTCCCTATAACGGGGAAGATGATAACCTTAAACCCTCGCCAAGAAGCAGAATAACCAAGTTCAGAAGGATTATTGAAAATAGCGGAATAACTGTAACCGAACGTTTTAGATTTGGGGAAGATATAGATGCAGCATGCGGTCAGCTGGTTTACAAAAAAACTTCTGAAAGTGGAATTAATTATCATAATACAGTAAACCATATAAAAAAGAAGGACGGGCGTAGTTGAAAAAGAATGCAATAATTAATTATTTTTTTGAATTACCAAATTTTTTATCTCTTTTTATCGCAGCATTTTATGTTTCTTTAATAAGCCCAATTTTGATTGAGATTAGTAATTCACTTGGCTCAACTGTTGAAAATGTAATATTGCTCATCTCTTATCATATGGTCGGTGCCTTGTTTGGGACCATCCTGTCAGCTTTTTTAAGCAGAAAACTGAAGAGGATCAATATTTTTATTATTTTTTATATTGCTTTATTACCATGCCTGATTATATTAAGTTTTGCGAGCAATATTATTGTGTTCTTTATTACTTATATTTTTGGCGGCTTTATCTTTGGAGTGATTTGGATTCAGGCAAATACAAATATGATTGAAAGTACATTAAAGAATAAAGATAGTGTTGTTAATACGGGTCATGGTTTTTATGCAATTGGTGCAATAATCTCACCTATTGTTTCTTCTAATTTTGTAAAGAGTGGAATTAATTGGAGGTATCTATATTATTTTGTTATCTTTTTTATAATTATAAATATCATTTTATTTATTACACTTAGACGAAAAATCGATAATATATCACCAATACATAAAACCGTATCCTTAAAAATTGTTTTTGATAATAAAAAAACAAATTTATACTTATTTTTAACTATAATAATATTGTTTTTTTATGCTACTGCAGAAGCAATATTAGTTATTTGGTCCCCGACATTTTTTAGAATGTTAAAACATTTTGATGTGCAAAGTGCCAGACTAATGTTAACATTTTTATGGATAGGGATACTTGTCGGCAGGTTGCTGGTAGGGTTTTTATCATACAAAATAAAAACAGGTTATATACTGGTAATGCTTACTTTATTAAATATTGTATCATTGATTTTTCTGGTTTGTTCAGATATAAAATTCATAAATTACCTTGCAATATTCTTTGCAGGATTTGGATTTTCAGGAATATTGCCCTTGCTTGTATCATCTGCGGGTTCATTTTTCCCCAAAGGTAAAGAAATAATTATGACAATACTGTTTTTAATGCCAACAGCCGGTTATATGTCAGCGCCGCATCTCACTCGTTACATTTCGCAAAGAAATATGTTTTTTTCTATTGCCATAACAATATTTTTCATGGGGGCAGTTCTGGCACTGGTAACAATAAGAATGTTCTATAGGAGAAAAGCTTTAAAAAAATAAAACAAAAATTACCCAAATTGCCTTTATAAATATAGAAAAAAGAGGAGCATGGTTTTTTCTACTAATCTTTCACATATCATATTTTTCTTTTAGCTCTTTTATTCTGTTGTAGGAACTGCTTATTTCTTCTTCTGTTATTTTTCCTTCGTCAACTGCTTTTTTAATTACATCTACTGCTTTCTCGGCAATGTCATCATCATATTCTCGGCCATTATTTGAAAATATTAATAAATCACAACCGGCATTTATTGCTTTAATAATAGCTTCTTCAAATCCAAAATTATCAACAATTGCTCCCATTTGCATATCGTCAGAGACAATTACACCTTCATATTTTAATCTACCCCTTAGTATATCGTTTAAAAATATAGAAGATAATGTAGCAGGATTATCAGGATCAATGTTTGTGTTCATAATATGTGCTGTTATAATAATGTCAGTTTTACCACCTTCAATTAATTTTTTAAAAGGAAAAAGCTCTGCTTCTTCATTATAAGTATCTGTTATATCAGCTAATCCCAGGTGACTATCTTCTGTAGAGCTTCCATGTCCGGGGAAATGTTTAATTGCTGTAATAATATTGTACTGGTGCATGGCATCAATAAAATAACCTGCGTGTTCGTATACTTTTACCGGATCATCTGAAAAAGATCTTTCGTAATGTCCTATTACAGGGTTATCTTTATTTATATTTACATCAACTACCGGTGCAAAATTTAAATTAAATCCCAGATAATCAAGTTCTATTCCGAGAGGCGATGCTTTTAAAAAAGTATTTTGAGGGTCATCTTCTCCCATTGTTTGGGCACTTTCAATTTGCATAAAACCATATTCTGCTTTTAACCTGTTTACATATCCTCCTTCAGCATCAACTGCTATAAATAAATCACTGAGCGTAAGCTTTTTTAAATCTTCGATTAGTTTCTTTGTTTGTTTTGGGTCCACAATATTTCTGGGAAAGCTTTTTGATGGAACGTCATAATTAAATAGTATGACACCTCCTATATTGTATTCATTAATATCTTGTACTATTTTAGAAGAGTCGGAAACCTCTGTTCCCCTAAAACCTAAAATAATCATTTCTCCAATCATCTTATCCAGCGTAGGAGTTACCGGTATTTTGGCAGTAGAGGTTTCTGATGCTGTTTCTTTCTTACATGAGGAAAATATAAGACTGCAGGAAAGAATAGTGCACAGCATCAGAAAGAAAAAAATTATCAGGTATTTTTTTAATTTCATTTCAAAAAACTCCTTTTTAAAAAAATAAAACAGTATATATCTTTATCATTAAAAAGATTCCTACAAGATAATAATGAAAATAATATCATGTTTGGAAACATTTAAAAAAGTACCCGTTGATATCACTAATAATATTGCTATAATTATAGCAATATTATTAGTGATATCAACGGGTACTTTTTTAAATGTTTCCAAACATGATATTATTTTCATTATTATCTTGTAGGAATCTTTTTAATGATAAAGATATATACTGTTTTATTTTTTTAAAAAGGAGTTTTTTGAAATGAAATTAAAAAAATACCTGATAATTTTTTTCTTTCTGATGCTGTGCACTATTCTTTCCTGCAGTCTTATATTTTCCTCATGTAAGAAAGAAACAGCATCAGAAACCTCTACTGCCAAAATACCGGTAACTCCTACGCTGGATAAGATGATTGGAGAAATGATTATTTTAGGTTTTAGGGGAACAGAGGTTTCCGACTCTTCTAAAATAGTACAAGATATTAATGAATACAATATAGGAGGTGTCATACTATTTAATTATGACGTTCCATCAAAAAGCTTTCCCAGAAATATTGTGGACCCAAAACAAACAAAGAAACTAATCGAAGATTTAAAAAAGCTTACGCTCAGTGATTTATTTATAGCAGTTGATGCTGAAGGAGGATATGTAAACAGGTTAAAAGCAGAATATGGTTTTATGCAAATTGAAAGTGCCCAAACAATGGGAGAAGATGACCCTCAAAATACTTTTTTAAAAGCATCGCCTCTCGGAATAGAACTTGATTATCTGGGATTTAATTTAAATTTTGCACCGGTAGTTGATGTAAATATAAATAAAGATAACCCTGTAATAGGACATTACGAAAGATCTTTTTCAGATGATCCGGTAAAAGTATACGAACACGCAGGTTATTTTATTGATGCCATGCACCAGTACAATATTATTACAGCAATTAAACATTTCCCCGGACATGGAAGCTCTACAGAAGATAGTCACCTGGGATTAGCTGATATAACAGATACTTATAATGAAGAAGCAGAGCTTTTTCCTTTTAAAAAATTAATTGAAGGTGGTAAAACTGACATTATTATAACAGCACATATTATGAACACAAACATTGATCCTGATAATCCTGCTACATTATCTTCTATATTTTTAAACGATATACTAAGGGGTAGATTAAAATATGAAGGTGTAATTGTCTCTGACGATATGCAAATGGGAGCAATTGTTGATAATTTTGGATTTGAAGAAGCTATTATTAAAGCAATAAATGCCGGTTGTGATTTATTAATATTTTCAAATAATGGCCGAGAATATGATGATGACATTGCCGAGAAAGCAGTAGATGTAATTAAAAAAGCAGTTGACGAAGGAAAAATAACAGAAGAAGAAATAAGCAGTTCCTACAACAGAATAAAAGAGCTAAAAGAAAAATATGATATGTGAAAGATTAGTAGAAAAAACCATGCTCCTCTTTTTTCTATATTTATAAAGGCAATTTGGGTAATTTTTGTTTTATTTTTTTAAAGCTTTTCTCCTATAGAACATTCTTATTGTTACCAGTGCCAGAACTGCCCCCATGAAAAATATTGTTATGGCAATAGAAAAAAACATATTTCTTTGCGAAATGTAACGAGTGAGATGCGGCGCTGACATATAACCGGCTGTTGGCATTAAAAACAGTATTGTCATAATTATTTCTTTACCTTTGGGGAAAAATGAACCCGCAGATGATACAAGCAAGGGCAATATTCCTGAAAATCCAAATCCTGCAAAGAATATTGCAAGGTAATTTATGAATTTTATATCTGAACAAACCAGAAAAATCAATGATACAATATTTAATAAAGTAAGCATTACCAGTATATAACCTGTTTTTATTTTGTATGATAAAAACCCTACCAGCAACCTGCCGACAAGTATCCCTATCCATAAAAATGTTAACATTAGTCTGGCACTTTGCACATCAAAATGTTTTAACATTCTAAAAAATGTCGGGGACCAAATAACTAATATTGCTTCTGCAGTAGCATAAAAAAACAATATTATTATAGTTAAAAATAAGTATAAATTTGTTTTTTTATTATCAAAAACAATTTTTAAGGATACGGTTTTATGTATTGGTGATATATTATCGATTTTTCGTCTAAGTGTAATAAATAAAATGATATTTATAATTATAAAAAAGATAACAAAATAATATAGATACCTCCAATTAATTCCACTCTTTACAAAATTAGAAGAAACAATAGGTGAGATTATTGCACCAATTGCATAAAAACCATGACCCGTATTAACAACACTATCTTTATTCTTTAATGTACTTTCAATCATATTTGTATTTGCCTGAATCCAAATCACTCCAAAGATAAAGCCGCCAAAAATATAAGTAATAAAGAACACAATAATATTGCTCGCAAAACTTAATATAATCAGGCATGGTAATAAAGCAATATAAAAAATAATAAAAATATTGATCCTCTTCAGTTTTCTGCTTAAAAAAGCTGACAGGATGGTCCCAAACAAGGCACCGACCATATGATAAGAGATGAGCAATATTACATTTTCAACAGTTGAGCCAAGTGAATTACTAATCTCAATCAAAATTGGGCTTATTAAAGAAACATAAAATGCTGCGATAAAAAGAGATAAAAAATTTGGTAATTCAAAAAAATAATTAATTATTGCATTCTTTTTCAACTACGCCCGTCCTTCTTTTTTATATGGTTTACTGTATTATGATAATTAATTCCACTTTCAGAAGTTTTTTTGTAAACCAGCTGACCGCATGCTGCATCTATATCTTCCCCAAATCTAAAACGTTCGGTTACAGTTATTCCGCTATTTTCAATAATCCTTCTGAACTTGGTTATTCTGCTTCTTGGCGAGGGTTTAAGGTTATCATCTTCCCCGTTATAGGGAATCAGATTTATAAAACAGAGAATACCACTAAGTAACTGCGCCAGTTGTTCTGCTAAAATATTTGCATCATTTAAATCTTTTATCATGATATATTCAAACATCACTCTTCGATTGGTTTTTTTAATATAAAATTTAACAGCATCAATAATTTCTTTTATTGGGTATTTCATACCAATGGGCATTATTTTTATACGGAGTTCATCATTTGGTGAATTCAATGAAACTGCCAGATTAACCTGCAAATTCTCATACGAAAATTTTTTAATTTTTTCAGGGATTCCTGCAGTAGATACAGAAATGCGGCGCGCTCCGATATTAAATTTTCCCCTGTCATTTAAAAACTTTATAGCTTTGATTACATTATCATAATTTAAAAAAGGCTCACCCATCCCCATAAAAACAACATTTCCCACAGTCCCGCCGGTTCTCTTCATATAATATGAAAAAAATAATACCTGCTCTACAATCTCGCAGCAGCTTAAATTCCTTAAATAACCAATTTTTCCCGTTTTGCAAAATATGCAGTTCATCGGGCATCCAACCTGTGATGACACACAGACAGTATTTCTTCCCCCGGCATGCTTCATCAAAACAGATTCGACATTTAGACCATCCTTTAATCCTACAATTGCTTTCACAGAATTGCCCTTAAAAGAAGTAACCGCATCAAAATTTAAAACAATCGGAATTTCTTTTTCTAATCTATCTCTAAGTGATTTGGACAAAACTGTGGCATCATTCCAGCTACCAGTCAAATCCTTATAAAGAGCCTTCTCGATCTGTTTTAACCGATAGGATGGTTCACCATCTAGTAAATTTTTTATTTTTTCCAGTTCCATTGTTGTTTCATTATATCTGAAAATAAAATTAAATTTATTTTTTTATTTATTTTTTTTAAATAATGATGATAAAATATAAGAAGTTATTAATATATAATTATATTAATATTAGAATTAACCTTAAACTTACAATACGGAATTAAAAATTTTATAATAAAGAAGATTCAAAAATAAACAAAGAAGGAAATAATGAAAAAAATACTGATAAATAAAATCATGACTGCGGCTTTGATAACAATTTTTTGCATAAGCCTGATTCCGATTTTTTCCGCCTGCACACCAAAACTGACATTTGAAGATATAGTAATTTCTTCAAGCATAGAAGATGATACATACGAACCTCTGGATACAAAAACTGAATTTGAAGTATCGGCAGAACATATATACGCAACAGTAAAATATTCCGGTACTAAGGGTGGAGATAACTGGAGATTTAAATGGACAAATCTAGACACCGAAGAGACAGCACTGGATAAAGAGGGCCAGTACAATAAGGATCAAAAGGAAAATTATTTTGAAGGTATTATTGAATCTGAAATTTTTCCCTTAGATGAATCATCAATTATTCCGTACGGTGATTATAAGGTAGAATTTTATAATAACGGGGAACTGACCAAAACCGCGGCCTTCAAGGTAAATAAACCTCAGGTGAAAATATTGGAGGTTTCACTTGCGAACCAGGTTGATCAAAATAATGCGCCTGTTACCACAACTCAAGAGTTCAAATCTAACGAAACTGTTTACGCCTGCGTAAAAGTCGATTATCAAATCATAGGAAATACTTTAAAGGCGCAATGGAAATCAAGTACAGGTGAGCTGTTAAATGAAGGCAAGGATGATTT
>JABMRD010000078.1 GCA_013202875.1 Actinomycetota bacterium | reverse complement strand
TTCTTATGCAGCTGTGCCATAATTTAAAACCTTTCTCCTCTCTTTTGGGTTTAAATTATGGCTTTATATGTGTGCACTTTTAAAACGTAAATGACAAGCTGTAAAAATAGCTTGACATTGGAGAAAAATTTTGATAAATTTCTGGGATCGCTTGCAATACTTAGTATTATTATTATTAATAATAACAAATAGTTTCTATTATTTGTTAAAATAAAATAAAAAAATTTATACGTGAATAATATTAGAATATTAAAAGATTAAGCAAAATGTCTATAAAAATAGATGAAATCGCAAAAATAGCAAATGTGTCTACATCAACAGTCTCAAGAGTATTGTGCAACAGCCCACTGGTAAATAAAGAAACAAAGAAGAAAGTAAAAAAGATATTAAAAGAAACAGGCTATGTTCGCAATATTTTAGCCCATAACCTGGCTACTAATAAGAGTAATGTAATAGGAATTTTGGTCGCAGATCTACTTGACCCTTATTTTCCTCAAATAATTACAAAAATTGAAGATGTTCTTTATGAAAATAATTATTTAGCCTATATAGCTAGCTCGACTCGTAGTTTGGAAAGAGAAAAAAAAATTGTGGATAAATTCTTAGAGAACAAAGTAGCTGGTTCTATAGTAATTGGTGGAAATAATAATGCAGATAATCTAAAAAAAATTACCGATAATAAAATCCCCATAGTTTTGATTGGAAAATTAGTTAAAGACTTTGATGTACCATCAGTAATCATAGATAACAAAAAAGCATCGTTTGAATTAACAGAATATTTAATAAAAAATAATAAAAAGCATATATCATTTATTGGTGGGAATAAAGAATCTTTTGTAGCAATAGAACGTTTCAAAGGTTACAAGAATGCTTTAAAACACTATGGAATAAAAATGAATAGAAATATAATAAGGCACGGTAATTTTAGTATGAATAGTGGATACAATTTAGCTAAATCAATTTTCAGTGAAAATAATAAAATAGATTCGATATTCGCTTCAAGTGATAATATAGCTATAGGTGCAATAAACTTCTTAAAAGATTATAATCAGAAATTATTAAAACAGATAAAGATTGTAGGTTTCGATGATATTGAAGTAGCTAAAATAATTGACCCTCCTTTAACTACCATTCATGTTCCTACAGAGAAATTCGGTAAAATTGGCACAGAACTGCTTCTAAAATTAATCAATAAGAAAAAAATAATAGATAAAAAAGTAATTTTAAAACACAAACTAGTTATAAGATAATGAAAGGCAGTATACATGATTAACATATCTACAAATTATGCTGGAATTAAAATTAATTCTCCGATAGTAGTAGCTGCCTCAGGGTTAACATCAAGTATAAAAAATATACAGACCGCACAAAATTATAATGCCGGTGCTGTAATTATAAAAAGTTACTTTGAAAAAGAAAATTATAGAACTGGCCCTACTCCAAATTTTAAAATATTAAAGTATGGAGGGAAAGGCTTGGTTTCATCTTCTTTCTATAGTTTTGAACAAGCTTATAATGGGGATATATACGACTATTGTAAATTTATAGAAAATTGTAAAAAGAAAATTAAAATTCCGGTTATTGCTTCTATAAATTGTTTTTCTGATGAGGCTTGGATAAGGTCCAGCCAATTAATAGAAGAAGCTGGTGCTGATGGTATAGAACTAAATGTCTCATGCCCTCATGGTGTCCATTCAATGAATGGGAGAAATTTATCTAATGAATATCTAAATTCATTTAACCTGGTAAAGAATTCCATTAATAGAATACCAATCATCGTAAAAATTAGTCCTCAATCAAATAATCCTATGCGTGAATGTCTGCATCTACAAAAAAATGGTGTAAAAAATGTAGTTCTCTTTAATAGATTTACAGGTTTAGAAATTGATATTAATAATGAAGAACCTATTCTTCATGGTGGGTATGCTGGGTATGGCGGTTTCTGGATGATAAATTATGTTTTAAGATGGGTAAGTGAAATTTCTAAGAACTTAGAAATAAATATTTCTGCAAGCGGAGGAGTTTATTCTGGAAAAGATATAGTAAAACTTATATTAGCTGGTGCTTCAAATGTTCAGATATGTTCTGTAATCTATCAATTTGGTTTTGAAATTATTTATAAGATAATAAAAGATCTGAAAAAATTCATGACTGAAAAGAGATACTCTAAAATATCAGATTATAGAGGAAAAATTTTAAAAAAGATAAAAAATAATGATGAAATATCAAGAGGTCAATCAGTATATTACTCGATTAATAAAGAGCTTTGCTCTAAATGTGGAAAATGTAAAAAAATATGTATCTACCAAGCAGCAGACTATAACCAGGGTAAGAAAATTTTTTATATAGACAAGGATAAATGTAAGGGTTGTGGGATTTGTCAAAATCTTTGCCCCAAAAATGCCATATTTGAAGATTCTTTAGCAAAAAAAATATAAAATATAATAACTTTTTTTAAACTCTTTTTAAAAAATATTAGAGAATTTACAGTCCTAGTCCTACCGGGTAGCATTTTAATTAATAGTCAAAATTAATTCATTGATTAAAATTTATTATTTACCTTTCAACTCTAGCACTCCCACCGGCAACTATTTTTTCAACTTCTTTCAGCGAGGCCATTGAAGTATCGCCCGGAGTGGTCATAGCAAGAGCTCCATGAGCCGCTCCATACTCAACAATTTCCTTTGGTGACTTATCAGATAGGAACCCGTAAATAAGCCCTGAAGCAAAGCTATCTCCGCCTCCCACTCTGTCATATATTTCCAAATTCTCCCATTTTCTGGCAGTATAGAAATTACCACCATAATATAAAACTGCACTCCAATCGTTTATGGTTGCTGTTTTAACAGCTCTTAAGGTTGTGGCTACTGCCTTAAAATTAGTATACTGGCTCAAACAGCAATTTATCATTCTTTTAAAGTTTTCAGGATCCAGTTTACTCAAACCCTTATCAATTCCCTCGACTTCAAATCCCAGAGATTTGGTAAAATCTTCTTCATTACCAATCATTACATCAACGTACTTTGCAATCTCCCTGTTAACTTCTATTGCCTTTTTAGAACCTCCAACTGCTTTCCAGAGTGAAGCCCTGTAATTTAAATCATAGCTTACTACGGTACCTGCCTCTTTTGCAGCTTTTGCTGCTTCAATTATAGCCTCAGGTGTGGTTTCTGAAAGCGCAGCAAAGATACCACCTGTATGAAACCATCTGACACCATCGACTTTAAAAATTTTATTGAAGTCTATATCACCAACCTTAAGCTTGGAAGCAGCAGAATTAGCCCTGTCGGATACACCGAGAGCTCCTCTTATTCCAAAACCCCTTTCTGTAAAATTTAACCCTACTCTTGCCTCTCTTCCAATACCGTCAAAACCAAACCATTTTACATATCTCATATCTACCCCACCCTGGTTAATTAAGTCCTGCAGTAGATACCCGATATCATTTTCTACAATACCAGTAACCACAGCCGTATCCAGTGAAAAACATTTCTTTAATCCTCTGATGACGTTATATTCACCGCCACCCTCCCATATCTTAAAGTTTCTTGCAGTCTTGATTCTTGTATTGCCAGGGTCCAGCCTTATCATAATTTCACCAAGGGCAAGTCCATCCCACATGCACTCAGATTTGGGTTTTATATGTAATTTTTTATCTTTTTTCATAATCTTCCTCTCTATCTGGTAAAACTACAAGTATTCTCTTATTTTTTTAATTAGCTCAATAACTCTTTTCACTTCAGATGTTATATGGCTATAGTTCTTGCTTTTAATTGCTTCTCTGGTTATTAACTTAGAGCCCATACCTACACAGGCGACACCTGATGTAAACCAGTCCCTTAGCGATTCTTCCGTAGGGGAAACACCGCCTGTTGGCATGATCTTGGTCCATGGACAGGGACCTTTCATTGCCTTTACAAATGCAGGTCCACCAACCTGTGCTCCGGGAAACAACTTGCAGAACTCTACACCGAGTGCATGGGCTTTTTGTATTTCTGTTGCACTTCCACATCCAGGGCTATAAGGTATTTTTCTCTTATTACATAATATTGCCGTCTCTTCATCAATTACTGGTCCAACTATAAAATTTGCACCATAACCTATATATGCTGCTGCAGTAGGTGAATCAACAATAGAACCAGCACCTAAAATAATGTTTGGTAGTTCTGTTCTGCAAAATATCTCTAACTCCTTAAAAACATCAATTGCTCCATCTCCTCTATTTGTCATCTCAATACATATGGCTCCACCTTCAGCACATGCCTTTACAATATTTTTTGATATTTCAATGTCACTATTGTAGAAAACAGGTATCAATCCTATATCTTCTATAACAGTCAGTGTTTTTAACCTTGAAAATCTTGCCATATGTTCTCCTATCGTGATAATGTTGTTGTTAATTACATGTAAAAATTCATAGTGTTTATATAAAAATTTACCTCTGGTATTATGATTACCAGGAGTAAGAATTGAACAAATCTTAATCAGTAATCAGGGCATATGCCCATAGGTCTTTAATAACTATATAATAAAATTTATTTTATTAACATCTGTTCTTTGACAATTTTAATATATTCAGTAACAAGGTTCTCAGATAGTGAGGTAATATAAGCTATTTCACTTAAAATCATACCTCTCCCGTAAAGTATTTTGACTCTCTGGAAATCTCTTATGTATCTATCCACTGGTGAAGGTGCATGGGAAGTAGCTCTGGCTATATCTTTTGTAGAGTAGTTTTGGGTATGCATCTTTATTATTTTTACCTTGTGAGTTATTGATCTGCCAATATCATGAACTACTCCTCGAAGCAGAAGCATATTCCCGGTCTCATTTTGATAGTTTCTTACAAGCATTGATACTTTTGCCTGTGATATATTAAATATCAGTGCAATATCAGCTTGTGAGAGCACACCACCTTGGCTATATGCTTCACCTGCAATCCTTGCTATTCTTTTAGGTAAGATGCGAGATGGTTTTATTCCCCTGCTGTAATCCAAAATATCTGAATCTGCAACTATTGACAATACAACATGCCTGCACTTAGTCTTTGCAAGAGTTTTTCCATTTCCGTGTTTTTCTCCCTTTAGAACAGCAGGCCACTATGCAGTTATGAGAGACAGGAGCATATATAATTTTTCAAAGAGCAGATTTACAAAACAACAGGATGTTGCATTACACACTGCGGTTGCTTAGTAAATTTTTATATATTTATTTTTCAATGTTCTTTGACAATTTAATATTTTTTATCTTTTTTACTTTAATCATTTACATAGAATGACTTAGTTAAATAAAATCTTTAATTATATCCTTTATTATTTTTTTATCTCTAACCTGGTTTTCTAACAGTTATTTTCATCTCATTATTAATTTTCCTTATAACAATATATTTTCTCCATTTTAATTCATCTCTCAGAGCTAATCTGCCACTAATAAAAGTAACATGTGGCCCTCTAGATTCACTTCTTAATCTTGCTGCTCTAATTAGCATTTCCGCCACAACTAAAGCACCCAATGTTTTAAAATAATAAATAATTCCATTATTATCCAAGCAAACACCTTTTTCCTTCATTATATTTATGCCTCCTAGTCCCTTACTTAAACCATCTTCAGTTCTTATGACATTTGCACATTCAAAAAGAATACCCTGAACTTGTCTTTTCACATCTGAGGCCTGTGCTCCCTGTTTATTTATACTTATTTCATCGATTTCATTTTGTATTCTTTCTAAAATTTTTTCTTCATCTACTTTCAAACCCCTAATTTTTTTTGCCTCTATAGAAGCATTTTTACCTGCTATCTTTCCAAAGACCTGTGTATCTAAAAGCGCATTACCACCAGGTCTGTTGGCACCATGTTGACCTCCAGCTACTTCTCCACAGGCGAAAAGCCCTTTCACTGTAGTTCTGCCCTCATTATCTATTTTAACACCTCCCTGAAAATGCTGAATAAAAGGAAATAATTCTATTTTATCCCCTTTTTCTAAATCTATTCCATTCTCTTTCAACCAGATTATTGACTCTAAATTTATCTTTCTTAACCTATTTAATGGAGTATCTATCCCTATATTCCTGCTGGACTCAGTAAAATATTGTTCTTTCAATCCAGAATCAAGATTATTAAAATCAAAACCCCTTGGATCTCTGCTGTAATCTAAATAAACCTTACTCCCTTTCTGAATTTCCCTATAGATCGCTATATCAATTTTTAAGCTATCGTCCTCACTACAAAGAGGCCAACTCGAACCTTTTTTAAATATTAAATTAAAAGAATCTGATATAAATTCTTCATCTTTTTCATTAACAATTCTTGGAATAGTACGCATAAGACTGCCAGAGCAGGCGAGACCTGTCTTTACAGAAGATAATCCAATTTGAATAAATTCTATATTAACTATTTCAGCTCCACAATTATATGCAATACAATAACCATCTCCTGTCATTCCAGAAGGAAATAAGCTCTTTTCATATATATCACCTGCACCACCAGTAGCTAAAACTATTGTTTTTGCAAAAAATACTAATGGGCTTTCTTCTTTCTTTTCCTGTTTAAATCCCAAGCAACCAATTACCCTTTCCTTTTTGAATGAAGCTAGGAGTTTAACCGCAGTATAATTCTCTATAACTTCTATATTTAATCGTTTTAACTCCTTAATTAATGCAATTAATATTTGCTTAGCAGTATCAGGTCCTGTATAACATCCCCTGGGATATTTTGATCCATCCGTTAAGAATTGATTAATCTTTCCATCCTTTTTTACCCATGGAACACCTAAACTTTCTAAGTAAGTTATAGCTTCTCCAGAATTTTTAGCTAAAATATCAGCTAATTCTTTATCAGAAACAAATCCTCCAATTTTATAAATATCTTGAGCATGATATTTCCAATTATCCTTACCAGTTGGTAAGGTATAAGGAAGAGTAGCATGAAATGTCATCCTATCTGAGCAAGCATTTGCAGTGACCCCGCTTTTTCCTAATAACCCTTCGGTTACCAAGGCGACCTTATTAATGCTACAAGTTTTTTTTACTTCAATTGCTGCTCTAACTCCAGCTGCTCCTCCTCCAATAATTAATACATCAACCTTCCTATTACTCATCATGATACAACGACTCCCTTCATAACATCCCTTTTTCTATCTAAGTCAGAGAATGCTTCATTTATATTATTAAGTTTTATTTCGTATGAAATAATCTTCTTAAATAAATTTTTATTTCTTAATGTTAAATTTACTGCTTCACTGAAATGGTTTGTGCTGCTAACCCATACTCCTTGTATTCTTAAATTTTTCTTTGAAATATCTTCATATAATTCAATTGGCACGCCCCCTAAAGGTATAGCTACCCCTGGAATTAAAAAACTGCCACCTGGTGCAGTTAATTTTATACCATCCCTTATAGCGCTTTGATTTCCTGAACAATCAATTACAATATCTGCTCCCCTGCCTCCTGTAACTTTGTATATATAAGATTTTCTTTCGTCAAATTTAACTCTATTTACATTGAATGTTTTATTAGCCCCAAATTCTTTAATTAAATCTAGTCTATTATTAATAGTATCCAATACAATAATGTTCTTAGCACCCTTTTGATTAATAAACTTACTGCAATATACTCCGAGTGGACCTGCACCTATAATAACCACTGTGCTATCTAATTTTATATCACAGAGTTCAACAGCGTGAGCGCTTGTAGCACCCGAGCAAGATGAAGGTACTAAAATAGAGGGATTAATATCTTCTTCAACCTTAATTATTTTGGTCCTTTTATCTAAAGTTAGATATTCACTGTAACAACCATTCCTTGTTATTCCATAAACTTCTCGGTTTGGACAAAGCCATGGCTCTTTTTTTATTAGACAATAATAACAATTATTACAAGTTACCCCTCTGTCCCAAATAACCATATCGCCCTTTTTAAGTTTCTTATTAAAGATATCCTTTTTTTCTGATTTTATTTCTTCTACAATTCCTACTCCTTCATGCCCAAGAACTATAGGCAATTTCAGCCTAGGATCTTTTCCTTTTAACATATAAGTATCAGAACCACAAATACCAGCTGCTTCTATTTTTACTATTAACTCTCCCTCTAACAATGGTTTTAATTCTATCTCTTGAATTTGCATAGGTTTATTAAATTCAACTAAAAAAGCTACCTTTGTTTTCAATTATTAATTCCTCCTACTAATATATTCTGTTGCCTTCACGAAACTCTAAAACCCTTTACTGGTGCAGGTTTCGGAAGGCAAATTTTGGCCTTTTTGGCCAATTTTAGCTGTCTACGATTGGGGTGGAGGTCAAAAATTTCTTGTCAGTAGTTTCGTGAAACCCCTGTTCTTTAAATTTTAAAATACTTTCCATGCCTTACCCCATCCAGGATTGGCTTTTTTACTTTTTTACCTCCTCCTCTATAGAATTGATGTTGCCTACTACAAATTTTTTTAGGACCTTCACGAAATGAGGAGGTAGAAGCCATGTATCAGCTTATTCCTTTTGATACAAGTGACATTTTTGACAAATCGCTTAAAAAATATGAGCCATTCTTTCCTGCTCTTGACCTAATCTGCCTGGAGAAGAGCCCTCATGTGGGAAGAAAGCCGATTAGCTGGGCCTTTCTTTTAAGAGCTCTTATTTTTAAAAACCTAAGAGATCCATTACTAGTTTAAGTAACCTCTCGGTTGAGCTTTATGAGCAGCCCCCTCTTGCTTCCATCCCGATGCAGTAACCTACTTTTAGAGGACTAGCTGCTACAGCAAATCTTTGCACCATTGCCCATATTACTGTTTTAGCTGTTGCCTATTTTGCCTCGTTTGTCAAAGAACCTAAAAGAATTCGGTTTGTTAAGAGTTTCCTTCCGAATCTTTAATTTCGTGAAACCCTAATAT
>JABMRD010000077.1 GCA_013202875.1 Actinomycetota bacterium | reverse complement strand
TTTTTGCCATAATTATGTCCTGTTTTTTCATATACCCTCCCTTTCCCAGGAGAGTATTTTAGTTTATAAAACCGGACATTTCTACTTTGCTGAAACCGGACATTTTAACTTGGGTATAACATAAATTACCGGAACTATTCTACTTAAAGCATAAGAAATATAATTTTTAATATTTTAAAAGAATTTCTTTTTTTATCAATTATTATTTCATATAACTACGTTTGACTTTTCATTTGAGAAAATTTTTATTTATATATTTTATTTAGTAAAATTTATATAAAAAATTCTTGATATATCAATATGAATAAATTTCCATTGAATAATGAAAAAGCACAGGTTTTGGGGTATTTTTCTTTTATGGGACAGGTGAAAAAACAGTTTTATTTATTTAAAAGTCGTCCGCCTTCAGATAAATAAGCTAATTCATAGCTATTATCTATTATTTTAACCCAGATTCCTTTTCTACCAAATTCTTTTGCCTCTTTTTTTGTATCAAAATATATATCTATTCTATTACCCTTGATTTTTCCCCCTGTATCCTCTGCTATAAAAATTCCCATATCTTTTATTTCAATCTTCGTTCCCAGGGGTATTGCCCTGGGATCTACAGCAACCATTCCTTCTTTTATTTCTTTACCTGTCGCAGTGATATTGTTAGTACCCTGCACAGGATCATTGGCACTATATCCTGAGGCAATGAAATAATACCATTCCACTTCCATAATTTCCCTAACTTCTCTAATCACTATCTTTTCCTTTTCCGAAGATTCATCACCTCTAAGATCAGATAATATAGAATTTACTTTATCATTTTTATAAAATAGAGATAATACAGTTATAAACAACAAAAATGCTACCAGAGTCCAGAATAAAATATTTATGGCTATATTGTATTTTTTCATATTCTTCACCCTCTTTTATATGATATTTACCGAAAATAATAATAATTTAATTAAAACATTATTCAATAACACCATACAAAACCCACTATTATATATAAAAACTTTAAAAAATCAACCTGAGAATTATTAGAACCCACCTGTTTGAGAAGATTTTTCATTAAAATATACACAGAAAAATAACAAAATCAGTAAAAATCTTAAGATTTTATAATAAACTAACTGGAATAATTTATTTTTCTCTGTGAAATTTCTATAATAATCGAAGGCAAGCTCTGTTTTAAAGATGGCGAGATATCTGTAATTGGCAAAAATATCACAAGCCTTATATACTTAAAAAAAATTAAAAACAGAACCAGAAAAGACAGTTTAAGAAATAATTTACTGACAGAAGTAAAATCAGCATGGGAAATTTGAGAAGAATAATACATGTAGATATGGACGCTTTCTTTGCACAAATAGAGCAAAGGGATACTTGCCAATATAAAAATAAACCTTTAATAGTAGGTGGACCACTAAATAGAGGAGTAATTTCATCTGCCTCTTATGAAGCAAGGAAATACGGCTTGCATTCAGGAATGCCCTTAATCAGAGCGAAGAGACTGTGCCCTGAAGGAATTTTTGTTCCAGTGAACATGGAAAAATACCTTAAGGAATCAATGCGGATAAGAGAGATATTCTTTCAGTTTACTCCCCTTGTAGAGTTTATAGGCTGTGATGAAGCTTTTCTGGATATAACTGGCTGCGAGAAACTTTTTGGAAATGAATTGGAAATTGCTAAAAAAATAAAGGGCAGGATATACGAACAGACCAACTTAACCTCTTCTGCCGGTATAGGACCCAATAAGTTTTTAGCAAAACTTGCCTCAAGCATAGGAAAGCCTAATGGTCTTACAGTACTTGAAAATACTAAAGAAGTTTTAGAAAAAGTTAAGCTTCTTCCAATATCCTATATATGGGGTGTGGGGAGAGTTACAGGTGAAGAACTTAAATCAATGGGAATTGAGACCATAGGCGATCTTGCCGGCACTCCCCCGGAAATAATTGAAAATAAGTTTGGAGAGTCTGGCAGGCTTATACATAAAATGGCAAACGGTATTGACAACAGAAAAGTAGAGTTAAACCAGGAACCCAAATCAATAGGAAGAGAGGTAACCTACAGAAAAGATGTGGATGATTTTGGAATACTGAGATCAACACTTCTCCTCCTTTCACAAAAAATATCAAGAAACCTCCGTTTAAAGAAATATAAAGGAAAAGCAATCACTCTTAAAGTAAGATTTTCCGATTTTAAAACTGTTACCAGGAGAACAACCTTAAAAAAGTATACTTCCGGTATATTTGATATACATAGATCTTCCATCCTCCTGCTTAAAAATTTTGACCTGAAGAGAAAAAAGATAAGATTGATTGGAGTTTCAGTAAGTAACTTGAAATCAACTTTCATGCTGGAAAACCTGCTTTCTCCCAATGAGTTGGAAGATGAAAATCTGGCTGAAGCCATCGACAAAATATCAGATAAATTCGGTGAAGATAAGATTACTATAGCAAGATTAGCAGATAAAGATGAAATAATGGATTAATTCATCTAAAAATTTTATTCCTGATTATAAATCCTTTTTATCATTTATGGATTTTTATTTTAAAATATATTATTGGTATTATGGGAAATTGAATATAACTTATTCCTCTTCCAAAATTTTTATGAATTCTCCAACTAATTTTGGATCAAACTGCTTACCGCTGGATTTTCTTAGTTCTTCAATAG
>JABMRD010000006.1 GCA_013202875.1 Actinomycetota bacterium | reverse complement strand
GAAGATAATTCAATTAATGTAGATCTTACATTTAAAAAGAAAATCAAAGTCATTTAAATATAGAAAGCTCAGTATAATGCCGGGCTTTTCTTTTTAGATAATATGGTTTGAAGGCAACTGTGTAATGGGTAACGATAACTTAAGAGATGGACGAGTAAAAAATTGGTTTTATTTGGAAAACGACCTGCTTGACCGTGAAGATTTAACTATTTATGAAAAAACTGTCTATATTGTCATTGCCAGATATATTAACGGTGAAAATAAAGCATTTCCAAGTTATGAGACCATTGCAAAAAAAGGAAGCATGGCTAAAGTCCAGGCAATGCGAGTAGTAAAGTCTTTAACCCAAAAAGGACTTTTAAAAAAAGAAGCCAGAAAAAACAAAAATAACAAAGGTTCTACATCAAATCTATATACTTTATTAAACCCAAAAACTAAAAATAAAAATAATAATGGTAAAAGGGAGGGGGTATACCACAGATATCGGGGGTGGTATCTCACAGATACCCTAACAATACCAATATTAAAAAGACCAATTTAAATAACGTTAATAGGGCCAGCAGTGAAGAGGTTGTGGAAAACTCTGGGAAAGAGATAAAAGAAACAGTCACAGAGAGCAAAGAGGATATCAACGATATTAGGAGAAAAATAAGAGAATCCCTTAAAGAAAATGGAAAATGTAACTTCACAGAACCAGAAAACTCTGAAAAAGAAAGGAAGCTATTAGAAAAAAACACTGGTCCAAAAGGTAGATATTCTAAAGACAGCAAAGTAGGGGAATATCCAGGACTAAAAAGATATAGGTCTAGAGAAAAGGAGCTACTAGCCAAAGAAATAGCAAAAGAGCTTAATGATGATCATAGCTTAGGAGCATTCCGTACTGTAGTTGATAAAATCTCAGAGCAGAAGATAATAATATTTTTAAGTATAATCAAGGATACACATCTTACCGGAAAAATTAAAAAGAACAAAGGTGCAATGTTTATATCACTTGCTAAAGCCTACGCTGCAAAGAATAATATAAATCTCAATTTCAAGTAATTCCACTATGAAGAAAAGAAGATTCTTAATTATAAAATAATAGAGAAATATCTAAATATAATTATCTTTAGTTCAGCAAGTAGAGGAAACAGGAAGCAGGTAATATGACAATATTTTTTTCAATATAGAAAGTATTTTTAGAAACCACTATTCCTTTTTTAAATGATTTTTTAATGGTTATATAATCTATGGGATTTATTATATTTTGGTATTTAACTTCAATGGGTACTATATTATTCTTAGACTTACTTAATATAAAATCTATTTCTTTACCCTTGGCGGATTTCCAGTAAAATATTTTTTCAATATTGGAAAATCCTTGATAAATACCCTGCTCAAAATTTCTAATTAAATGCGCTCCTATAAGACTTTCTATAAGAGTAGATTTATCAATTTTCGTGTAAGGTAAATTAATGATCCTTGAGATTATATAATAATAAAAGGGGTCAAAGAAATACAGCTTTTTTTCTTTTGCCGGGTTTCCTGTTAATTTGTTTTTATCAAAATGTTCCAGATAATATAAGGTAAAAGAATCGGAAAAGGTAATAATATAATCAATTAAGGTGTTAGTAGAAATATTGCCGGATTTTTTTGCAAGCTTGTTCCAGCTAATAGTGCTACCAAGTGAATCTATTACAGAAAAGAGAATATTTTTTGAAATTACTCTTGATTTTCTAACTTTTTCAACTTCACTGAATATTACAGAAATATATCTTTCAACTGTTTCTTCATTTATTAAATTATTACCAAAGAGCGAGTTAATTGATTCCAGGAATCCTCCGCAAATAAGATATTTATCTAAATATAGATTGAGTTCATTTTGATAAATTTTCAGTTCAGGAATATTTTTTGAGATTGAATCAAGACTAATAATATTCTTATGTTCTAGAATAACTTTCAATCCAGTGAGAATGCAAAATTCTTTAAATGATAAGGGCAGCAGTAATTTATCAGGATTGGATACCCCCCTTCTTCCAGGAAGGCGCTCCGACCCTTTTCTCAGGTCAATAGCTGATGAACCAGTTAGAATAAAAGTCTTATTTTCCAGCCCAAAGGTATCAACAATATGTTTTATTGATTTTTCCCAGTTTTGTACAAAAGTTGCCTCATCAAAAAAAATATATTTTCTTTTACTATTTCCTTTAACGGTTTGATGCCAGGATACAAATATTTCAAAGAGTTCTTTATCATCTTTTACTAAATCCATAGAGTAATAAAAGATATTTCTAGGGTTGACATTTCTATAGAGTAAATCTTTTATTATTAATTTTACTAATGTTGTTTTACCAACCTGCCTGGTCCCTCTGAGCGTATAGACTGCATCGCTTTTAAGATCAGCGGCCTTAAATAATTGAGGCTTATAGGTATATTTACATTTCTTTAATTTTTTGATATTTATATCATTTTCTATATTTTTTTTATCTTTCCACCACGGGTTTTGAAATAATAATTCGTCCATTTTTCTCCTGAAATAGTTTATGTATTATAAAATATATGATATAGCATGAATAATTAAGTATCTTTACTGTTCATTATGCTGCACAATTAAGTACCATAATTGTGCAGTAACTATTATACCCCTTATTAATTTGAAGTCAAAAATATTTCTATATCATTAGTGTCATCTACATTTTAGAAGTGTACACCTAAAAACTATAGTATAAAGCTAAAAAGGAATTGAGCTTAAAAAATGGTGCGCACATAACGCAGCTTATAGATCTATTTTATAAGATCTCGATGGTAAATTTTTTCGAACTACGTTCTCTATATTTAATATTTTTCTTTCCAATAAAATTTGAATATTATAGTATAATGATTAAATATGAGTAAGCTTGAGAAAACATTACTTAAAATTCTAAGTGGGTTTTCAGATAAAGATATCTCTTTTTCAGAGTTGTGTAGTGTGTTAAAATACATGGGTTTTCAAGAACGGATAAAAGGTAGCCATCATATTTTTTTTAAAGATGGGATAGAGGAGATTTTTAACATACAACCGAAGAGATCCAAAGCTAAACCTTATCAAGTAAAACAGGTAAGGAATATTATATTAAAATATAGACTTAGAGGTGAATAATGTTTAAATATGAAATTATTATTTATTGGAGTAGTGAGGACCATGTATATATTGCAGAAGTACCTGAACTGCCTGGATGTATGGCAGAAGGATCATCATATAAAGAGGTCCTTGAAAATATTACTAAAATAATTGAGGAATGGATTGAAACCGCGAAGGAGTTAGGCCGTAAGATCCCTGAGCCTAAAGGCCGGTTGATATATGCTTGATGGATAATATCTTATAATTTCCTAATTTTATAAAATTGGTATATAGGCAAAATCTATTTATTCGGGGCGGATGGCGGAGGCGATAAGCCTAGCGTATACCTTAAAAATCTAGAAGATGTAGAACCAGATTTAACAGATGACCAGGATAACCCAATCAATGCAGATCTTACCTTTAGAAAGAAAATCAAAGTTATTTAAATATAAAAGCTCTGTATAATACCGGACTTTTTTGTATTAGAAAAAGATTTAAACAGAAAGTTTTAATTAATAAAAAGTTTAGTTAAATAAAAGCGATTATTTAGTTTTATTAGGTAAAATATTTATTTAACCAGGGTGAGAAAAATTTGGCTGTAGAGAATTATAAAAAATTAATTATGTATTGTAATTTATTGATAACTAAACTATAATACATAATTATGTATAATTCATTGCAACAGATAGAAGTATTTCATCTAGAGTTTTTAAGATGGTTTGGCCGTAAGGCTGATCCAAAACAATATGCCTTAAAAGGTGGAGTAAATATGCGGTTTTTCTTTGGCAGCATAAGATACTCTGAAGATATGGATCTTGACCTGTCAGACATGAGAGTAGATGTTCTCCAAGATATAGTCCTAAAAATACTTGTTACGCAGACTTTTATTGATAATTTAAGACCTTATGGTATCCAAAGAGTTTCTATTCCAGACATGGCAAAAGCAAAAAAGACTGAAACAACTCAAAGATTTAAAATTCATTTGATAACTTTTGCCGGAGAAGATCTTTTTACTAAGATTGAATTCTCACGAAGAAGTATGAAGGATGGAATAGTTGTTAATTCTGTTCTGGATTCTATATTACGCACTTATAAATTAATTCCTCTTATAGTGCTGCATTACGATGCTTTATCTACCACTATACAAAAAATAATCGCACTTGCCTCCAGGCCCGTAGTCCAGGCAAGAGATATTTTTGATTTATATATTTTAAGTCCTCAATATACATGCTCTGAAATAATCGAATCAAAAAATCTGAAGAAAGATAAAATAGAAAAAGCATATGAAAATTTATTTTCCGTCACGTTTGAGCAGTTTCGTGATAGTGTAGTTTCATTTTTACCATCTGATGAACAAGTTATTTATGGTACAACGCTTTTTTGGGATGAAATCAAACTAAAGGTAGCAAGCTTGATAGAGGGATTAATGAATAAATATGGTTAGACAGTCTATTTTAACATTTGCTAAAAAACTAAATAGGCCCGTATTTACTACACGTGAAGCAGCAATGCTTTCTGATAGTTCATTATCTAACGCTTCACAAATGCTTAACATCCTCGAAAGAAAAGGACTTGTTTTTAAAGTAGCTAGAGGTATCTGGGCAGAA
This sequence comes from Actinomycetota bacterium, assembly GCA_013202875.1. Taxonomy (GTDB): domain Bacteria; phylum Actinomycetota; class Humimicrobiia; order Humimicrobiales; family Humimicrobiaceae; genus Hydromicrobium. Next base: position 7,735 of record JABMRD010000006.1, on the reverse strand, counting down.
ACTGGAAATGAAAGGCTAAGCCCATACAGCATAATTCCTTTTTTACTGCCAAAAAACAGGGCTTATGTCTCTTTTATAAGCGCACTTCACCTGTATGGAATAATCGAACAAATTCCCCAGGAAATAAATTTGGCTTCAACAATTCATACAAAAAAAATTCATACAAAAGTAGGAACATTTTTTATACATCAGATATCACCTTCATTTTTTGATGGGTTTGACTGGTATGAAGGAAATGGCAGCTTCCTTATAGCAGAGCCAGAAAAAGCATTAATTGATAGTCTTTACCTATCTGCCAGAAAGAAAAAACAGTTTAGTTACTTTCCAGAATTGTATTTCTCTAAATCATTTAGCTTTAAGAAAGCTAGTAAATGGATTGAAAAAATCCCGGACGCTAGAATAAAATCTTCCGTTAAAAAAAAATTAACAGAAATTAAAAACCTTAAAGTAAAATAAACTTATGTTTATAACTATAATCCACATCTACACTATGAGCGTGGAAGGATAATTATTGAATCTTTTAATGGAAAGATGAGAGATGAATTGTTAAACGGTGAGATCTTTGATACCATACAAGAAGCTAAGGTACTTATTGAAAGATGGAGGTGTTACTACAATACCATTAGACCTCATAGCTCTCTTGAGTACAGGCCATCTGCACCTGAAAGCAGGGTGGTTGATATTAGTTTAAAAATGGCTTAGACATTAACTTTAAAACTGGACTAAATAATGGGGTAAGGACATTACTATATTTAGAAGGATAAAGGGTCGATTCGAAATATTTTTTATTTTATAATGGTAACAATAAAAAATTTAAATACTACTGTTAATTTCCTAATCATATGAATCCATATATGACCTTAAAAGATAATACTAAAGGAGCAGAAAAATTTGTTGAATTATTCCAAGGTAGACTTAAAAAGTTAGTCGGTACAAATAATCTTCCTCCCGGAATGGCTATAGCAATATTGTCGAATCTAAATTTTCATGGACAAAATATGCCTGCTTCTGTTTTTAGAAGATTAGACTATGATCAAGGTTGGGAGACACCAGAAGATCCGATCATATTAGCAGAAGCTTTAAAGAGAATAAAGGATAGAAAAGTAGTCATAGATAGGACTACAAGAATACCAATAGGTGAATTTCAACTGCAATATAACTTTGTTAGGGGTTTTAGACCAAAAAGAGGGGCAAAAAGATTTGACATCCCTTTAGATTTGCCATTTGACCCAAATAAATTTAATTATGGATTTAAAGCAGTCGACCCAGAACTTTTTCATTCAGTTAAATACGATAATAGCCTCACAGTTGATTTTGTATTTAATCGATATCCATTTGCACCTTACCATTTCTTGTGGGTTCCGAATAGAAAGAAAAGAGGACACAATCAATACCTTGACACTGACAAAGACGAGTATTTGATAGAAGCTGCATGGGACTTCGTCAGAGAACAAGGATTGGGTAAAGGTATCAGATTATGTTACAATTCAAATGGTGCACATGCTTCAGTAAACCATCTTCATTTTCAAGGATTTTTTTTAACACAAGATTGGGAACCTCCTTTTGAAACAATAATTAGAGAATATAAGGCTAATAAAGTAAAGACTGATAATCTGAGTGGAACTATCGATTATTATTTTAAAGGCACCAGGTGGATTTCAGGCTCTGATGGTGTTGATGGTCTAAAAGAATTTATAGATGAAATGAATCGAAGATACGCAAGTGGAGAGAAAGTTGCTTTTAATTTGTGCATAGCACCAGAAGGAATTGCATGTTTTCCAAGAAAGCATCAAGGAGACGAAAAATATTTTGAACTTCTACAAAGATCGCCATTCACAACTGGTTATGCTTTTTTTGAAATGTTAGGTGAGATTATATCTCCTACTGCTGATGTTTCCATTTTTGATAAAAATAGAACTGAAAGACAAATTAGAGATTTATACAATGCTTTGTCATTATAACAACCAAATCCTGAAAGATAGTATTTTCGAGCTGACTTTTTCTATTGTTTAACACCTTTCTTAACTTTTCGGAGTTAATCTACAAGCTGAATTATAAACTAAAAATGCTTAAAAGATTCGTTTAATTTTGTGTTAATAAAACTCAATTGTTTTTTATTCTCATTTTAACTAACTTTTCTAATTGCTCCCTTTCACCTGCTATTAAAAATTCATTACTATTATCTACAATATAAGTGTTTAAATATCTTATTGCCTTTTTAGAATGTATTTCATAATTGACTAAAGCAGGATTATTAGTTAATTTTTTAATAAATAAACATACTTTTTTCCCAAGTGGTATTAACTTTATAACATTTTCTCCTGCTACTCCAAGGAGTCCATTTAAATAATGGGGTAAGGACATCCTGAAGAATACAATACAAATAAAGAAAAGAATAAATAATTCTTATTAAAAGTTAATCTGAAAGTTAAGATGAAACAAAAATGCGAAATATGTAAAAAGGAATTTGAATTGCCAAATGAAAAAAAGAAAAGTTATCCTGAAAATCCAAAAACTTCTGTTTTTGCTGAAGTAAGATGGATATGTCCTGAATGTTCAAAATTAGTGGGTTCAATGTAGATATTAAAAACTGGATTATCGCCAGTGCAATTATAGGGTTTTTAAATATATATTATATTTTGGCCGGGGTTATCCAATATATAGAATAGGGTCAGGTAATCCCTTAGGTGTCTGGTTATCAGGAAGTTTTGAGTTACAAAATTTCTAGCCTGTTGTCCTATTTTATGGGCTATTTCCGGCCGGTTAAGCAAGTATCTTATCCTATAGGCAGCACCTTCTATAGAGTTTACCAGGAATCCAGTCCGGTGATTGTAAAGCTGGATGGTAATTCCTCCCACATCTCCACCTATTACAGCCTTTTCCTTCCACATGGCCTCGGTTACCACAAGTCCGAATCCTTCTTTTATCGATTTTTGGATTACTACATCAGCAATTCTCTGCAGGGCATTGATCACAATATCACTTTTAGGTTTTAAAAGCAGAATATCTATATCCGGATCTCCAGCCGCTTCTTTTTTGACTTCCTTAAAAACAATTTTACCCTCAGGATCGTCACTGGCAAGCCCGCCAGCTAAGATAAGTCTGCAGTCTACTTCCTTTTTCACGAGTCTAAATGCGTCTATTACTCCTATAGGATCCTTAAACCGGTCAAACCTTGAGACCTGGAGGATTACTGGTTTATCCTTATTAATGTTAAAAGGTTTTAGGACCTCTTTTATTTCATTTTCATCCAGTTCACGATTTTTATCGCTCAGGGGATCAATGGAAGGAGCAATAAGATACTGGGGATGGGGGAGGCTTTTTGAAAATTTTGAAATTGAAAAAATACTGCAGTCGTATTTCATTACATATTTTTGTAAGAACTTCCAGAGGGTCAGATCCGGTTTCGACATATCTATATGGCATCTCCAGACCCATTTGGTCTTATTTCCAGAATGATAATTCCTTAGAGGAAGAGGCTGAGGATCATGGATGATCACTATATCGGCGTTGTCAAGATCTAGATTTTTGGCATTTCTTTTGTTGATCTTTAAATATTGTGAAAAGCCCTCATTGCTGAATGAGATCTTATCACCCTGGAGGGCATTATGGATATTCTTGGTAATATTAAAAAAATCTTCATCGCCTTCTATAACTTTCCAGCTACAGTCAATACCAAGTTCATTTAAAAGAGGTACGAGCCTGTGAAGTATTTCAGAAACGCCTCCGCCGTCTTTAGTAGAGTTTACCATTACCACTTTTTTACCTTTTGATAGGAGAGCCAATGATTTTATCTGGTTGATATTCTTTTTTCCGATTATATCCTGGTAATCTTTTAAAGTGACCATAATTTCTACCTGTTAAATTCCTCTTCAAAAATATTTATAAGCTTTTTTCTGATTTCTTCCAGACTGAAAAAATAAAAGTCGATATCTCTTATTTTTTTTACTAGAATCTGATTATTAAAATTTTCATCTATCCATATTGAAAAATCATCGTGTTCTTTCTCTTTCATCCTTTTTCTGGCTTCATAAAAATGAAAATACAAAGAACTGTCCGGAATAATATCCAGGGCCTTTCTGAATCCTTCAAGAGAAGCAGTTTCTAATCCCAGAGGGAGTACTATGGTCGTAGCACTGGCAAAATAAAATTCCGAACCCGGCCTTACCCAGGGTATGGTAGGAAGGTCCCACATATGTTCCTCTATTATCTCTATAAGATAATCTTTTGCTTCTAAAACAGTCTTATAGTCATAAGGATCAAAATTTGCAAGCTTCTCAGCAAGGGCAAGGTCCTCCAGCTCATAAGCAGCCCAGTTAGAAAAATCATTGGGGAATTCACCTATTTTTAAGTTAAACGCCAGGTGTGATTGATAGAGATGGTGAAATATTACCTTATCTTCTGATCTTTCTATAATATCCAGAAATTCTTTTAGATTACTGGCTTTCTGCCCGGTAGGGCTGAGAAGTGCAATACAATCATAAAATTTGAAACTTTTTATTTTTTTGGGCATAGGTATATTTAAATCACTATATATTTATATTTAAAGTAATAGGATACCTTAACAGGACTTTATATAAAAGTAAAATTTAAAAACAAGTCAATTGTAATGCTATGGCTGGTTTGTAATATGAGTAATATTATCTATAATTATATATAATTAGCTTATTAGAAATTTAGAAATGCCATTAAAAGAAGAAAAAATAGTAATTGTATCAAACAGAGCCCCCTATAACATAACCAAAAGTGATGGTGAAATAAAATATAAAAGAAGTGTGGGGGGACTGGTTACCGCACTAGATCCTATACTTGTAAAAAATGGTGGTCTGTGGATTGGATGGGACGGTAATATTGGTTATGATAAGGATTTTAAGAAAAAAATCAGGGTAGGAAACAAAGATCATGGTTACAGTTTAAAATTTGTAAGCTTATCAGCTAACGAGTTAAAATGTTATTATCATGGTTTTTCAAATAGATCTCTTTGGCCTCTATTCCATGGTTTCATATTCCAAAGCTACTTTGATTTAAAATACTGGAAATCTTATCAATCAGTAAATAATAAATTTGCCGATAGTATAATAGAAGAAATCTCGGGAAAGGAATTGGTATGGATCCAGGATTATCACCTTACTTTAGTACCGGGAAGGCTCAGAAAGATTAATCCAGATTTAAAGTTACTATTTTTCTTCCATATCCCTTTTCCTAATTATGAGATCTTCAGAGTGCTACCCTGGGATAAAGAAATACTAAAAGGACTTTTAGGTTGTGATCTCATCGGTTTTCAGACTCTGAGAGATGCTACAAATTTTTTAGAGTGCTGTAAAAATATATTAAATATAAAAGTTAGTTTTAAAGATAAAACAGTGTACCTGGAGAACAGGATTATAGATGTTAAAAACCAGCCCATAAGCATAGATTTTAAAAGATTTAATGACATGGCAGGTAGTAAGGGAACTGAAAGATATCTAAAAAGCATAAAGGAACTTGGTGCCGGTGTTAAGATAATAATAAGTGTTGAAAGACTGGATTATACTAAGGGAATAAAGGAGAGGCTCCTGGCAATAAATAGATTTTTTGAGAAGTATCCTAAATACAAGAAAAAAGTTGTCTTCCTCCAGATTTCTGTCCCCAGCAGAACCAAAATAAAGGAATACATAACATTAAAAAGAGAAATTGATGAACTGATAGGACAAATAAACGGGAGGTTTGGGGATGAATTGTGGTCTCCCATCAATTATTTATATAAAGCTCTGCCTCAATTAAAATTAGCGGCTCTGTATAAGATTTCAGATATATGCCTGGTAACTCCTTTGAGGGACGGGATGAACTTGATAGCAAAAGAATATGTTAGCTGCAAGGCTGAAGAAAGCGGAGTTTTAATCTTAAGTGAATTTGCCGGAGCTGCAGAAGAAATGGGAAAATATTCTATCTCAGTAAACCCTTATGATATTGAAGAAGTAGCAGACAGCATAAATGAAGCATTAAATATGCATAGCAATACTAAAAAGATGCTAATATCAAAGTTAAGGAAAATTGTCAAAAAAAATGACATATATGCGTGGGTAAATAATTTTATAAAGTATTCTAAAAGCATATCCGGGAACTAGGTGTTATATTATTAAATATGTTAAAGAACATTCAGAAGAGTTGTTCAGCAAAATAAAGAGATTTAATCATATTTTTTTATTCCTTGATTATGACGGCACCCTTGTCGGATTTAAAAAAAATCCAGAAGACGCAGTTCCTTCAATAAAAGTAAAAAAATTAATATCCGAGTTAGCTAATATTCCGAAAATTGTATTGACTATTGTGTCAGGAAGGACTATATATAGCCTTTTGGACTTCTTTCAAGATCTTAAAACAGAAACGATAAACTGGTCAGGTGTGCACGGAGGCCAGATTAAATATGCAGGAAGTGAGATTTCAATGCCGGCTAAAATAAAAAATGCGGTGCCCGGGATTGCATCATTAAAAGAAAAAGTAACTAAAATTATCAATAATATTCCCTGCTATACCATAGAGGACAAAGGACTATCTTTTGCCCTGCATTATAGAAGGTGTGGAGATAAAGACTTGGCCCATCTTAGAAAAATAAATTCAATTTTATTTGATTATGTCAAAGGCAGGCCCGTAGAGTTAATGCAGATGAAGAAGGTAGTCGAGGTTAAACCAAAAGGAATTAACAAAGGCGATGCTGTGGGCACTATAAACAGAAAATACAAAAAAAATATTTCCTCATTAAATATATGTCTGGGGGATGATGCAACTGATGAATATTTATTTAAATCTAATGCTTCTGGTATCAATATAAAAGTTGGAGAGAGTGAGTATTTAGATTCAGAAGCAGAATATTATTTAAAAGATATAAAAGAAGTCCATCAGTTCCTAGGTATGCTTTATAATGTTTTAAAGTAGATTTGTGAGTAGTTTTATGAGAAAGTAATAAAAGATATGTTATTAATACCCTTCTTTTAAATCACAATTTTTTTTAAACCTCAAATTCTCAGTGCTAAACTCATACTGGATTACTATTTTCTTATGGTATATAGAGATATAATCAAAAGTTGTGGATTTTAAATAGAAAAGGAGCATATCCTCCTGTAAAATATTATCAATTTGGTAAAAAAGATAGGGCTTCACGAAATTAAAAATTCGGAAGGAAACTTTTAACAAATCGAATTTTATTAGATTCTTTGACAAACGAGGAGAAATAGGCAACAGCTAAAACTGTAATATGGGAGATAGTGCAAAGATTTGCCGTAGCGGTTAGACATATAACAGAAGGCTTTTGCATAAGGATTGCCAGCCGTCTGGAAAATACCCGCTTACTACTGCTTCTTTTGTTAAAATCTCTCTTAAAAGACCGAGACCCGTAATCAATACTGCTTCTTATGTCCAAATCCACCCTTAAGTACCTGTAGCAGCCGGAACCGTATACAAACCGGGGATGAAACCAGGGACAATATGCAGCTTAAGGTAGTGGCAACTTTGGGTCAAACAAGAGTGTGGGTATTTTTAGGGAGGACAAAGCTCCATTTTTTTTTATAGTAATTGAGGTCTTTGGATATTAGGTTTTAAAAAATTACTTGAATTTAAAAGTAAAAAAGTTAAAATAAACTAACTTGCTTGTGATATAAAAACCAGTATTTGATTTGTTCGGGGCGGATGGCGGAGGCAGTAAGCCTAGCGCATACCTTAAAAACCCAGAGGATATAGCACTAGTTTTAGCAAATGT
>JABMRD010000076.1 GCA_013202875.1 Actinomycetota bacterium | reverse complement strand
TTTATACAGCAAATTGTTTTTTTTCTTTCTATTTTTTTAATTATCTCCAAATCCATTTTCTCAAATTTTCTATTTCCATCCAAAACCAGTAAAACCAATTCCGCCTCGTTTATGTGTTTTAAACTCCTGTCTACACCTATTTTTTCTATAGTACTCTTTGTTTTCCTAATACCGGCTGTGTCTACAAGAATCAGGGGTATTCCTTCCACATATAATATTTCTTCCACTGCATCCCTTGTCGTACCAGGTATGGAAGTTACTATTGCTTTTTCTTTTTTTGAAAGTAAATTAAGTAAACTCGATTTCCCTACATTGGTTTTTCCTATAATTGCTGCTCTTACACCATTTTTTACGATTTCTCCTTTTTTCTCATCACTGATCAATTCTTCCATCTCGGCTTTTATTTCCCTTACCTTTTTAGTAAGTTTTTGATAGGGTGTAATTTCCAAATCTTCTTCAATAAAATCTACCGACGCTTCAAGCTGCACCAGCACACTAAGAATCATCTCTTTTAGTCTTTTTATCTCTTTTTTTACATTACCCTGCAAATTTTTTGCTGCGATCTTCAAACTCTGCTCTGTCTTAGATCTTACCAGCTCAATAACTGCTTCCGCCTGAGAAAGGTCTATTCTACCATTTAAAAACGCTCTTTTTGTAAATTCCCCGGGATCTGCTATTCTAGCGCCGCTTTCGATACACAATTCCATCACTTTAGTTGTAGCAATTATCCCCCCATGGCAATTTATTTCTACAACATCTTCTTTTGTGTATGACTTCGGCTTTTTCATTAGAGTTACAACTACTTCGTCTATAGTTTGCCCGTCATTATCAATTATATGCCCATAAAGCATGTTGTATGTATCAATCCCTGAAAGTTTTTTTTTGCTTTTTGATCTAAATATTTTATCAGCAATAAAGATTGACCTATCTCCGCTTAACTTAACAATGCCAATTGCTGCCTCACCAGGTCTTGTCCCTATCGCTACTATTGTACCCGTGCTTTCTATTCCCATTTTTAACTTTTTCTCCTATAATCTCTATAAATTTTCCGTATTCTAATTATATTTAATATTTTTATTTATTCAAAACTACAACCAATAAAAAAATGGCACCGGTATGCCATTATTATATTTTTTTATCAGTTTAAAAAATAGCTGCTATTTGCTGCCCTTTATAGGATATATTATTATGCTTCTATTTGGTTCCTCGTGTCTGCTTCTTGTAGTCACATCTTTAAATTTTGCAAGCACGTTATGTATTATTTTTCTCTCGTACGCACACATTGGTTCCAGAGCTATTTTTCTTCCCTCGCTGATTGCTTTTTTTGCCATAATAACTGCTGTTTTCTTTATCTTTTCAATTTTTTTCTTCCTATAATCTTTTATATCTATGATCACATTTCTGTCAACCAGTTTTTTTCTTTTTCCTATTAGATTTATAATATACTCCAGCGCCTGCATGTTTTTCCCGTCTCTTCCAATAGCAATTCCCAAATCTTCCCCTTGAACTGACAGCTTTAATTCCTCTGAAACCGTATCAATTTTTACTTCCTCCCCCGGGCATATTAATTCTATGGATTTTTTTAAAATCTGTTTTATTTTTTCCAGACCATTAATTTCTGCCCCGGTCCCGCTTTCTATTTTTTTAGAATTATTTTCTATTAATTTATTTCTTTTTTCCTCCTCTTCAAGTGATTCAACATATGAATCTATGGCATCTTTTATACTTTTATCTTCAGTCATTTCTACCACCCCTTGAATAAAAGTTTTACTTTTTCTTTTTTTTCTTTTTCTTTATTTTCTTTCTAATTAACTTCTTTTCTTCTTCACTCAGCTCCTGCTCTCCTTCGAGGCTTTTATCTTTCCGGCTTAATTCCTCTTTTATTTTTCCCTTTGTAACAATTTTATTTACAATCCACTGCTGACCAACACTCCAGATATTTGAGGTCACCCAGTATATCAATATTCCTGAGGGGAATTGAAAGGATATAAATCCAAACACTACAGGCATTATATACATCATCTTTGCTTGCTTGGGATCGGATGTTGTCATCTTCGTTGTTAGAAACATTGTCGCAACCATCAGTATGACCAGGATATAATAAGGATCCCTTTCGTTTAGATTCATCCATAGAAAATTATAATTAGGGTTGGCAGCGCCCGTTATAAATTCCGCGGCAGGTAAAAATCCTGCCAGTCCTGTTTTTATACCGCTCGCGACACCATCTATAGTGAAAGTCCCCAATATATTTGTTACGATTTCAGAAGGGTTTCTAAGCGCCTGAAATAAGGCAAAAAATACAGGCATTTGTAAAAGCAGCGGCAGACATCCGGCCAGGGGATTAACGTTGTTTTTCTTATAAAATTCCATGGTCTCTTGCTGCAATTTTTGTTTATCGTCTTTATATTTCTTTTGTATTTCTTTTAGTTCCGGCTGTAGTTTTTGCATCTTAGCCATTGATTTGGTCTGGCTTATTGTAAGGGGAATTAATACTAGCCTCACGACAATAGTAAGGAGTATTATTACTATGCCATAGTTTGCAATAACGTTTTTATATAAAAATACTACTATGTACTCTAGTATATTCTGTATCGGCCTTAGAAATTGTAATAATTGATTCAATTTAATAAACCTTTCTAATCACTTTACAGGATCATATCCGCCTTTACTTAAAGGATTGCACCTTAAAATCCTATACATAGATTTAATACTACCTTTTAATACTCCGTATTTAAAAATTGCTCCAATCGCATATTCAGAGCAGGTGGGGTAGAATCTACAGCTCTTTGGCAGCACAGGCGAGATATAATTTTTATAAATCTTAATTAAAAATATTAGTATTTTTTTCACAATTAAAAACCGGGGGTTAATTATTACTCATGACTAATCGGTAAGGAATACGGCTAAACTATTTTCCAACGTCTTTTTAATCTCCAAAAAACCAACTGCGGCAATTTCCTTCCTGGCAATAAGTAAAATATCCAAATTTTCAGAAATCTCTATATCAACTTTTCTTAAAGCTTCCTTTAAAACTCTTTTAATTTTATTTCTTATAACAGCTCCACCTATTTTTTTACTTATCACAAAACCGACTCTTACTGCACCATTACATTCAGCTCTTTTAAGTAAATATGTTATTAAATATTTATCCTTCTTGTATTTACCTTCTTTTATTACTCTTGAGAAGTCAATTCTTCTTTTAAGTGTTTCAAACTTGATTTTAATCTTTCCTTTTACTCTTTAAGCTGAAAGCTTCTTTCTCTCTTTTCTTCTTCTACTGGCAATTACGGCTCTGCCTGCTTTTGTTTCCATCCTTGCCCTAAAACCATGATTTTTTTTTCTTTTCCTAACATTTGGCTGAAATGTTCTTTTCATCTTTTACCTAACCCATACATTGTTGTTTTCAGTTAAGTAGTAGATTATACATTTTAATTTTACTAATATCAAGGTTGCTGTATTTGTAGTTCTGCATACTTTTTACCGGCCCTTTTGTAATTTTTCATTCCTGACTTTTTGTTTTTTCAAACACTTGTTCTATTGAAAACTCCATTTGAAAAATTTATTTTTTTTCTATTTCTTATAGTGCTCTTTTCTATGAGCCTTTCAAAATTTAAAGAGCTTTTCCACATCTGTTGAAAAAACTGTGGAAAACTTAAAAATTACCACTATATCGTATGTCAAAAGGTTTAACATATTAAATGTACAATATAATTTAGTAGCTTTTTTTCGGTTAAAATATTATTATTAATCTGTTGAAAACTAAAAACTTTTGGAAAGAAAATGAAAAGCATCTGCTGTGTTTAATATATTTTTACAGTACTAGATAAATTCAACTTTTACCATGTCAGGTGACAGCACTAAATTAAATAATATAATGGACATCCCCGTTAGGATTGCTGTTTATGATAATATGCGAAGCATTCCAAGGATTATTGACCTTAACTTTAATGATATTAATAATTTTATAAATGAAACATCCGAGAAGACTTATAGTCTATCCCATGAAATTGGCGGCAGGATTCCCTATACTATAATAAAAGAGATAATAGAGAATTTGATACATGCAGATTTTAAAGAAGTGATAATTACCGTTCTTGACAGCGGAAACCATATAATTGTAACAGACCAGGGGCCGGGAATTGAAGATAAAGAAAAAGCTTTCCTTCCGGGGTATACCTCTGCCACCAGCAAGATGAAAGAGTACATAAGAGGCGTTGGTTCTGGTTTCCCAATAATAAAAGAGACGATCACTTTTTCCGGGGGATCTGTAGACGTTAAAGATAATATAAAAAGGGGAACGGTAATATCCCTGAAATTAGGATTAACCGAGAAGAAGGAAGAGGTCCGGGACCCGGGCAGCAAACCGGCAGCTGAACTGCCTTCCGGCACCGAGGGTGAGGAAAAGATTCAAACAGATAGTCTTGATACGTTTAACGGTAAGATACTATCTGACAGACAAAAGAAAATTCTTTTTGTAATTCTAGAATTGGAAGAGGCCGGACCTTCAACAATAGCCAAAGAACTGGGTTTTAGTCTCTCAACTTCATATAGGGAGTTAATTTACTTAGAAAAAAACAAACTTTTAATACCAGGCAGTAGCGGCAAAAAAAGATTATCTAAAAAAGGTATGAAATGCCTTGAATATTATTCAAATAATATTTAATATTAGAGCATTATGGCAGATTTAGAAAACATTTGGGAAAATACTCTAGAAGATATTAAAAACAAGATTAATCTTCCTACATACAAGGCCTGGTTTGAACATATAACACCGCTGTCTCTAAAAAAAAACTGCTTAACTGTTTCGGTTGGCAGTTCTTTCGCCAAAGAATGGCTCGAATCAAGATATTCAAACTTGCTATCTGTTTCAATAAAAAAAGTAATCAATAGCTCATGCAAAATAAAAATTGTTGCAACTCCAGATAGTTTAGAAAGTACCGAAAGGTATTATGATGAATCTATTGAAAGTGCTGACTATTCCAACAAAAAAATAAAAAATTCCGCATTTAATACAAAGTATACCTTTGATACATTTATTGTTGGCAATAGTAATAGATTTGCCTGCACAGCTTCTCTTGCAGTTAGTGAGAAGCCTGGAACGACCTATAACCCCCTGTTCATCTACGGCGGTGTGGGCCTTGGGAAAACACACCTGCTCCATGCAATCGGACAATATGCGCTACAGCTGCATCCCAATAAAACCGTAAAATATGTTTCAGCAGAAAGATTCTTGAACGATTTTATTAATGCTTTAAGGTATAAAAATATTTTTGCCTTCAAAGATAGCTATAGAAACAATGACGTCTTGCTTGTTGACGATATACACTTTCTTGAAAACAAGGAGGCCAGCCAGGAAGAGTTCTTTCATACATTTAATGCCCTGCATGATACCAACCGCCAGATTGTTCTTTCCAGCGACAGGTCCCCCAAAAACATTGCCACCCTGGAAGAAAGGCTCAGGTCCCGTTTTGAATGGGGGCTTGTAACTGATATTACGCCGCCCGACCTTGAGACCAGACTAGCAATATTAAAAAAATACTCTGAAAGAGAAAAAATTTCCGTCTCAGATGATATACTAAACCTAATAGCTGAAAATATAACCTCTAATATCAGAGAGCTTGAAGGATCTCTTACGCGGGTGGTCGCATTTGCTTCTTTGACAAAATCTAAACCTGATTTAACCATTGCTAAAAATATCCTTAAAGACATTTTACCAGACGACAAAGAACACAAAACAAGCATTCAAACAATTATTAAAGAAATATCAAAATATTTCTCAATACCCATTAATGACATTTTAAGCGCCAAAAGAAATAAGTTTATATCACATGCCCGGCACCTGGCAATGTATCTCTCAAGAGAGCTTACCAGTAGCTCTTTACCGAGAATTGGAAAATCGTTTGGGGGTAGGGATCATTCTACGGTAATATATGCTGTTTCCAAAATATCAGACCTGATCAAAACAGACAGAAGTGTCTATGTGCAGATTCAGGAAATTACCAATAAGATAAAAACATCTTCTTAGAACTCTCTTTGTTTAAAATCTGTTTAATACTCCTATAAGTTTTTAACAAAAACTTATCTTTGTGGTTTAAAATTAAAATTGTTTTTTCTTCTCCCCGTGTTCTTCTGACTTTTAAACAGCTTTAAGCTTTTTTATTAACAGGGGCCCTTACCGCTATTTGTGTTGTTTCCCCCCTTTTTCTAAAATACTAACATTTATAACAGGTGTTATAACTATTACTGGCTATTTAAATTAAATACTATATATAATAAAATATGTTTATATTTTAAATATCTCAAAAGAGGTGAAAATGAAATTTCAAACAACAAGAGCCGGGCTTCTGGACACAGTATTATTTACAAGCAGAACAATCGGTGCCAGGGTTTCATCATTTATATTAAACGGGATTATGTTAGATGTTGATGAGGGGCTAACCGCGCACAGCACTGATTTGGAAACAAGCATTAAGAGCACAATGGAAGTAAAAGTACTTGAAAAAGGAAAAGCTGTTGTACCCGCAAGAATTTTAGTAAATATATTAAAAAGCTTAAAAGAATCAAAAATAGAACTAGAGCTGGATAAATCAACAAACCAGGTGAAAATAGCATGCGAAAATGCTCTTTTTACGTTAAACACACTATCTCTCGAAGAGTACCCCGGGTTTCCTGAAATAAAAAAGGAAAACTATATAAAAATTAATTTAAATAAATTTAGAAACCTGGTAATAAAAGCTCAAAAGGCTGCATCTTTAGACGAGGGCAGAGCAATTTTAACTGGAGTGCTTTTGGAAATCGAAGAGGGTTTGTTAAGCATGGCAGCAACAGACAGCTACAGGCTTTCTATAGTAAAAGAAAACATAGACACGGGCAGGCCACCAATTAAAGTAGTTATACCGCCAAAAGTGCTTGACAGTATTGTTAAAAGCGAATACAAAGACAGCGACATTGAGATAAATATTGAAGAAAACCAGATAAGCTTTTATCTGGAAGGAGACAATAAAAAAAAGAATATAATAGTTTCCAGACTGCTTTCTGGGAAGTTTCCTGAATATAAACAGCTTATTCCCAAGAGCTTAAAACACAATATAGTCATAAATAAAGAAAAAATGCTTGATGTGGTGAAGAGAATTTCGTCGATATCCCGGGACAATATACCGGTTAAACTAACTATTGATAAAGGTAAAATAACTGTGTCCATGAACATCATGGAAATAGGAAGCTCCAGTGAAGACTTTGAGGTTTCTTACGGAGAAGAAAGAATAGAGATAGCATTTAACCCCGAATTTTTAATGGACGGCATAAACATAATGGACGAGAAGAATATAATATTATCAATAGAGGAGCCTCTTAAACCTATTTTGATAAGATCAGAAAAAAACAAAAATCTGATTTATTTGCTAATGCCTATCAGGGCTTCCTAACATCTAAACAAAACTAAAAATTAAAAAAAGCAAAAAATAAGACCATGAAAAAAACAACAAGAATAAACCTATGCGTCATTGGAGCAGGAAGAGTTGGAACAACCGTAAGCTACACGCTTGCTGAAAAAAAGCTGCCTAATATTAAACTGAAGGCAATATCCTCAAGATCTATGGAATCATTAAACAGGGCAAAGAAAATTTTAGGAAGCAAAGCAGCTGGTGTAATTTTTACCATAGAAAATTCTAAGGCTGTATCACTGGCAAATTGTATTTTAATATGCACTCCTGATGATGTTATAAACAGTGTCTGCAGCGATATTTTTAAAGATAAAAGTAAAGATTTTAAAAATTATTATGCGGTTCATTTTAGCGGATCTAAATCACTGGAGGTATTGAATTCGGCCAGGGAAGCAGGAGCTGAAATTGCATCAATCCACCCATTAAAATCTTTTGCTTCAATAAGAGGGGCGATTAAATCTTTACCGGGAACTATTTTTGGAATAACTTATTCCAGCACAGAATCAAAGAAAATGGCTGAATTTCTGGTAAAAAGCCTGGGCGGGGAAATAATCGAGGTAGAAAATAACAAGAAGCCGCTTTATCATGCTGCAGCATGTGTGGCTTCCAACTATCTGGTTACCCTTATAAATTATGCGGTACTAATACACAAAAAGATGGGTATAAAACCGGAAGATTCTTTAAAGGGCCTAATGGGACTGGTGGAAGGCACGGTCAGCAATATAAAGAAGATGGGTACAGAGAAATCACTGACGGGCCCTATAGCAAGGGGAGACGTGGGCACAATTAAAGAGCATGTTAAGATCTTTAATGAATTTTTTTCTAAAGAAGACAGTGCTTTATATAGAATGATGGGCATTGAAACCAGCAAGATCGCACATCAGAATAAGTGGATAGAAGAGAGCACCGTAGAGGAACTAAAAGAAATACTTAAAGAATAAAGAGGGGACATTATGACTGAAAAGAAAGTAACAACCAGTGATTTAGTAGAAATGAAGAAAAAAGGTGAAAAAATAACCATGCTTACAGCTTATGATCATATTATGGCATCTCAACTGGATGACTGTGGCATAGATTTAATTCTGGTTGGTGATTCTGTAGGAAATGTGCTGCTTGGATATGAGAATACAATACCTGTCACGATGGATGAAATGATTCACCACTGCCGGGCAGTCACCAGGGGAGTGAAAAGGGCGATGGTGATTGGCGATATGCCATTTATGTCTTATCAGGCAAGTTCAGAGGAAGCGGTAAGAAATGCCGGGAGATTTTTAAAAGAAGCTGGTGTTGAAGCAGTAAAACTTGAAGGCGGAAAAGAAGTTTTTAAAACTATAAAAATGATTGTGGACGCAGGGATTCCGGTTATGGGTCATCTGGGACTTACCCCGCAGTCAGTTTATAAATTAGGTGGTTATGGAGTTAGAGGGAAGGACAAGGAACAGGCTTTAAAAATGTTAGAAGATGCCAGAGGACTGGAAGAAGTTGGAGTATTTTCAATAGTGCTGGAGAAGATTCCTGCAAAACTCGCGAAAAAAATAACACAGCAAATAGACGTTCCTACAATTGGAATAGGAGCAGGAGTAGACTGCGACGGCCAGGTGCTTGTAACTCATGATATGCTGGGGCTTTTTGAAGGATTTAAGCCAAAGTTTTCTAAAAGATATGCTGAAGTGGGAAAGGAAATGAAGAAATGTTACAGGAAATACATAGAAGAGGTGAAAAATAAAGAATTTCCCGCAGAAGAGCATTCTTACTAAGGCAGTCAAATAGATTTATCTTTTATTATACGAATATATTGCGCCCGCGGTAATGGAGATAATCAAAAAAATAAATGAATGTAAATTAATTGTAAACCAGCTTAGAGAGAAGGGCTATAAGATAGGCCTTGTTCCCACCATGGGTTTTCTGCATGAAGGACATATAAATCTTATTAGAATGGCAAAAAGGGATTGCGACAGGGTGTTTATAAGCATTTTTGTTAATCCAACACAGTTTGGTCCGGATGAAGATTTTAAAAATTATCCCAGAGATATAAAAAAAGACAGCGCTCTTGCAAAAAAAGAGGGAGCGGACTATATATTTTATCCGACGGTACAGGAAATGTATGGCCAGGATCATAAAACTGTGGTTGAGGTAAAAGAGCTGGGCAGGATTATGTGCGGGAAACATAGACCCGGTCATTTTGCGGGTGTAACAACTGTAGTTCTGAAATTATTTAATATTGTAAATGCGCAAAAGGCTTATTTTGGGCAGAAAGACTATCAGCAGATGATAATAATAAAGAAAATGGTAGCTGACCTGAATATGGATATTGAGATTGTAAGTGGTCCCACCACAAGAGAGAGCAACGGTCTTGCTTTAAGTTCCAGAAATAAGTATCTTTCTGCGGAAGAGAGAAGAAATGCCGCTAT
>JABMRD010000075.1 GCA_013202875.1 Actinomycetota bacterium | reverse complement strand
CCTCTTATCTTGTCTCAGCTAACTATCTATTTCAAAGAGAGGGTGAGTGATTATGTGATATAATGATGATAACTGTAGGGGCGTTAGCCCTAAGCGGTTAAATGGAGTTTACACAAAATCTGTTACACTCCCCTTATAATATTTAAAAATATTTTTTTGAAATTATTTTATAAACTTCTCTTTGCCTATAAGAATTCCAAGTTCTTTTTTACTCAAACTAAATCCCCATTCCG
Source organism: Actinomycetota bacterium (assembly GCA_013202875.1). Classification (GTDB taxonomy): domain Bacteria; phylum Actinomycetota; class Humimicrobiia; order Humimicrobiales; family Humimicrobiaceae; genus Hydromicrobium. The sequence goes on along the minus strand of JABMRD010000075.1, from coordinate 16,651 downwards.
TAGGAATCCAACTCCTGCTACAAACAATAGTTAAAGTAAATTTGTTTCTTTCAATATTTCTTAAATCAATTATAACATCATGCCACTTATAATCATCAAATTTTATGGTCTTAATTAAATAATTATTTATATAAATCTTAACATATAAAGGATTACTTTTAATATCCGGGTTTAAAGCTTTAATAGGTAAAGTTATTTTAGAACCCTTTTTTTCTAATACCTCACTTGCATCTATTGAAGTCAGTCTACATTCTTCTCCGTCTATATTAATTTCTTGATAGAAGCCATATTTATTTTCCCACCCGTAGATAACTTGCTTAATATTTGTAGAAAGCTCTCCAAAGGAACTAATTAACAAATTTACTGCAAAAATTATTATGATTATTATAAAGCTAATTTTTACTGATATATTTTTATTTTGAATGCTATAAGAATTATTATTTTTTAACTTATTAATATTTGTAAATGTTATTAATAAACCAATAATTAGCCAAAAGGTAAATTGCACTTCAATTATATTAGTATGTGCACCTAAATTAAATACTACTAACATAGAAATAAAAGAGGTTAATAATGCTGAAGGTAATAACTTATCTTTTCCTTTTTTTATAATTTTATAACCTTTTTTAATTACTAAATAAAAGATAAAACCGACTAAAACAAAACCAGTTACTCCTAATTCAGCCAAAATTTGTAAATAATAATTTCCAGCAAAATCGATTTGGAAAAAATTTGCCCCTGTTTTTATTATATACTGTGGTAATTCTGTAATATATGTTCCAAGACCAATGCCTGCAACTGGGTAATCCTTAAACATCCAAACCGCTTGCTGCCAATATATATACCTGTAATTAGATATGGCTTTTATAGCTTCAATAAATCCATCTTTTCTATAATAACTTAAGACAGCAGTTATACTTTCAGATAATTTATTGAATAGCCCAATTTCGCCAACAAAAGGAATTTTCTTACTTAAAATTAAAACAAAAACTACAAACAAAACAGAAACAAATATAATAAATATAAAAGCAAGTTTTTTCCTTTTCCTAAACCATTTTTTTATTTCAGTAAAAGAAATAATAATTAAAACAAAAGTTGATAAAATTGAGCCCATAAATGCACTTCTGGAACCAGATAAAAAAATCATTAATACAAGTACCATAAAAAAAATCCCAAAAAAAGTCTTTTGATACCATTTTTTAAAATAAAATATAAAAATTAAAAAAACAGGAAATAACAATACAGTATAATTTCCTAAAGAATTGGGATCAGTAAAAGTTGCATTAAGTCTCCCTGAATTTGCCCAAACTTCTGAGTTTCCAAAATAAGGATTAAAAAAATATTGATAAAATAATACAAATGAAGACACTATGGTTGAAGCAACTAGAATTAATAAAGACGTTATTATATCTTTGTTACTTTTAATAACATTATAAATTAAATAAAAAAATAAAAAACCACACAAAAAGTTAAAAAAGAGTTTAAGAACCCAATATATAGATACTATTGAAGTAAAACCATTTAAATTAACAACAAGATTATAGAATTTATTGGTAATAAAAGGATAAAAATTAGAATATCTAAAAATAGCAACAGCAGCTGATATAAACATCACAGAAATTAATAATACAATAGGTGTGCTGAATTCTTTATCAAAAATGAAAATATTTCTTTTCTTTAAGTAATTTTTACCTAATGCTTCTGAAATTCCATTTACAATAAAACCAAGCCATAAAGGGAAAAACAAAAAAAGTATTACATCTACATCTTTTGATGGAATAATCCTATTTAGAGAATTAAGCAAAGGTATTAAAAAAATAAATAAAAATAATGCAGATTTAGTCTTAAAAACAGCTAATAAAAATATTACTAATATTAATGTATTTACTATTACAATTAAATAAATATTCTCCGATATTATATATTTTTGGTATTCAAAAAAAACAACATATGAAACAACAAAGATAAGTAAATATATAAAAGACTTTTTAAGAATATTTATTTCATAATTATTTAAAGTGTTATCTCTCATTCGGTTTAACTTTTGTAATTATAATGATATACATATAATTATATTAAAGTTAATTTTCTACAATTAATCCTAAAACTTTACTTGAATAAACTCCCTCATTGTTTAGTGCATATATATAGATATTATGCTTTCCCTTTTCTAATTTATTTGTATCAAGTAAAAATTCGAAACCACTAAACCTATACTCATCAATACCAAAATGATTAGCAACATCTTCTCTTAATAAATAATAATGTGCTTTACCAAGATATTTTTCATCTATTATCTTAGGACCATCATAAAATAGAATATCTATTCTGCCTTCATAATCAACATTTATAGTATCAACCGCCCATCCATTAATAATTATTTCACCACTAACAATACCATTTTCTTGGGGCGAATCTACGTATATTTTAAATCTTGACTTATCTCTATTATTAAAAATAGACTTACTAACAATATAATCCTCCTTAATAACTGGATAAAATAATTCAGCAATTTCTTCTTTATAATATGTTTTTCCATCTTTACTTAATATTATTATATTAAAATTATGATAATTCCCACCACCAATGTCCGAAAGAGGGATTGCTCTTTCAAAACCTGAATAACGATAAGCTTCCTCTTTATAATAATCAGCTATTTCTCTTTTATCAATCCCATAATAAGTTGGGAAAAGTTTTTTATCAACCTCTATATACACTCCTGCTGCTGCATCATTTGCAACCGAATCAACAGCCCATCCTCGAATTACAACAAAATCATTTTCCAAATCTACATCTGTGATCGGATATATAATTTGTTCCTCTTGTTTTATTATTACATCATTTATTAATGTTTCATCAATATTAAATAAGAATTGATGTTTGTTAATTACTAAATTTTCAAATTCAGGTAAATTTTCAGATAAATTTTGATTCTTAGAAAATATATTATAATTTAATTTAATTAAAGTAGGTGCGTATGATTCTATCATACCGTCAATACCAGATAAAACCTTCAAGAATTTTGAAGGCTGCTTATCATACGTAGAAAGAATAAAAGCTGCTCTTTGTCTTTCAACCTTGGTCTTTTGTCCTGCAATTATACCTTCATAATATGATATAGGTATACTTAATATTATAAAGCCTATTAATATACCTACTAATGTTTTAACAAAATTATTCTTAGTAAAAATATTTAAGTCTACAAGCATTATGTATAATGATACAATCAGTAAAATCGTATAAGTTGTGTATCTAGAATCATAAGCATTGTTTCTACCTATTATCATTATAAAAATTGTTAATAAAGAAAATATCATTACAGCTATTGAAAATGAATTTTCTTTAAGTCTATTGTTTTTTTTAAGCAGAACTACACATGCTAATACCATAGCAACAATTATTATGCCTACTACAAAAGATACTTCACTACGATCCCAAAATAGCGTACCTCCAGTAGAAATAAAAAAAGTTTTCAAAAAATCAACTGGGCTCATAATAAAACTTTTTTTTACCACGTGCATATTACTTCGTACCAATAAAAAATATAATATTCCTTCTATTAAACCTATAAAAGACCAAATTACTGTATAAAAAATTTTCTTCTTCTTTCTTATTGGTAATAATAATAATTGAAAGAATCCCGAAGGCCATACAAGTATACCCATCATTGAGGAAAAGGAAGCAATAGTTCCACAAACAATTGAACTAATAAAAATTGTAATATTAATTTTTAAATTTTTTCTTTCTGCTAGGATAAAAATAAGATAAAAAGTAATCAAACTAAATACTAGAGGAAACAAAAATATTATTTGCCAACCCCACAGCATATTTTCGTTTTGTTTAAGACTAAATATTAGAAAGGGGATAGCAATAAACCAAAGACTTGCTTTTTTTGAATTGAACTTTTTTTTAAAATATAAATAGAATATATAAAAAGAAATAATTAATAAAAATATTATGATATACATTTCTACTATTGTGTTATATTTCGTTAAAAAAGCAATTAAAAGCACAAAAATATTAGGAAAAAATATTATATGTTCATTATGAGGTTTAAGAAGATCAGAAAAGTGAAAAGTTCCATTAATTATTTTATCTATAACAACTACATTATTCCACTGATCATAAAAAACTAAATTTACACCATAATAAAACACATAGATAAAACTAAAAATAATAGGTAAAAGACATATTATTAAAACTATAAAATTTATTTTTTTAAAATTATTGGTTTTAATATCGAATTTGTTTTGTAAACCAAAAATATTTTTAAAAATCATTTTACTCTTCTAGTATTCTTTTTAACTGCACAAAGTAAGTTTCATCAAATTTTTAACCTACTATTGAATATATATTAGAGATAAAATTTTAAGAAGAAAACTTAAATATACAATAATAATACCACTTCAGATAATGTGGAATCCATTTCCAAATTTTAAAGTTTGACTGCCCACTGGTTCGATCGGTCCATATAGATGGAATTTCAGTTATTCTGTAACCTTTTTTAAATGCTTTAACAGTAATTTCCATAGCAATTTCAAAACCACCGGTGCTTTCAATATGTATTTCCTTAAGAATAGATCTTCTATACATTTTAAAATTATTTGTTACATCATTTGTCGGGATACGGCTTAAAAATTTAAGAGACTTCCCTGCAAGATATGAGAGACTTTTTTTAAATATACCTCCGCCTAGCTGCACTCCACCCTTCATATACCTGGAACCACATACAATGTCATAGCCCTCATCCATTTTTTTAATCATTTTATCAACAATACTAAGGTCATCAGATAAATCAGCCATTAAAACAAGAACATAGTCACCCGAAACAGTATCCAAACCTTTTTTAAGTGCATTGACGACACCGGAACCGTAATTATTTTTTACAAGTTTTATACAAAGCGATTTAAAGTTTTCAGTATTTGCCTTTACTACAGGAATTGTACTATCACCGTCAAAATCATAAATAACAAGAGTTTCCTTATCCTGCAATATATTATCCTGAATTTGTGTAAACAATCTTAATATATTTTTATCCTCATTATAAACCGGTACAACTATCGATATCATTACATATTCCCTAACTCTATTTGCTTTCTAATCCAGGGGATAATTTCATCCAGCACTAGAGACAATGGAGTTGTTGCCTCAAAACCCAGCAATTTTTTGGCTTTGCTTACATCTGGTATTCTTTTTTGAACATCATACTGATACGGTTTATCAGAAACAAATCTAAAAGGCTTATATTTATTAATTTTAGACCATATTAATTCTGCTAATTCTAAAACAGTTGTAGACTCACCTGTTGATATATTAAAATCTTCATTAAGCGCTTCTTTCTTCTCCATACAATACCTTATACCTCTTGCAAGATCTCCCCCATAAGTATAATGCCGTATCTGTTTCCCACTGCCCAAAATATGCAGAGGATCCTGCCCTTTTAGAACTTTCTGAACCAAATCAGGGACAACGTGACTTAATGCTAATTTAACATTGCCTGAATAGATATCCTCATCGCTTAATGCCCTTCTCTCTCCAATCCCAACACAATTAAAAGGCCTGATAATTGTATACGGAAGTCCATACTGTTCAAAAGCCCCCTTTGCAAAATACTCAGTTGAAAGTTTTTGAAATCCATATGTCGATAGGGGTGGAGGAGATTTCAACTGTGCCCCTTCAGGAGTTGGAAATTCTATAGCATTTTCAAACACCATGGATGATGATAATACATTAATCTTTTTTAATTTTCTATTTTTATAAGCCCATACAGCTGCATCAAAAGTAGCAGCTATCACTCTTTCATTTTCAGCAATAAGGTCATACGCATACTTATGGAAGTATGAAATTCCTCCAATCTTAGCTGCTAGAGCTACCATTTGTTCACAATCGTTTAATAGCTTTTTTAAAAGCCCCACATCTTTTACATCGCCATTTACAAGAGTATAATCTGGATTACTATCATAGCTTTTTTCAACCTCACCATACTTGCTATAGTTATCTATTCCAACAACTGTATAACCATTATTTAATAATTCCTCAACCAAATATCCGCCAATAAAACCTGCTGACCCTGTTACTAAAACTTTCATTATTATATTTTTCCTCCCTTGCCTAAAATATTCCAAATATCATATACTTTCTTATTCTTAAAATCTAAACTATTGTATCTGCTATGCGGAGTTGCTATTAGTATAATATCACTCTTATCTATTAATTCTTTCTCTGATACTAAATAATTAAAACCCAAATGATAATCTGAACAATAGACCTCTTTGGCTTCAAATTCTAATATTTTTTTTAATTTAAATGATAATGATTCTCTGATATCATCATTGTTCGCCTTAAAAGTCATGCCTAAAATACCAACCTTGGTGTTTATTAAATCATGTTTCTGTTTTAATCTATCTACAATATAATCAGGAAGACCTTCATTTACCAGCATTGCCGAATGACCCAAGAAAAAACTATTTTTATAAAATGAAGCAATTTGCATTGTATCTTTAAATAAGCAAGGACCTGCTGCAAAACCAGCTTTCGCAAATCCTTTTATCCTTGGATATTTATAGGTCATTGCGTGATGAATCTTATAAAAATCTAGGTTAAAATCATTAGCAACCATATAAAATTGGTTGGCAATAGCAAAATTTATATATCTCCACGCATTTGTAAACAATTTGGCAAGTTCTGCCTCCATAGGCTCAACTTCAATAATATCATTGGTTAAAAGACTAAATAATTTGTTGCTTCTTTCCAGTCCTGATTTTGTAAATGAAGAAATTATTTGTGGCAGGCTTGTAAGCTCTTTAACAGAATAACCCTGAGCAATCCTTTCAGGACAAAATGCAATGTCTATTTTAAGACCATTTCTTATTAACATTTCATTAATCATCTTTGATGTTCCTGGATAAACAGTGCTCCTTAATACTAAAAGCTGTCCATCCTTAAATTCTTTTAAATATCTTTTAATTACATCTAATAAATCATTAAATCTAGGGTTCAAATGCTCGTCAACTGGTGTCCCTATAATTATTATTACCACCTCACTTTGATTAATGAAGGAATCATCATCCGTAGCCAAAAAATTATTACTGACTAATACTTCTTTTAAGTATTTATCTAGATTCTTGTCCAAGAAAGGAACTATACCTCTATTAACTGCCTTAATCACATCTTCTCTAATATCAAGAGCACATACCTTCATTCCTTTGTAAGCAAACATTATTGATAAAGGTAAGCCTACATGTCCACAACCACCTATTACAGTTATGTCTGGTGAAAATTTCATTTTTAAGACCCCTAACTTCTAAAGTTTACAAACACTATTAATCTTTCCTATAATTTAATACATTTTCAGCTTTTATTGCCAAATAGCCTCAGTAGAATCATTGTTTTTAAAGTAAGTGGAATATTACTAAAAGGCATTTTTGTCTTTCCTTTTTCTCTGACCTTAAATTTTATTGGAATTTCAGTAATTTTAATCCCCAAATTTACAGCTTGATAAATTAATTGAGTTGTGTAATAAAAGCCTGATGAAATCTTTGATAAATCAACTTTATTTAATACATTCCTTACACTCATTAGCTTAAGACCTGAACTTACATCACTAATAATATTTATATGAGGAAAAAATAAAATGATTCTTGTACAAAGTCCACCATATTTAGAAAGAAACCTCCTATAAAAACCCCAATTATCTGGAGTGGAACCCCCTTTAAGAAATCTTGACCCTATAATATAATCACTCCCTTCATTATATTTCTTAACTAAATCTAAAATATGCTTTGGATCATGTTGAAAATCTGCATCCATTTTAATAATAGCATCTGCTTTCATTTTATTAATAGCAAATCTCACCCCTCTTTTAAATGCCATTCCCAATCCTCTCTTCATGCCCATAGATATCATTATATTATTGTATTTATTCATTTTATTTTTAACAATTTTAGCTGTGCCGTCTGGTGAATTATCATCAACGATTAAAATACTCATATTGTAATCTTCAATTCTTGGAAAAATTTCTTTTTCTAATACTTCGATCATTTCACCTATATTTCCCTCTTCATTATAAGTAGGTATAATTATAACTATTCTTTCCATTAGTTATTTAATAATATTTAGATTAATAATTGCACCAATATATATAATCAAAAAATATTTAGATCTTCTATCGGTGTGATATATATTATTGATATTATAATTTACTTTTACCAAAAATAAAAAACACGAATTGCTTCACTAAAAATGTAATCCAAATGGTGTCGATGCCATTTAAAAAAGTACTCAAAATTATTTTGATAATTATAGATATTATTTCAAGTACATTTTCTTATGAGTTAGAAAACAATTTATCTAAATTAATCTTTTGAATTATATAGTTTTATTTCTCTAATAAAAAAATCGCTTTTAACATTTATAGGATCTATTCTCAATCCTACAAGGTCTTCTGAGTAAGGTATTTCTATATAAAAAATATTATTTCCTTTGTAAATATGATATTTCAGGCTGTCATTAGCGGTATAATCTCCATTTGATCGTTTGAAAAAAATTTCAAACTCTCCCTCTGCAAATGAATCAATATCAAATAAAGCTAACATAGACTTATTTTCATTAAATTCAATTGGAAAAGTAGTTTCAAACCATGGATCATTACCATAAACTTTTACCCGAATATAACCATCTTCTACTATAAATTCACATTCATTCATAGGTCTAAAATATTGTTGAAAATTTGATTGATCTATCTTATATACGATTCCCGGCAAATAATTTTCAGAAAACTTCTTGTTATCAAATAAATATAAATAATAGTTTTCGGTACAAACTATTGAATCTGTAAATTCTACATCCATTTTTTCAAAAAAAAATGACTCTGGTATCGTACCATATTTTATTACTGGTGTTCCATTTGGAGCTTCAAAATGGATAACAGCTAGAACTTTTTCATTTTTTATAGTTAAATGATACGCTTCGCTAAATATATCTCTCGGACTTACTGTAGGTAAACGGTTAGCCCATGACACTAACTTCTTAAAATTTTTCGAATTTGGATAATATATATCTTTATCCAAATATCCAGAAATTGTCTCCACAGCATAATCTTGATATCCAACTATTATTATACTATCTTTATTAAAATTCTCCTCAATATATTGTGCAACATACTTCCCATTTGAAAACGGATATTTGTAATCAAAATAAAATGCTACTGATGAAGCTATAAGTGAAGCTATAAGTATACTCGCTAGAAAGATATTTTGAAATATCCTATTAAAATTGCTTTTAAAATTAATTAAATATCGATCATCCTTATCCATATTTGATAGCCACAAGCAAGCAATAAAAATTATAACTAAATGACCAAAATGACGACTATAACATCTCCTAATAAAAAGAGGAATAAAAATAATTCCCATAGAAGCAATTAAACAGGGGAAAAATTTTTTTCTTTTTACAATAAATACTGGTATTATAAATAAAATTAATGAAAGTAAAAAAGTATAAAAAAAACTATATTTTGAAAGAAAATTTGTAATTAACCGGTCCCTGTCCCAATAATTTAAGATAAATTGAGGAATCGGTATGTATGCATCTATAATACCTGCTGAAACATTTTTTACTGACTTGAAATTTTCTCCAATAATCCTATTAAAGACTGAAACTGTCGATGTGCTCATTGAGCTTATTGCTTCTTGAGAACCAAGCTGCCAACATGTAAAAAATATTCCTGTTATAACTATTAAAACAGTAATTAAAAAATGAACTTTATTAATATTTTTCCAGTCTATAGTTAGTTCAAATATCAACATTAAAAAAAATGCAATAGATATAATAAAAGAAAGTACACTACCTTGACCCATTAAGAATAAAGTAATGCCCAATAAGATTATATTTTTATATTTATTTTTATAAAGAATACAAAATATAACAATAAAAAGAACTCCCAAAGCATAATTTCTAGATATTATTGAATATTCGTAAAAAGGAAAATACCCAAACACAAATATTATTTTTATTACTTTATTGAAGGGAGCATATTTTAAAAACAAAAAGACTGAAATAGTAGATATTACTAGGTGAGCTATCTTCATACTTTCTATATTGTCTGTTATAAAGTGAGAGATAAAGTATAAAATAGAAAACCAACCTAAAGTATTATTGCCGTCTACTTTAATAATATTCATAAATTCAACAAAAGAGGAGCTTTCTGAACCAAAATGCCAAGATATTACCTCATCTCTCCAGAGTTCATGTCGAGTTATAAGTATTATACTAAGAGCTAAGAATATGACTGTGATAATAAAGGGATATGCTTTCTCTAAAAAATCTGATTTACCTTTTATCATTACTTAATAACATTGTAACTTTATATTGTAATCTTTATACCAAACTTTTATAAGTTTCAAGGTTGCGCTTAGCTATATTAGTTAAGCTAAATTTCTTTATTTGTTCAAGACCTTTCTCTATAAGTTCTTCTCTTTTTACAGAATCGTTATATAACAATCTTATAGATTCAATTAGTTTTTTTATACTATTTGGATTAATTTTTATAGCTGATTCATCAACAACTTCAGGTAGAGAAGATGTATTTGAAGTTATAACTGGCGTACCACAAGCCATAGCTTGCAGTGGGGGTAAGCCAAACCCTTCATATAAGGTAGGGTAAACAAATATAAAAGCTGATTTATAAAAATATTTTAACTCTTCTTCTGGTACGTAACCTGTAAATATTATTTTATTTTTCAATCCTGTAAATTTAATATTTTCCATATATCTTTCAATCTCCTCATAATACCAGCCTTTCTTTCCCACAATTACCAAATCAAGGTCTATCTCATTATCCAGTTTAGAAAATGCCTTTAGCAAAGAAATTATGTTTTTTCTTGGCTCAATCATGCCAACATATAATATAAAATTCTTCTCTATCCCATATTTTTTTACAACACTCTTTGCCGTAGAAGCATCAATTGAATCATTATAATAATCCGGATAACTTTCATAGTTAACCACAATTTTGTCCTCTGGTAGATTAAAGAACTTCAAAATATCATTTTTAGTATTATTTGAAACTGCAATTATCTTATCCGATTTCCTAATAAATACTGGCAACATTTTGCTAAACAATAACCTTTTGGTAATAGTATATTTTTCAGGAAACAGTAAAAAGGTTAAATCGTGAATGGTTAGAATAATCTTAAACCCTAGTTTCAGCAAAGGAGTTATGTAATTAGGACTATGAAGTACATCCACCTTTAGCCTTTTTAATTCAAAAGGGAAAATAAAATACTGCCACAACACCCGGATAACTCTGTTTTTGAAGTTTTTATGCACTATATTAAAATTATCCTTTTCTATTTTTATAAATTTATTGATATGGCCCTTGTTTCCAAAAATAAAATATTCATTAGAATTGTCTATTTTTATTAAACCATTGATTAGATTTGTAATATAAAAACCGGTTCCTGTAATTTCTTCCCTTATGATAGTGGCATCTATCGCTATTTTCATAATTTTTTTATTTAAACAATGATTGATAAATCTTTTCAGTTTTTTTAACTTTAGTATCTAAACCAAAATCTTTTTTTACAGTTTTAATGGCATTATTCCTAATACTTTCAAGCTTATTTATATTATCATAAACATACAAAATCTTTTCAGCCAGATCATATTTGTTGATCTTGCATAAAAATCCATTTTCCTTATCTTTTATCATCTCAGGTATTCCTCCTATATTGGTACCAGTAACTACCTTACCGCAAGCAAATGCTTCTAACACCACCATACCCAACCCTTCTTCTATTGTGGGACAGTGTATAAGCACATCAGAGTAATAAATATAATCTTTTATTTTTTTTTGGAATCCTAAAAGATACACCTTTTCTTCTAAATTATTCTTTAAAATCAATTCAAGAATATCATTTTTATATTTAATATCTTTTCTAAAATTAACACCGCCGATTAAAAAAGCCTTTAAATCCAATCTTTTAATTTTAGGAAGGCAAATTGCTTCAACTAATAATTTCTGACCTTTCAGTTCAGATAAATTACCGATATTTATAATTCTGAGTTTGGTATCTCCATATTTTTTATAAATATTTTCCTTGCTGAAATCTTTTCTAAATTTTTGTATGTCTATGCCATCATAAATTACTGCAACCTTTTCTTTTTCCCTGCTGAAATAAGTGAAGTCTTTGGCATTTGCTCTAGAGATTGCTATTACTTTATCTGCAAAAAGGTCACAAATTTTAGCACGGATATATTTTTTCCACTTTTTATCCAAAATATTCTTTATATATATGACTTGCTTTCTTCTAAGTAATTTTACCGGTATAGAAACAAATATAGAATCCTGAAATGAATTACAGACTACTACTTCTATATTGTTCTTTAATAAAAAAAAGAAAAAGTAAAAATTTACAAAAAATATATTAATGGCAAACCAGAAAAGCAGAAAGACATTATAAGTCTTTCTCAAAAAAGCCATCCTTATTATCTTTACCTCTATGCCATTTTCTATCAATTCCTTAAAGAACAACCCTTCTCTATCAGGAAGGATTACCACAGGATGGTACTTTTGTTTATTAATTTTTTTTAGCAAATCCAATAAACTGATTTCTGCTCCACCTAAAACTGAAGTCCTGGAAAGATATAGTATTTTTTGTCTCATAAACTATCTATCTAATAAAGATTGGAAATTTTTTAATACCCCATTTATGCAGCAGAAATTTAAAGCTGGTTGCAAGTACCCCTAGGCCATATTTTATACTTCTTCTAAAATTAATAGAAGAAGCCTCAGAAAAATATTTGGTAGGGCATGAAAGCTCTGCAATCCTGTACCCGAAAAAAGTTATTTGTGCCAGAATTTCATTATCAAAAACAAAATCATCTGAGTTTTTCATAAATGGTATATTTTCTAGTACTTCTTTGCTGTATGCCCTGTAGCCGGTATGATATTCACTCAATTTTTGATTCAGCAATATATTTTCAATAAATGTTAAAATCCTATTTGATATGTATTTATAGAGAGGCATTCCGCCTTTCAAAGCGCCTTTTCCTAATATTCTTGAGGCAAGAACTACATCATACTCATCGACAGCAATAAGATATGCCATCGCAGGGATAAGCTTTGGTGAATACTGATAATCCGGATGCAGCATTACAATGATATCGGCACCACTTTTTAGTGCGGTGTTATAGCAAGTTTTCTGGTTACCGCCATATCCTTTATTTGTTTGATGGATAATTGTTTTAATATTTAATTTCTTAGATATTTCAGCTGTATTATCAACAGACGCATCATCTGTTAATATAATTTCATCTACAACACTTTTATCAATTTCATTATAAGTTTTTATAAGTGTTGATTCTGCATTATAAGCTGGCATTACAACTGCAATTTTTCTATTATTTATCATTAATTAAGACTCCAATATTAGTATATATGTGTAATATTTTTATTCATTTGTTTCCAAAAGTACAAATTCAATTGTCTTAGAATAACAATCTTTTTTGCTTGAAACAGGATCAATCCTAATGGCATCTATTTTTGTCCAGTCTCTAATTAAAATAGCAATTGTGTTCATATCTGGATAAAAATAAATAGTTTGTTTATCATTTTCGTTATATTCTTTTCCATCTATTTTAAAAAAAAATTTTATATTTCATTTTTCTATATATTTTATGAATTCTTATTTTTTTTGATACCAATAAAAAATAATATTTTAGTCGTTTTAAGAAGAAATAAATGTTCTTTGGAAAGTTAAATACATAATACTTTTTACTTATGAATTCAATTTCTTTTAAGTTACCAAGATAATTAGAATCGCTTAAACCATGAAGATTAAATCTGGAAAGCGGTTTTTGAACAAAGATCATATTTTTATTTTTACTGCTTTTAAAATATCTTAATAAAAATTCATAATCTGCCATATTTCTATAAGTCAAATTATATAAGCCAATCTCTTGAAATATTTTTTTATTAAAAAACATGGATTGATGGCAAACAGGCATCCCTTTCCACAATACATTTTCATCTATTTCAAAACCTGATAAATAATTTAATCTTTCCGAAGTTGAAAAATTTTCAGAAAGACCATATATGAGCTCTACTTCATTATTCTTATTTATCTCTTCAGCAACAATCTTAAGTGCCCCATTATTAAAATAATAATCTCCTGCATTTAAAAAATTAATAAAATCTCCATTTGAATTTAATATACCTTTATTCATTGCATCATAAATGCCGGAATCCTTTTCACTTATCCAAAAATTAATTTTACTTTCATATTTTTTTAAAATATCTATGCTACCGTCAATTGATCCACCGTCAATAATAACAAAATCAATATGTTTATAGCTTTGCAAAAGAACTGAATTAATTGTTTTTTCTAATTCAACGGCGTTATTTAAGCAGACTGTTATAACGCTAATTAATGGTCTAGAAATTGTTTGAGCATTATTATCCAATTTATATATATTCAATAACTTTTAACTATTTTTTTAAGGATGTTAATTATTTAAAATATTTTTAAATAATTTAAAGTATTTTTCTGTAACAACTTCTTTGATTATTTTTTTTAATTTTGCCAGCTTATCAATGTTATATACTTTTCTAAAAGCTCTCATAATTCTTTTATCCAAATTTATTTCTTTAGGTAAATTTAATTTTTCATACTTATAGTTCTCTAAACCCTTGGAAAACAAATATTTCTTTTCAAAATCACAGTTTACTCCTGTACCATCAAATCCAATATTATTTATAAAAGATTTTACTGGATAAACTGTTAAGGCGTCATTCTTAAATTGAGTATATTCCCACCTAGTCGCCTAAGAATCAATTTTACCCTGTCTTTGAGCAATAAGCATATCTATTTTATCATTTCCGCTCAAGACGTATTTTCTTTGAAGTTTTTTGTCTTTTATCGAATTTGCAAGTCCGAAATTTTTTTCTCTTTCAATAATATTAATATTTTTAAATCCTTTAACTGCTGTAAAATATTTTCTAACTTGAAAAACTGCTTCTTGTGTTTCTATATTATTAGGTGCATCAGAGAAAATGAAAAGTTCAGTCAGAGAAGAAAGATCATTGCTTAAAAGACTTTCTAGTGATTTTTGGGTGTGCCAAGGTCTGTTATAAGCAAAAAAAGCTACTGGTGCTATGCTCATAAAAATACACCTTTAAAAAATTAATTTAAAAATTAGTAAATCTTACAAAATAAATAAAAACTTTTTTTATTAAGGAAAAAACCCTTCATCTATTAATCCTTTTATTCTAAGCTCAAATTGCTTTGGGCATAGATAAAAAGGATTTTTATTACTATTAATGTTATAAATTTTTAAATCTTCAAGTTCAGTGCCTGAAATAGAATTATAACTATAATTAAAAATATTTGAAAGCAAGTAATAATGAGGTGGTTTCCTATAATAGGAAAATATTTCCAACAAACTTAAACTGGCATCCTGCCTAAAAATTATATTAGTTATCCCTGCACCATGCACTGCAATTAACGATCTTACTTTGGAAAACAATTCAATCTGCTCATCAATATTTATTTTTTCAGTATCTATTATTTCAAAATTATAAAAATCACAAATATTTTTTATCTCTTCAATATTAAAAATATTTCTACCTGCTGAGGCACTTCTATCTAGAAAAATTCTTTTTTTTGATTTTAAATCAGGTTTTGGTGCTTTTAATAGTTCTGATATCTTTATAAAATATTTTTTTTCAAAAGGCATTGATTTGCAATAAATAATCTCTTCCGATTGAATATATTGCTTATCCTGAATTATCCAGTTTCTATTATGAAGCTCACTTCTTTTTAGAATATCTTGAAAAAATATCTTTTCTGATAATTTTTTTGATATAACTAATGGAAGCTCCTTATTAAAATTATAATTTTCAAGCAAGATAATTTTTGTTAAAAAATCATTATAAAAATGAAAATACGAAGCTTCGCTTATATCCCTTAAGGAAATTATCTTTTTGAATTTAATTATTGATTTAGCATTAAATAATCTATTTTTTGAATATTGGATAAATGATGGCATTACATCTTTTCTGATTTCTGCATTGATTAGTATACCTTTTTTAAACTTTGGAATTCTTTTATTGCTATATGGTAAGGAATCGACAAGAATATTATTAAAACCTGTAATAACCCACCCATGTCTGGGTTCAATGAAAGAATTTTTTTTATTTAAAATTATATATTCATGTTGCTCAAGTAAAAAATGACTCCTTAAGATATTGTTTAATTCTATATTGCTAAATCTCTTATCCTTTAATTCAAATTGCCTAAATCGTCTACTTAAATATTTACTATTGATATAATTAGCATTAATCCAATCCCATATCAATAAATTAAACCTATATTTTAATTCATATAAATAATATCTTAATTTTCTATACAATAAATACTTGCTTAAATACTTTTTCATATAAATCAATGAAATTATTTTTTGACTACATATTTATAATCTGATATGTCTGTTCTTTTATACTGATTATAGTATCTTCTAGCTCTTTACTATTATTTAGGCATACTGGGGTGAACCCCATCGGGCTTGTTGCCCAAGACACCTCAATAACTAATTTTTTAACAAAATTATTAAAAATATATTTTACAATTTCAGTAATATCGGTAAATTTCCT
>JABMRD010000074.1 GCA_013202875.1 Actinomycetota bacterium | reverse complement strand
CCCAAGCCTTACCATCCTTGGAGAGGTAAGACGAAAGGCAGAGGAGTGTTAGCTACTAGAATATAAAAGAGGACATTTCTAATCGGTCAGATATAGGACATTTCTAATGGGCTGTAACATCTTAAATAATTTTTATTGACAATAATTATGTGTTAGTATACCATAAGTAAAATACTTAATAAAGCCACTGGTAAAAGTAAGTCAAAGTTAAGTCTATTAATAAAGGTTTAATCAAATGCAAAGAACTGGGGATTTAAAATTAATTCAAGAATTAAATAGATCTATAGTTCTTAAAACAATACAAAATTATGGTCCTATTTCTAGAAGCGAAATAGCTAAAAAGTACAAGATAAGCTCTACAACGGTGACTGCTGCAGTAAGAGAATTAATTCAACAAGGATTTGTATATGAGGATGGTGTAGGAAAATCCAGCGGTGGAAGAAAACCTATTCTTGTTAAATTTTTTTCAGATAGTAAATTTATTATCGCAGTTGCTATTACTAATTCCTCTATTATAATCGCTGAAACAAATTTAGAAGCAAAAGTTCGAAGGCAAAAAAAATTTCCTATTCATAATCTAACAGGTAAATTAATTATCGATTATCTTATAAAGTCAATTAGTCAATTTTTAAAAGCATATCCGGATTTAACAAAATGTATTGGGATTTCCATTACCTCTCCCGGAATTATTGATGTAAACAAAGCTGTAATTTGTGAAAATACAAAATTAAAATTAAAGAACATTCCTTTAAAAGAAATGATGGAGAAACAGTTTAAACTAAAAATTTGGTTAGAAAATGATACCAATGCCATTGTGTTAGCTGAAAAGAGATTTGGAGAATATAGAAAATTTAAAAATTTGATTTATATTACAATTGATGATGGAGTGGGAGCTGGAATTGTAGTAAATGAACATATCTTACGAGGGTGCAGTGGTGGGACAGGAGAGTTTGGTCATACAATCATAGAAAGAAATGGTATTCTCTGTGATTGTGGGAATAGAGGCTGCCTTGAAAATTATGTTAACTGGCCTGCTATCTACTCTAAGGTATTATCTTCTATAGAACAAGGAAAACATACAATGATGTTGGGATTAGCGAAAGGGGATATAAATCGAATTACCCCATCTATTTTTTGTAGTGCATTGGAAAAAAATGATCAATTAGCAAAAGAAATTATAACGGATACTGCAGCGTATCTTGCAACAGGGATAGTTAATTTAGTTAATTTATTAAATCCAGATATAATTATTTTAGGAGGAGAAGTTGTTTGTGATAACCATTTTCTTATTTCTCAGGTAAAAAAATTAGTGTTTCAGCAAGCTTTAACTAATTTAACTAATAAACTGGAAATTTGTCCGATTTCTTTAGGAAAGGATTTTAGAATAATTGCTTCTGCAGCTATTCCTTTGCAAGAGATATTTCATTTTTCTATTTCTTCCTGATTTGAGGTTAAATAAATATAAAAAATAGGTAGGTGTTACTTAAATATTTTACTTACCTGATAAAAAAAAATTAAACAAAAGTATAAAAACAATTTTTTTAAGAAACTTTTACGATTAAGACAGCTTAGCTGTTAGAATGTGTGTTTTTCAAATTAAGCGGAAAATTTAATGGTTATATTGTAAGGAGGTGAGAAAGTTAAAATATATGTTTTGTTAAATGAAAGGGGTGATTATTATATCAGAGCAATTAAGATCTTCCTTTCGACTGGGTAAAGGGAGAAAAATAGGAAGGAGGTTGTATGGTAAAAGAAAAATGAGATTTGCTCAGATTTAAAGATGTTGGCCCAAATCCTAAACAAATCTCAGAAACATTTTATTAAAATTTACTTAATAAGTAAATAATTTTAAAGGAGAGTGTAAAAATGAAAAAGTCATTGTTATGGCTAGTAGTATTGGTATTGAGTATATCTATGGTAGCAACTTTTTCACTTGCAGGATGTAAGGAAGAAGAAGCTGCTGTAGCTGAAGAAGAGGAAGCAGCAGTTGAAGAAGAAGCAGCAGTTGAAGAGGAAGCAGCAGTTGAAGAAGAAGAAGAGGTAGAAGTAGTATTAGGACCAGAGGTAGAGTTAACTATGCTAAACTACCTTGATATTACTTCACCTGAAGCTGCAGGTTGGGATGCTATTGTGGAAGCATTTAACGCCAAATATCCTAATATCACTCTGACAATTGAAAATAGTTTCGGCGAGCCATACCATCAGAAACTTGCTGCACTGGCTG
>JABMRD010000073.1 GCA_013202875.1 Actinomycetota bacterium | reverse complement strand
TAAGAATAGCTGCTTTCATTCGGTCAATAAGAAGGGGTGTTGCCATTGCCATGGGTGTTAATTCTAAACGATCAAATCCTTGTGGAACTTTTCTGCCTACAAGCTCTCTATTATGAGTAAATAGTTCTACAACCTGTTCCCTGTTTGGTACAGGATATTCTCTTCCATCTATTCCAATCACCCCAATGCTTTCTGATTTCGGAAGAAGCGTGAGAATGCCGGTGAGGCTTAAGGCGGTAACGCAACTGGCATATTCCCTTTCAACAGGAAACTCGTCTGATTGAGGGGCTCCTTCCATGTGCGCTGATGCGTCTGTAGATTGTTTTGACATACCCTATGATACCATTTTTTGGCTAGATTGTTCCACCAACCTAATATATTTAAAGATTAATATTAAGTGTTAGTTGTATCAATAAGTTTCGATTATAAACATACAGGAAATGACAAAAAGTTTATTGAATGACTATTTTAGTTAATTGGCTGGCCATAGCGTACGAAGTTAGAACCAGGATTATATAATTTGAAGAAGATGTTTTTATGCCAAATTACCAATTTTAAAAAGAATTATTAAAATTTAAAAAAATAAAAATTATTTGAAAAAAATTTTATATAAAAAATTCTTTTTTTAAAATAAATATTAAAATTTTACTATATTCAATAGTTTATCCCCTCTTTTAATTTTGATAATAAAAATAGAATCCTATCAAAATCATCTCTACTGGGATGAAGCATGTCTTGAACTAAATTAAAATCAGAATGCTTAGAAGTTTCTTCATTAATAATTTTTTTTAAATATTCATAGACTTGTTTAGTACATATTTTGCTCATTTCTTTTCCTAATAATACAATTCCAGCAACCTGATTATCAAAATCCTCACTTTCTAATAATTTTAATTCTGATTTATATAGTTTTTCAAAGATCCCAGCATTTTCATAATTTTTCATAATGAATAATAAATCCTCTGCATCTTTTGATCTATTAGGATAACTATCCCTCCAGGCAAATAATTTTAAGATTGCCAGACCTGGCAAAGTTGATATTTTAACTTCTAATATTGGCCTATTATGTAACCTAACCAAAGTTGAATTATTATAGACTTCATCAAATCCTAAAACAGACAAAATGACCTCATCCTCAGGAGGCCAGATTATTCTTCCATTTTTATCAGATATATCTCCAAATGGAACTATATCAATTATAATGTCATTATAAAGAATTCTATGCTTTTCTTTTAATTTCTTGAACTTTCCAGATTTTTCTAAAGTATTGATTAATTTGTTAAATTTATCCCAGCTGGAAAATTGGATTCCTAAATCAATATCCATTGTTCTTCTAAGCACTTTAATTTTATAGAAATATTCCATTATTATATCCCTTGCGAATGCACCAATTATGAAAAAAGATATTTTCTGGGAATCAGTAGCTTTTTTTATTTCCTTAATTGCTGAAATATAAGAACTATCAATTTTTCCTGATATGTCTATCGATATATTTTTCATAAATTATCCTGGCAGTTTCTACGGTTCTTTGATTTCCTGTATTAATTAAATCTGCATATATTAAAATTGGATTAACTATATCCTTTAATTCATTATTTTTATGTACCTTCCAAAATTTCTCAAAAAAAGTGATATCTCCATCTAGATCTTTACGTAATTTATTTTCAATGACAACTTTTTTATAATTTTTGGGGTCAGCATAAATGATAACATCCTGGGGTTTTATATACTTTATCAATTTATTTGCTGCAATTTCACCTCCCCATTGAGCATATTCTGGATTTAATTTATGATGATGCCACCATTCCTCAGGTCCGGTAAATTTATTTATTAATAGTTTTGGTTTTAGTTTTTCATTGTAATCTATGCACCATCTTTTAAACAATTCTTCTCTATTTAAAAGTTTTCTACCCCTATTGCCCATTTCCAATACAAATCCTAACTTGATTAAATCATTCATTATCCATCCCACTGTACCCAGGGCAACATTAGTAATCTCTGCAATATACCTATAGGTTTTCTTTACTAAGTCTGGGTAGCATAATAGAGCATATATTATTCTTAATCCACCTGGTTTAAAAGCACGGTTCTGTGCATTATTTTTGTAAAATAAATCAGGAGGTTTATTACCTTTAATAAAAATATATATTGGGTAGTAATTTATATAAGCATTACCAGCAGTATCCAGAAATTGAATTTCATTTTTTTTCAATTCATCAGCTTGTTTATTATTAATATGCCTTGTTACTAAAAGAAGTGGATGTTTTAGAATTTTCTTATTTTGTAAAAAAAAGGCAATAATAGCATTATTAATATTAATTTTTATTTCAAAATAATATAATAAAACTTTCTTTTGATATTTAAATTTTACTAGTTTATCAAATCTAAAACCGTTAATATTTTTCTCTTTCTCTTCAAATTCTATCTCTAGCTGGATTTCCTTATTTTTATTAAATTCATCAATTGCTAGATTAAAAATATTTTCTTCAATATTGTTAATCATTTTATATTCCTTTGTTCATTATTTTTGAATGTTCATTATTAGTGAACATAACATAATAATGAACATAAAACAATATCTTATTTATAAATTAAAAAGAAATAGCAAATTTGGTTACTTCTTAGAAAGAAAGTTGGTAACTTTTCCAGGTGCACAGCCAACTTTATAAAAATAATCTTTACGATCTCATGTCTTGGGTTAATTAATAACAGGCCATAAAAAATAAAAAACCTTAATTTTATCCTTGACCTGTCCCTTAAATTTTTCATATGCTGGAAAATATGGTATTGTCTTAAGAGTTTGTTAAAAATTCAGGTAAAGATAAAAAAGGGAGCGGTTAATCATGGCTGGCTTAGCAGGTATCGTCTACAGAAAGAAAAAGAGAATGCACTGGGCTAAGGAAAGTGATGAAATATTTAAGAGACAGGTTGAAAAGATGCTGCAGAAGATATCGTACAGGGGAAACAGAAACAAGGAAATTTTTTCAATAAATAACTCCGGTTTTGGAGCAATAATAGGATTCATTTCGAATTATAAAATAAGTAGTACTAAAGACCATCACACGAAAAAAACAAGCAACAAAACTGCCCCTACTGTAAAGGTTGATGGGAAAATATACAATACTGACAGATTATACAAAAAATACATATCTTGCACTGCAGCCAACAAAAATGAAAATGAAAAACTTGGAGAGCTTCTTACAGGGTTTAATGACACAATCCTTAAAAAACTCAACGGGCAGTTTGCAATGGTATTTAAAGATGAAAGTGAAAATATTTATATAATAAGAGATTTTCTGGGTAGAAAACCTCTATATTATGCCTACAACAATGATACAAACCTGCTTTTTTTTGCATCAGAAATAAAAGCACTATCTCGGTACAAGCTTAAGATATTTGAACTGCCGCCGGGACACTATATAAAAAATATGGGAAAACCCGTACTTTTTAGAAACCTGGATTCTAAAAAATATGGAGAAGAAGTTTTACAGTCAGAGCTTCCGGACATCAAAAATGAAAACATAATGATAAACAGGATAAATGACCTTTTAATAAGATCTATCGATAAAAGAATCCCAAAAGACAGGCCAAATATTAAAATTGGCGCATGGCTGAGCGGAGGACTGGACTCAAGCATTATTGCTGCATTACTAAAACAACGTAATGTAGATATTCACACTTTTGCAGTTGGTTTTGAGAATTCAAGAGACCTTGAAGCGGCAAGAATCGTTTCAAAGCACCTTGGCACCATACATAAGGAATATATTCTGGATGAAGATATCCTGTTTTCACTTGTTCCCAAGACTATATATACGCTTGAATCTTTTGATGCTCCTCTCGTAAGAAGCACACTTGGAAATATTATAGCTTCAAAGATGTCTTCCGGAGCCGATATTGTATTTAGCGGTGAAGGTGGCGATGAAATATTTGCAGGTTATAATTATTTCCTTAATTTCAACTCAAAAAAACAGATTCAAAATGGTCTTTTAAAGGCTATAAAAAGCCTGCATAACACAGCTCTTCAAAGAGTTGACCGATCTTCCAACTTCAATGGGGTAAATATTAAACTTCCAATGCTGGATGAGAAACTGATAGACTATGTTCTTCATATACCACCAAGGTTTAAGCTTAATTATACTATGAAGCTGACAAAATATATTTTAAGAAAACTTGCAGAAAAGTATCTTCCGGACTGCATCGTATGGAGGCCAAAAGATAAATTCTGGGAAGGATCCGGAATTTATGATTCATTAAAAAACAAAATTGATTGTATTATTTCGGATAATGAATTTGAAAACGGCAGGATTCTGCCTGATGGATTTAAACTAAGAAACAAGGAAGAGTTTTATTACTATCAAATTTTTCGAAT
This sequence comes from Actinomycetota bacterium, assembly GCA_013202875.1. Taxonomy (GTDB): domain Bacteria; phylum Actinomycetota; class Humimicrobiia; order Humimicrobiales; family Humimicrobiaceae; genus Hydromicrobium. Next base: position 2,068 of record JABMRD010000073.1, on the reverse strand, counting down.
CCATTACCCTGAAGTAGATTATAATAATTTTCTTTCGTTTACTGAAAACTTTAATTAAGTGTATTCTTATTTATGTATATTATATATAAAGCTAAAATATTATTTCTTCTTAATTTCATAAAGAAATCCACCTTTATGGGTGCCGGGCGTATGAGTATTTAAAAATGCATTCAGATCTTCTGTAAAAACTATCCTGCTTAATTTTGGCATATAATTCTTTTTGCAGTCCAACAAAATAATTGGCCAGTCCTATGTCAATCAGCACAGTAATCGTAGCCCTAAATTCAAGGTTCCTTAAGGTGATTAAATAGATTAGTGTAATACCACTTAATTTAGAGACTTATTTATTTTTTATAAACTTTAAATTCTGATTTGGAAGCTCCGCATACTGGGCAAACCCAATCCTCAGGTAAGTCTTCAAAATTGTAGGGAGGATCTATCCCGAATTCCGGATTTTCAACCTTAACATCAAAAATATATCCGCAAGATGTACATTTCCAGTCTTTCATGTCTTTCCCTCTTTAAAAGCAATTGTAAAGATTTTTATAATTAATCTTTTATTATTTTAAATTCTTTTGTTAATTTAATTTATATTACCGTTTAGGATAAAATTCAAGTTTATAACCGCAATTTTTACAAATATAGGCTACACCTTCTTCGCCGAACATTTCTGCACCGAAACTTGCAAGCCATTTTCGGTTCAGTTTTGTATATACCTTTTTAAATTCTGAGAAGCCGCATATAAGACATCTTAGTTGTTTGCCACTTATTATTATTGTATCTTCACTGACCATTTTCCCTCCTGTTATTAATTAAAGCATAATATTTATTCTTTAATTATAAACGGATATCCAATTTAATTATAATCTGTATTCTTCTATTTCAATAATTTCTAAATATTCTCAAGGACAATTAATGTGTTTCATTGAATAAAGTAGTAACCTTATTCCCTATTTGCTATAATTCATAAACAAATATCTGTATTGCATTTTTATAAAACACATAATATAAATGAGGTGATAGAATGGCCAAGCCTACCAAATATGCAACCCTGATTTGCACAATTGTAAGTATTCTTGCACTTATAGGTATTGTTATAGGAATATGGTTATCCAAACCACTCATAATAGTTATTTTTCTAATTCCTGCCGCAGCCTATGAAGTTTATAGAACCGAAGGACCTTCAACAGTATGGGCATCCTGGATTTTGCTTATAGTGCTGATTCTGGAAATAGTATTAATTGTGGCAAATATAAACTTTGATCTGGCATCTTTTTTTGGAGAAAGTGAAAAAGTTGTGGCGGGTTATACTGTCCCATTAGGGGATATTAAAATAGTGGGGCCTATTGTTATAGCTATTTTGTCCATAATACTTTTTGTGAGAACTCGCGGCCGCTACACAAAATGGCTGGCAGCAGTAATCTTCATTACCTGTTTTGTTATTGTATATGTAATAAATCCGGAGATATTCAAAAATCTGCTTGGCCTGGTTGTAGATAAGGGTATTGAAGGTATTTGAATAAATTTTTTATAAATGAAAAAAAGAAAGCTTACTGACCCGGAAAAAAGAGTAATAATTGACAAAGGTACAGAGCCGCCATTTAGCGGTAAGTATGAGGACTTCTTTGAAGAGGGTACTTATGTCTGCCGACAGTGCGGAGCACCGCTATACATATCTAAAAGTAAATTTAAGTCAGGATGTGGATGGCCCAGTTTTGATGATGAAATCCCTGGAGCAGTAATGCGATTGCCGGACAAGGATGGGATAAGAATGGAAATTGTATGTTCCAAGTGCGGCGGTCACCTGGGTCACGTGTTTGAAGGAGAAGGTTTTACTCCTAAAAATACCAGACACTGCGTCAACTCAATATCCATAGATTTTATTCCGAAAAAGAAAAAATAATTGTCTATTGTTCTATATTAGCTTTGCTTTTAGTGTTTAACTTTTAAAACTTAATAGAGAAAATTTTCATTTGATTTATTAAAGATTCTTTAGAATCCCAATGGTTTTATTGGCCCGGGATTATCATCCCAGACTACGTACCATTCTTTTTTACAATAAGGACAG
>JABMRD010000072.1 GCA_013202875.1 Actinomycetota bacterium | reverse complement strand
GGTCATAGGTTCAAATCCTATCCCCGCTACCAAATTTTAAGACTATGCTATAAATCCTGCGGTCTGATATTTTTTTAATGTTTTTCAACTGGCTATAAGACAAATCTTTTTATTTGCAGGGTATTTTTATTAATATTGATTTTAAATTATAATTTACATATATTTTTAAAACTTGTTTTGTAATTAAGTATAGAATGAAAAATATTTCTTTTAAAAATCATAAATGCGTAACTTTACTGGTCAGAAGCTTTTTATTGGTCTTAATCCTTTTTTTATGCATTAATTTTTCTGGTTGTACCCTCTCTTCTAATATAAAAAGCTTCTTTAAAGAGAAATTTTCAGATGAAGGTAAAAAGGATGAGGTAGTTAAAATTGTAGATGTATTTTTTAATTTGCTTATAGATAAAGATTATGAGGAGGCATATTGGTATATAAGCAGTAGGGATAAATCTCAAAAAAGCTTAGAAGATTTTTCTAACGAATTTAAAGATGTTACAGATATTGTCTCTATAAATAAAAATTGGGTTGAAATTAAAAACAATATAGCTGTGGTGGGGATGGATTTGACCGATTTTTATGACGGAGAAGAAAAGGTATTTAAAGATATTGAAGTATCTCTTATAAAAGAGGAAGATGGAGACTGGAAGATAGTATTTTGGAAATTATAAAAATTAGAACCAGAAAGGTATAAGTTGAAAGTATTATTTTTAGGAGATGTTTTTGGAAAGCCTGGAAGAGAAGTCTTAAAAAAGGAACTGCCTGCAATTATAGAGGAAAATAATATAGATGTTGTTATTGCCAATGGAGAAAATGCGGCAGGAGGAATAGGAATTACTCCAGAAATCTGTAAAACGTTATTTAATATAGGAGTGGATGTGGTGACCTCAGGAAATCACATTTACAAGAAGAAAGAAATATATGATTATATCGATCAGCAGCCAAGACTTTTAAAACCGGCAAATTATCCCCCGGGAACTCCCGGAAATGGATATTATATTATGTCTGATAAAAGAAATAATAAAATTGCTGTAATAAATATTTGCGGAAGAGTCTTTTTAGAATATCTGGACTGTCCTTTCAGGTGTATTGATAGAATTTTGGAACATATAAAAGAAGAGACTCTAATAATAGTTGTAGATTTTCATGCTGAGGTTACTTCTGAAAAAGTTGCTATGGGATGGTATCTTGATGGCAGGGTAAGCGCGATGGTTGGTACACATACTCATGTTCAAACTGCTGATGAGAGAATACTCCCTGGCGGAACCGCGTACATCACCGATGTGGGTATGGTAGGGCCATGGGATTCAGTTATCGGAGTAAAGAAAGAAAATATAATTGAAAGATTTTTAAAGGTAATGCCTCAGAAATTTACAGTGGCAGAAGATGATTATATGATTAACGCAGTTGTGATTGATATTGATGAAAGAATCGGTAAGGCAAATGACATTAGAAGAATAAATTATGTAGCTACCAGGTAATTAATTCTTAACCAGTAGTATGGGCTCTGAAATGAAAGAAATATATAGCTGCAAGTTTGCCAGAGATAAAATTATAATCAAAGCTTTAAAAACTATAGAATCCTACAGTATGGTAAAAAGTAGGGATAGGATATTAATTTCTATCTCAGGTGGACCTGATTCTACGTTTTTAACACATTTACTTTACCTGATGCGGCCGGTTTTGAACTTAACACTTTTCGGCTTCTGTCTGGACCATATGACAAGAAATGGGGAATCTACAAAAGATGCTTTGTTTGTAGAAAAATTATGCAGAGAATTGGACATTGAATTATTCAGGCAAAAAATAGATGTACAGAAATGGTGCAGGTCAAATAAGTTTTCTTTCCAGGAAGGAGCAAGAAAAATAAGAATGGAAAAATTACTGGAAATTTCTAAAGAAAACAATATAGAAAAGATTGCTACAGGTCATAATGCCGATGATAATATAGAAACTTTTCTTATGCATCTTGTGAGGGGTGCGGGGGCAAGGGGTCTTTCCGGTATAAAACCTGTCAGCGGGAAATTCATAAGGCCCCTTATTGATATCTTCAGAAAAGATATTATTGCTTATTTAGATAATAAGAAAATATCTTATTGTGTGGACAGTACCAATATTGAGAATATATATTTAAGAAACAGGATAAGGAATATTCTCATTCCGTTTATAAGTAAACATTTCCTCGAATCTTTCAAATCTAATGTATCGAGATCAATAAATATATTGAAGGATGAAGATGAATTTTTAAGAGAGTACTCGGTAGTTAAACTGGCTGAGATAGCTTCTATTGAAAAAAATGAAATCGGTAAATATGCTGCCTTGATTAAAATCCCTGTATTAAAAATTAAAGGAGAAGCCAGGGCTGTGCAGAGAAGAATTGTACTGGCGGCAATAGAGATGACAAATGGTACCCTGGAAAATATAAGATTTAATAATATAGATGATATTTTAGGGATCTGTAGTTCGGGAGGGGAAAGCAAGGTCATCCAGCCAGAAGAGAAAATAAGGGTTTTTAAAATAGGCAGCTATATTTATTTTGTGAATGTCGACTATACCAGGCTTCTGCCGGATGAGTTCAAAAAGTTTCTTAAAAGTAATGGAAAGGTAGACACAGAGAAGAGCGGGAAAGAGATAAAAGTTGGAACAAAAATAAAGCTAAAGGATTTTAATCTGGAACTGTCTTCAGAGTTATTAAAAATAGGTAAGGATAAAATAAAATTTAATGAAGTTAAAAATACCGAGGCTTTTCTGGATTGTGCAAAAATTAAACCTCCAATAAAAGTAAGAATCTGGAAGAGTGGGGATAAATTTTACCCCCTCGGCATGCAGAAAGAGAAAAAACTACAGGATTTTTTTATTGATAGTAAGATTCCAATACATTTGAGAAAACTGATCCCGGTATTTATAGACAGGGAAAAAATAATATGGGTGGGGAAATATAGGATTGATAACCGGGTGAGAATAACTGAAGATACTAAAGAAGTTTTGCATTTAAAATTATTTTAAAAATAATTCATATATGATTTAATAAAATTGTGTTTTTATTGGGGTAATTAATGGGATTATATAAGTTTAAAAAAAATAATGGTGAAAAAGTCTTGATATATGACAATATGAAAATAAAAGTACTTATAGATGAAAAGAATCTGCGCAGGAGAGTCAGGGAATTGGGACAGGAAATCACCAGGGATTATAAAGATAGGGATCCTGTTTTAGTCTCAGTTTTAAGGGGTTCTTTTATTTTTATTGCTGATATCTGCAGGGAGATCAAAATACCGGTTACTTTTGATTTTATGGCTGTTTCAAGCTATGGAAATTCTAAGGTAAGTTCCGGAATTGTGAGAATAACCAAAGACTTAGAGTTCAGCATAGAGAATAAAGAAGTAATTATTATAGAAGATATAGTTGATTCCGGGAGAACTTTAAATTATCTGGTAAAGAATTTACAGGCAAGAAATCCAAAAAATATTGAAGTCTGCGCACTTTTAGATAAAGATGTTCCAAGAAAAACAGAAAATAAAGTTAAATATAAAGGATTTGATATTCCTAATAAATTTGTGGTAGGATATGGTCTTGATTTTGAAGAGAAATACAGGAATTTCCCCTTTTTAGGGTATATTGAAAATAAACAGTAGTTATATTATTATCTAGTAAGAAGGTAGATGAAAAATTAATTTGATAAGGAGTTGTTTTAAATTTGAAAAATAATAAAGGTTTTAATAGTAGGGGATTTAGAAGTATAGCATTATTAATACTGGTGATAGCTATTATGTTCTGGATCTTCAGGAGTCCTCTTTTTCTTTCACCTGCAATTGAAAAGTATAATTTTAATGAATTTGTTGAAGCAGTAAAGCAGGATAAAATAAGCACTTCTATACCAATGGTGATTAAAGGAGAGGATAAAATAATTGAGGGTGAATTAAAAGACGGGACCAAATTTGAAGTTTCATTTTTAGGAAATTACGATATAACGCAATTTTTACAGGATAATGATTATTTAAACTTTACAGTTGATAATCAGAAACAAAATATATGGATTCAGATTTTAGTAGGCGCCATACCTTTTATTATAATGTTTGGCTTAATTTTCTTTATGATGAATCAGCTTCAGGGCGGGGGCTCTAAAGTGCTTCAATTTGGAAAGAGTAAAGCAAGATTGGTAGGTAAAGGTAAAAAAAGAGTTACCTTTAAAGATGTGGCAGGAGTAGATGAAGCTGTAGAAGAATTAAGAGAAATTGAAGAATTTTTGGAAAATCCAGGTAAATTTAAAGCTATGGGCGCAAAAATTCCCAAGGGTGTTCTATTATACGGGCCTCCTGGAACCGGGAAGACACTTCTGGCAAGAGCGGTTGCAGGTGAAGCAGGTGTACCATTCTTTAGCATTAGCGGTTCTGAATTTGTTGAGATGTTTGTTGGTGTGGGAGCTTCCAGAGTCAGGGATCTCTTTAAACAGGCTAAGGCGAATCAACCATCCATAGTATTTATGGATGAAATTGACGCAGTTGGGAGACACAGGGGGGCCGGATTAGGTGGAGGTCATGATGAAAGAGAACAGACTTTAAATCAACTGCTTGTAGAAATGGATGGGTTTGATATTGATAGCACTGTAATATTAATTGCGGCTACAAACAGACCGGATATCCTGGATCCTGCCCTGCTCAGACCTGGAAGGTTTGACAGGCAAATAGTTGTGGATAGACCGGATCTACTGGGTAGAGAGGAAATATTGAAGATACATGCCAGAGGCAAGCCCCTGGATAAAGGTATTAATTTAAAAAATATAGCCAAACAAACCCCTGGATTTACAGGTGCAGATCTGGCCAACCTTTTCAATGAGGCGTCTCTTCTGGCAGCAAGACATAATAAGAAAAAAATAACCATGTTTGAGATAGAAGAAGCAGTGGAAAGAGTTATAGCCGGACCTGAGAAAAAATCAAGGATCATATCAGAAGAAGAAAAGAGAATAATAGCCTATCATGAGTCAGGTCATGCAATACTTTCATATATTCTTCCCCATACTGATCCTGTTCATAAAATCTCTATCATTTCACGTGGGAGAGCGTTGGGCTATGTAATTACTCTGCCAGAGGAAGACAGATTCTTAAAATCTAAAAAAGAGCTTGTAGATAATATTACTCAGCTTCTTGGGGGTAGGGTTAGCGAAGAAATGAATTTCAACGATATAACTTCAGGTGCCCAGAATGACCTGGATAGGGCTACTAAAATTACCAGGAAAATGATTATGGAATATGGAATGAGCAAGAAATTGGGTCCAATTACTTTTAAAGGTGAAGAAGAAGAAGTATTCCTGGGAAAGGAAATTGCCTCAAGGCCCCATTATAGTGACGCAATAGCTTCTGCTATTGATGAAGAAGTCCATGATGTAATTATGGATAGTTATGAGATGGCAAGAAAGATACTTTTAAAAAATAAGAAGAATCTGGCTGATCTGGCCAATGAGCTACTGATAAAAGAAACTCTCGGCAGAGATGAAATACTAAAGGTATTATCAAAAGTAGAAAGCCAGAAAAGCAAGAGAGTTGAGCAGCTGGAAGAAAAAAGTGAAGTTTTAGATACTAAGGGCACAACAGTAAAAACTATAAAAAAGAAAGTTGTAAAAGCAACCAGTAAAAAGTAATAAATAATAAATAAACTTTTATTTAAGTAAGCTATTTCAATATCCAAAAAATAACCAAACATTTTACAACCCAGCTTTTTGGTATTATCATGGGAATTAAGCACACTATCTGTTAAAGATAGTGGATTATATAGAAATTGCTTAAAATAATGATCATGACGTGGTTCTTTTATCAGATTTAAATGGTTATTATTTATAATATTAATTTGGAACAGGAGTTAACCAGTGGATAAAAAAATGATAGAAGAAGGAGTAATTTTAATATTAAAAGGTATCGGGGAGGATATAAACAGAGAGGGCCTCAAGGGAACTCCAAAAAGAGTTGCCGGGATGTATGAGGAAATATTTAGTGGAATTGGAGAAGATCCATCTGGGGAACTCGGACCAATGTTTGATGAAGGCCATGATGAAATAATATTGGTAAAGGATATTCCGTTTTATTCTGTATGCGAACATCACCTGGTTCCTTTTGTAGGGAAGGCCCACATAGCTTATGTTCCCAATAAGGCCGGGAAAATTATTGGCCTTAGCAAGCTTACGAGAGTATTTGATATTGTGGCAAGGAGGCTGCAAGTCCAGGAGAGATTAACTTCAATAGTAGCGGATACTATTATGAAAAAAATCAAGCCCAGGGGTGTCCTGGTTATTGTTGAAGCTGAACATTTGTGCATGAGCATGAGAGGAGTAAAGAAGCCAAATACCCTGACGGTGACTTCTGCGGTGAGAGGCTTATTTAGAGAAAACGCAGCTTCAAGAGCCGAAGTGATGGCACTTATCAAACCAAATAAATAGAATATGAAGTTCAAGATAAGAGCATTAAACATTAAAACCAGGCAGGAAGGTTTAAAAGAGTTTGAAAAAATCGGAGCTACTGCTGCCGGGTCACGCATAATGGTCGATAAAATATTTCCGGTATCCCTGAAAATTAAGGGTATTAACCCATTGGCTGCAAATATATTAAAGCAGGAGATGCTTGCCAGAGGCGGTGATGTAGTTACTTCCAGGGATTCACTTATGGAAACCAGCGGCAAAGCAGATGTTATTATTCAGGGTACAGTCAAAAGTGTAAGAAGTTTAATCGGTAAGATAAAGCAGCAGCCATTTGGCCTGAAAGCTTTATCAGGCGATCTGGAATGTTTTATAGATAAGCTGGATGAAAATAAAAAAAGAAGAAAGTTAATAATTGGCAAGAAGGAATTTAACTTAGATGAAAATGTACCGGTAATGGGCATTTTAAATGTTACACTGGATTCTTTTTATGATGGCGGATATTATTTTGAAAAAGATAAAGCTTGCAGGAGAGCTGAAACTATAGTTAAAGAAGGAGCGCAGATAATTGATGTAGGTGGGATGTCAACCAGGCCCGGCTCACTACCGGTAAGCTTTGAAGAGGAAGTTGAAAGAATTATTCCTGTAATAGAATATATCAGTAAAAATTATGATATATTGGTATCTGCCGATACTTACAGGTCTGAAGTAGCCGGGAGGGCAATAGATGCAGGGGCGCATATTATAAATGATATCAGCGGTCTTTCCATGGATTCCAATATGGTGAAAGTTATTGCTGAAGGTGATGTTTCGGTAGTTATTATGCATATTAAAGGAACTCCTGAAAATATGCAGAAGAATCCGGAATATGAGGATGTGGTAGATGAAATTTATGGTTACCTTGAAGATAGAACTAATATGGCAATAAATTCAGGGATAAAACCGGAGAAAATAATTATAGATCCCGGTATAGGGTTTGGGAAGACCCTGGAACATAACCTGGAAATATTGAATAAGGTGTATGAATTCAGGATGCTTGGGTACCCGGTAATGGTTGGGGCATCCAGAAAGTCTTTTATCGGTAATATTCTGGATTTACCGGCAGAGGAGAGACTTGAGGGAAGTCTTGCTGCGGCAGTTTGTTCGGTCATAAATGGAGTTAATATTTTAAGAGTGCACGATGTTGCAGAAACCATAAGAGCGGTAAAGATTGCTAAAAGAATTACTAACGGATTTTAATATAATCTTAAGATGTTCAGGATAATAATAAAAGATCTTAATTTGTTTGGCTATCATGGTGTGAGGGAAAACG
>JABMRD010000071.1 GCA_013202875.1 Actinomycetota bacterium | reverse complement strand
GGTAAATTAACAGAAGAAGAATGGGTTATTGTAAAAAGACACCCGGAAGTCGGTTATAATATTTCCGGATCATCTCCGCTGCTGGAGCCTATAGCTGATGCTGTATTATCACATCACGAATATTGGAATGGAAGTGGTTATCCACAGGGATTAAAAGGTGAAAATATTCCATTAATATCCCGGATTATATCAATAATTGATGCATATGATGTTATATGACCCATGAAAGATCTTACAAGAAAGCAGTTAGCAAGAAAGAATCCTTAGAAGAACTTGAAAGATGCGCCGGAACACAATTTGATCCAAATTTGGTAAAAACCTTTATCCAGGTTTTAAGTTAATTGAAAAATCTTAAATATTTAAGAGCCTGGCCCACAGGTTTGTAAAAATATATTCTGCTATTTTTAATAGTTAAAAGTTTTAATGCATAAAAAACCCCGAGTTATCTTTTGCCATAGCTAGCGCTTTAGGCTACTAAAAATCTCGGGGCGTATCTTAGAACTTTTCTCAGGGACTTTTCAGATTATTAAACTTTTATCTATTCTCTTTCGAAAATAAATTCCAGTTATTTCTAAAAGTTGCCTCCTGTTCTAATATGATAAAAAGATACCAAAATTAAAAAATGTTGTCAATAGATTAGAAGTAAAATATAGAGAATATTCGGAAATTTTTAAAATTTTTTTATGTTTAATAAAAATACTAAAACTATAGTAGAATACTTAAGAATAATAAATAAATTCTTATTCACAAAATGTAATAATTTTTATATAGTATTAAGATGTTTTTATAAACTTCTGATGAAATAATTATTGGATTTGATAGTAGTGAAAAATGAAAAATATTAAAAAAATAACTGTAATAGGATTGGGACTTATAGGTGGATCATTGGCTTTATCTTTAAAGAATATCGGTGAAGATTTTATAATTACTGGTTATGATATTGAAGATGAAGCAATGAATATAGCCAAATACAGGAATATAATTGATGTTGTTGCTATAGATTATAAAGAAGCAGTTACTGATGCTGATTTGATAATAATAGCAACACCAATAAGTAAAATAATCGAGGTCGTAGAACATATTAAGGATTACATGAAAAAAGGAGTGATTATCACAGATGTTGGCAGCGCTAAAGAGAAGATAGTTAAAAGAGTAAGTGAAATATTACCCGAAGGAGTATTTTTTATAGGCGGCCATCCAATGGCTGGCTCGGAAAATGAAGGTGTGCTAAGTGCCACTCCGGAATTATTTAGAAATACATTTTATATTCTAACTCCTACAGATACTACTATATCTGAACCTCTGGTTACATTACATTCTTTATTTACAAAAATTGGCGCAAAAGTAATTTCTATAAATCCTAAAGAACACGATGAAAATGTAGCGTTAATAAGTCACTTGCCACATATCCTTTCAACCAATCTGGTTGATATGATTGATGATAAACAAAAGAAGATGAAAAATTTATTTAAACTATGTGCCGGTGGTTTTAGGGATATGACCAGAATAGCTGCTGCAAATATAAAAATGTGGCTTGACATAAGCTTAGAAAATAAAGATGAGCTAATTAAATCAATAGAAGACTATATAAAGTATCTGATAAAGTTTAAAAATAACTTGAAAAAAGAAAATTCAAAATCAATAAAAAAACATTACATAAAAGCCCGGAAGGCAAGAATTAATTTACCAAAATATATTGAGAAAGATATTTCCAAATTATATGAACTTAGAGTTACAATACCTGATAAAGCAGGAGTTTTAAGTGAAATTACACTGGCTATAAGTTCTCACGGAATAAATATTGAAGATATATCTATTTTTCATTCAACAGAATTCAGTAGTGGTGGAATCCTTAAAGTACTGATTCAAGGTGAAGATGCTAGTAAAATTACAAAAGAAGCAATTGAAAAAGCAGGATACGAAGTAAGTGTAAAAAAGGTATTAAGTGAATAAAAATGGAAATACATGGAGCAAGAAGCTTAAAAGGTGAAATAAAAATTCCCGGTGATAAGTCAATTTCACACAGAAGTGTAATCATATCCTCATTGATTAATAATAATGTAGTAATAAAGAATTTCTTATTCTGTCAGGACTGCATAAAAACTATAGATGTTTTAAATAAGTTAGGTGTAAAAATTGAAAAAATAGACGGAAATTTAATAGTATATGGTAAAGGTATTAAAAACTTCAGTGAACCTGATGAAATACTGGATGTTGGAAATTCTGGAACTACAATCAGAATAATGAGCGGTGTACTATCCGCAACTAATTTTATGTCTGTATTGAGTGGTGATAGTTCTATAAACGACAGACCTATGAAAAGAATAATAGAGCCACTATTAGAGATGGGTGCAAAAATTAATGGAAGAGAAAATAATTCAAGGGCCCCTATAGTAATATTTGGAAACCCAAATCTGAAAGGAAAAAAAATTAAGCTTAAAGTGCCAAGTGCTCAGGTTAAATCCAGTATCCTTATGGCAGCTCTTAACGCAGAAGGTACAACTGAGATAGTTCAACCAGAAGTTTCGAGAGATCATACAGAGCGTATGCTCCAGTACTTTGGAGCAGATATTACTTACGATGGTAAATACACAAAATTAAAACCCGGCAAGGGATTAATTGCTAAAAATATTTATGTACCCTGTGATATATCTTCAGCAGCTTTTTTTATTGTTGCAACTCTAATTTTAAAAGATTCACATACTATTATGAGAGATATCGGTATGAACCACACCAGAAGTTATTTTATAGAAATACTTAAAAAAATGGGTGGAAAGATTATTATTAAAAATCAAAGAATTATAAATAATGAACCTGTTGTAGATATTGAAACTTTTTCCAGTAATCTAAATTCTATAAAAATAGATAAAGATAAAATCCCTAATATAATTGATGAGATACCAATACTGTGTGTAGCTGCAACTGTTGCAAAAGGTAAAACAGTGATAAGGGGAGCTGAAGAATTAAGATATAAAGAAAGTGATAGAATCAGGTCTATTGTAAGCCAGTTTAAAAAATTAAAGGTGAATATTGAGGAAAAAGAGGATGGAATGACAATAATAGGAGATGTGAATTTCAAGACGGGTGAAGGAATAGTAGATAGTTTCGGAGATCATAGAATTGCCATGTCTCTTTCTATACTGGCTTTGTTATCAATAGGAAAAGTAACTATTCTGGATTCCGAATGTATCAATACTTCATTTCCCGGTTTTAAATATAATTTAAAAAAAGTTTTAGTGCAATAACATAAAAGAGAATAGGCATAATATCGTAAAGACATATATGAGTACTGGTTAAAAGATGCTTGATAATATTATAACCATAGATGGTCCTGCTGGAAGCGGCAAGAGCACAGTTGCAAAAATTTTAGCTAGAGAATTGAATTTAAAATATATTGATACTGGAGCCATGTATAGAGCAATTACCCTTCTTGCTTTGCAGAATAATATAAATTGTAAAGATGAAGAATCTATATTAAAGATGGCCAGAAATATAAATCTTGAATTAGATAGTAATTCAGTGGATGAAAGTAAATATACCACAGTAAAAATAGATGGAAAAGATGTTACGGATGAGATTAGAAGCAGGGAAGTAGGATCTGCAGTTTCTATTGTTTCTAAATTATCCGGAGTGAGAAAATATTTAGTAAGTCTTCAAAAAAAAATTATCCAGGGAGGTAATGCTGTTCTTGAAGGCAGAGATACTGGAAGTGTAGTTTGTCCGGATGCGGCACTAAAAATATATTTAACTGCAAGACTAGATGAAAGAATAAAAAGAAGAGATTTGCAGATCAGAGGAAAAGGGCAATTTTTAGAAAGAAATATAATCAAAAAAGAAATTATAAGCAGAGATAGAATTGACAGCAGCAGAGAAAACAGCCCACTGATTATACCGGAAAATGGAATTATAATTGATACATCAAAATTATCAGTAAAAGAAGTTGTTGAAAAAATTAAGAAATTATATTTTAAAAAAGTAAATGTTAAAAACGAAACATAGTAAATCCTATTTTATTTTATTCAAGTTAGTGCAGTTTATTTTAAGAGTTATTTTTGACCTACTATACAGAGTAGAAAAAATAGATTTACACAAAGTACCCAGAAATGGTAAGTTGATAATATGCTCAAATCATATAAGCTACCTGGATCCGGTGATAATAGGAGCGTATATTCCCAGATATACCTATTTTATGGCAAAAAAAGAATTATATAATAATAAGTTTTTATCCTCTCTGGTAACTTTCTTAAATGCCTTTCCTGTTGAAAGAAAGGCTTTTAATAGAAAAACATTTTATATTTCTTTTGAAATTTTAAAAGACGAAAATGCTCTGTGTTTATTCCCGGAAGGTACAAGATCCACTGATGGGGTATTAAGAGGTGGTAAAAAGGGCACAGGATTTATAGCAGCAGCGAGTAATACCTCCATTCTACCTGTAGCAATAAGCGGTACAAATAAAATAATACAGAAACCTCACAAGAGAATATTTTTCCCCAGGGTTAGATTAATTGTTGGAGATATAATAGATATAAAAGATATTTTGAAAGAACATAGTAAAAAAGAAGCTATCAGTATAATAGTTGATAGAACAATGAAAGAGATAGGTAAAATATACGATAAAATAAAATAGGAAAATAAGGTTTTTAATGCATATGGATATAAAAACAGCTAAATATTCAGGATACTGTTTTGGTGTAAAGAGGGCTCTAACATTAGCAGAAGAGATATTAAAAGAAAATCAGGGTAAAAAAACTAAGATCTTTACTCTTGGTTCCATTATTCATAATTCAGGGGTCACAAATGAGTTGACAAAAAAAGGTTTAATTTCGGTTGAGAAATTAGAAAAAATAATACCTGGTAGTATATTTATTATAAGATCCCATGGAATGTCCCCGATTTTAGTTAATGAAATTAAAAAAAAGAATGTTAAGATTATTGATGCTACCTGTCCTTTTGTAAAGAAAGCTCACGCTAGAGCTGAAACACTCAGCAAAAATGGATACTTTGTAGTGATTATTGGAAATAAAAATCATCCTGAGGTAATGGGAATAAAAGACCATGTATTAAATAAAAATTATGCGGTAATAGAAAATGAAGCAGATATAGAAAAAATTTCCAGTAAGGAAAAAATAGGAGTTGTTGTCCAAACAACACAAACTATAGAAAAATTAGGTCTGATTACCAGCAAATTACTGGAAAAGGCCAAAGAGTTGGTTGTATTTAATACCATCTGCAATACTACAAAAAAAAGACAAAATTCAACTAAAAAACTGGCAAATAGTGTTGATATAATGATAATAGTTGGTGGGAAAAACAGTGCAAATACAACACACCTGATGGAAATATCAAAAAAGTGCAATACAGTAACGTACCACATTGAAAATTATAAGGAAATCAAACCGGAATGGTTCAATAATGTTAAAAATGTTGGAATAAGCGGCGGTGCATCTACACCTGTGGAAGATATAATGGGTGTAAAAGAAGCAATTGAAAAATTATAAATTATCAAAAAAAATAAAAACCTGTAATAATAATTGTATATTTTGTTTTGTAAAACAGCTTCCTAAAAACTTAAGATCTTCTCTATATGTAAAAGATGATGATTACATGCTTTCCTATATGTACGGCAATTTTATAACTCTTACCAATGTTACAGCAGATGATTTGAACAAAATAATAAAATATAGGTTGGAGCCACTTTATATTTCTGTACATAGTATGAATGAGAATATAAGGACAATAATTTTTGGTAATAAAAAAAATATGTCTGGATTGGATAATCTGAAAATCCTTGATAGGAATGGCATTAAAACAAATATCCAAATAGTTTTATGCCACGGAATCAATGATGGCAATAATTTAGCAGATACACTTTTTATATTACTAAATGACTTAAAAAATATGTTATCAATAGGGATTGTTCCAGTCGGAATTACCGGGTTCAATAATAATTACAACTTGAAACCTTATAAAAGAAAAAGTGCTCTAAGGATTATAGATTATGTAAATAATTTTAAGAAAGATTATAAGTCAGTAAAAGATTCTGATAATATTTATCTTTCTGATGAATTTTATATTCTTGCCGGAGTTGATTTTCCCGAATATGAATACTATGGAAATTTTTACCAGATTGAAAATGGAATTGGGAAAAGTACTGATTTTTTAAAACAAGTGGAAGATTATTTAAAATATGATCATATTCCCATTCCTGGTAAATTTAATAAGAATAGAAAATATATATTAATAGTTACATCAGAATATGGGGAAGCCATAATAAGCAATGCTTTAAAAATTATCTTAGAAAAATTTAATAATATTGGAGAAAAAATAGTTTCTTATATTAAAATATTAGAGATAGAAAATAAATTTTTTGGTGGAAATATAAAAATAACAGGACTTTTAAGCGGAAAAGACATAATATCAAAGTTAAGTAAAGAGGATATGGGAATATATGAGAAAATACTTATTCCCAGCAGCATTTTTAATGAAGAAAATTTGACTATTGATAACTATGCTAGAAAAGATATTGAGATAATTAGTAATAAGATAAAAATAATATCTGAAAAGGGTACCAGTTTTATAAAGGAATTAACATTTTAATTAAATATAAGTGGGTAAATATGAAGGAAAATATTCCAAAAGTTGCTGTTGTCGGAAGACCAAATGTGGGAAAATCAACACTAATTAATAGAATATGCCAAAAAAATGAAGCAATAGTGCATAAGGAACCAATGATTACCAGAGATCGTAAATATTACAAGACTGATTGGAATGGTAAAATTTTTTATTTGTTAGATACAGGTGGTATAGATTTAAAATCAAAACATAGGATGGATATACAGGTGTTTTTACAGACCAAAAAAGCAATAGATGAATCAGATATTATTATTTTTATGGTCGATCTAAAAGAACCAGTATCCCCACTTGATGAAGAAATAGCAGCAATTCTGAGAAAAACAGATAAGGAAATAATTTTTACCGGAAATAAGTATGATTATAAAAATGGTAATTTCTATATTGAAGATTTTTTAAAATTTGGTTTTGGGTATCCTATAAAAATATCTGCAATGCATGGTATAAATACGGGAGATCTTTTGGATGAATTAGTTTCTAAATTTAAAGAAGATTCTATAGTTATAGGAGAATATGAAGAAAAGGTTGTTCCGGGCATATGTATTCTGGGTAAACCGAATGCTGGCAAATCAACATTGTTCAATGCCATTATTAAAGATGAAAGAGCAATAGTTGATGAGGTTGAGGGGACCACAAGAGATAGTATTGACAGCATAGTAAATATAAATAACAGAAATTATAAATTTATAGATACCGCCGGATTAAGAAGAAAAAAGGATAAGGGTGGAGAACTGGAATATTATAGCGAACTAAGGACAATAAGATCCATAGAAAATTCAGACGTAAGTTTAGTGCTTATTGATTGCATTAAAGAAATAACCGTCCAGGATTTAAAAATTGTAGAGACATGTATAGAAAAGGGCGTGGGTATTTGTGTCATTTTTAATAAAATTGATATGGTAGATGAAGATACTATCGGTAACATTGTAAGTATGTTTGAACAAAAGCTTAAATTTGCAGGATATATACCGTTTCTAAAAGTAAGTGCATTGACTAAAAAGGGGATTAAAAATATTATAAAGATAATAGACAAGCTTCTTATAGAAAGAAGTAAAAAGATTTCTGATAGCAACCTTACTAATTTTTTTAAGGAGTTGGACCAGAAAGAGATTGGTGTTTACTTTAAGGGTAAAAAATTTAAGATTAAATTTATAAAACAGATAAAAACATCACCACCTGTTTTTTTAATTTTTTCAAATATGGATGCGAAAAAAAAAGTAAATTTAAGAAGATATATTGAAAATAATATAAGAGAAAAGTTTGGCTTTATGGGTACACCCATATATCTTAAATTTAAGCATTGAGTTAAAGAATAAAAATATTATGAGAAAAGAAATTATAATAACTATAATTGGCGCTGGAAGCTGGGGAACAACATTAGCGGTAATCCTTGCCAGAGAGGGCTGTCATATAAATTTGTGGGCGCGGAGTGAAGGTACCTATGAAGAGATAAAAAATTTTAGAAGGAACATAAAATATACCGGTGATTTGACCATTCCTGAAGATGTTAAACCATTTATAAATTTAAAAGATGGTTTTGGTAATCCTGAAATTGTAATCTTTGCAGTACCTTCACATGCTTTAAGGGAAGTAATCATTAAATTTTATAACGAACTTAGGGAAAACGTCAGACATATAAAATGTATATTAAATGTAGCTAAAGGATTGGAGACCGGAAGTAATCTCAGATTGTCACAAGTATTAGAACAATGCCTGCCTGAAAAGTTAATTTCTAAAATTTGTGTATTATCGGGCCCTAATATTGCCATGGAAGTGGCAAATGATTTACCAAGTGTTTCAGTGGCAGCATCATATAATAAAGAAATATTAAAATATATCCAGCCTATATTATCTACTGATAAATTCAGGATTTATACTAATAAGGACGTGATCGGGGTAGAGATTGGCGGCGCAGTTAAGAATATAATAGCAATTGCATCAGGAATTTCCGATGGCTTAGGGTACGGCGCTAATACCAAAGCTTCCCTTATAACCAGAGGTTTGTATGAACTTACCAAATTTGGAATTAAATTGGGTGCAAATTCAATAACTTTTTCGGGAGCAGCAGGAATGGGTGATCTTATAGCAACCTGCATAAGTAAAAACAGCAGGAATAGAGGTATTGGTGAAAGATTGGCCGGTGGTGAGAAAATAGATGAAATTATGAGAAGTATGTATATGATTGCAGAAGGTATAAAGACTACCAAAGCAGTATATGATATATCAAAAAAAATGAATATAGAAGTTCCGATTACAAAATGCGTATATGAAATTATATATAAAGATTTAAGTCCTTTGGCCTCGGTAAATAAACTTATGAAAAGAAAGTTTAAATCTGAGGTTGAAGATATTAATTAAATTGATGGCTTTACTAATCATTTGTATTATCTTAAAATAAAAAAAGACGGGACGTGGCGCAGTTTGGCTAGCGCACCAGTATGGGGTACTGGGGGTCGGAGGTTCAAATCCTCTCGTCCCGACCATTTTGCTATTAGTATTTAGTTGGGTGCAGTGAAGTGATTAAGGGAAACATGCC
>JABMRD010000070.1 GCA_013202875.1 Actinomycetota bacterium | reverse complement strand
TTGGTGAGGATTAATTATTTCCATGCATGATTCTTACTGTCGCTCTATTTTCTCAGCCAGCTCTTGCAGATAGACCCAGCGTTCTATTTTTTCTGCCAGTTCGGCCTGAAGTTTTTTTTGCTGCGCTGCGAGTTCTCGCATGCTGACATAGTCTGACCAGCTCCCACTCATTTCTTCGGTAAGTCTTGCCAGCTCTGCCTCTAATTTCCCGATGACACTGTCGATCTGAGCAAACTCCCTGCTTTCGGCAAAAGTAAATTTTGTTTTTTGGTTAACTCTGGCAGGCCGCCTCATCATTTTGCTTTGTTGCCCTGACTTTGGTTCACCAGCCATCATGCTGCTTCCATACGCTCCAAGGTCGTTGTAAAATTCAATCCTTCCGTCACCTTTTACTGCTATCAGCCGGTCAGTTGTTTTATCGAGAAAATACCTGTCATGGGATGCAACCAGAACAGCGCCCTGGAAATATTCCAGATATTCCTCCAATACCTCAAGGGTTTGTATATCCAGGTCATTTGTCGGCTCATCCAGGAGCAGGACATTCGGTTTTTCCATCAGGACCCTGGCTAACAAGAGCCGTCTCTTTTCTCCGCCCGAAAGATTCTTAATAAAACTGTGTTGCTGGCTGCCGTCAAAAAGGAATCGTTCAAGCATCTGGCTCGCCGATATTGTGTACCCACTGCTTGTTTCAACATATTCCGCCGTTTGCTTGATATAATCGATCATACGAATCGAGTTGTCCATATCCTCATTGTTTTGTTGGTAATATGCAATCTTAACCGTTTTCCCGATACTGATGTCACCTTTATCCGGGGCAATCAATCCGGCAACAAGATTTAACAGGACCGTCTTGCCCGCGCCGTTTGGACCAACAATGCCTATCCTGTCCGTTGGGCTTATCTTGATACTAAAGTTTTTGATAACCGTCAGCCCGTCAAACGACTTGGATACGTTATCAAACTCAACTACTTTTTTTCCAAGGCGTCTGTAAGCAACCGGAAGCTCGAGTTGCTCCCTGGCGATTTCCTTTCCTGTCCCTGACATTTTCACCTCCTCGAAACGGGCAATTCTGGCCTTCTGCTTGGTCGTTCTCGCCCTGGCCCCCCGGCGGATCCACGCCAGCTCATTTATATACAGCCGCCTTCGCTTTTCTTCCATCGAGGTTTGTGTTTCTTCGCGCAGCGTTTTCTTTTCCAGAAAATATTCAAAGTTGCCGTCATAGGAATACAGCTTTCCTTTATCTATTTCAATGATGCGATTGACGACCCTATTAAGGAAATAACGGTCATGGGTCACTAAAAGCAGCGCCCCTTTTAGCTGGCTCAAATAATCCTCCAGCCATTTGATTGTATCCAAATCAATATGGTTAGTCGGCTCATCCAAAATCAAGAGGTCCGCAGGCTGAATGAGCGCCTGCGCCAGAGCAATTCTTTTCCTCTGACCGGCTGATAGCTCCCCAATCTTTCGCTCTATATCCGATATCCCAAGCTTACTTAAAATACTTTTCGCTTGAATCTCCACATTCCAGGCATCCAGTGCATCCATCCTCTCAGTATACTCAATCAGCCTTTTTTGGAGACTTTCGTCGTTTGGCGCTTCATGCAGCTGATGTGCCGTGGTCTCATATGCCCTGATCGTCTTCATCAGCAGATGCTCTCCGTGTAAAATATGCTCAAGGACAGTCATGCTCTCATCAAACTCCAGGGCTTGCGGGAGGCACTGCACAGTTAGATTGTTCCTACGTGAGATGTTTCCTGAATCTGGCTCTATATGCCCGCTGATTATTTGCAAAAATGTGGACTTTCCCGTTCCATTGATCCCGACTACTCCAATGCGGTCGTTGTCCTTAATCCCCAAAGACACCTGTTCAAACAACATCTTCTCGGTAAAGCTCTTCGTCACATTTTCCATCGAAAGAATATTCATCTTTTACCCTTGCCTTCATTTACATTTTCCACACATGGAGTCATATAGCCTTCCATCATCACCGCGAGGCAACAACTTTTCCTCTGTGTAATAATTCTATTATAAAGCCTTTTTACAACTAACATAAGGATTAGATAATGCCTGCCAAATTGAGGGAAGGTGTTCACTATTTTTAATGCTTGGTCTGGCTGGCACAAGTAGTGAAATTTCGACCCAATTTTTAAAGGAATTATATATTTTAAATGAGTTTTTAAGCTTTTTAAAACTTTAATCTATTTATTTTGACAAATAGTCTTTCGGGAAACATATCAAATTCATATAATTTAAGAGTAAAATATTTGAAGAATTTAAATTGACTAAAGGTATATATAAGGTATAATAATTATACCATGAAATTTGAGTTCGACCAGAATAAAAGTAAAACCAACAAACAGAAACATGGTATTGATTTTTATGAAGCTCAAAAGTTATGGGATGATACAGATTTTATTGTAATTCCAATAAATACTAGTGACGAACCAAGATTTCTGGTAATCGGAAAGATTTCAGGAAAGCACTGGTCAGGAATTATTACATATCGGACTGAAAAGATAAGAATTATTTCAATACGGCGATCCAGGAGGGAGGAGGTTGATATATATGAAAGCTCATGAGTTTGATAAGAAATTTGATGAAGGCAAAGATATCTCAGAACATCTTGATATATCGAAGGCAAGAAGACCGGAACAAGAACAAAAGAGAGTAAATGTAGATTTCCCTTTGTGGATGATCGATTTACTGGATAAAGAGGCAAAACGGTTAGGTGTACCCAGGCAATCCATTATTAAAGTATGGTTAGCAGAGCGTCTTGAAAAGGTATCTTGAAAACAGTTGCCCCGTTTTTTGGTGTGAAGCCCTTCAAAATGATGGTGAGTCAATCATGGCTGGCCACCGCGGACGATGTTAAAACCAGAATTATTGGCTCAAATAGTGAAATTTTTATTCCTAAACTGGTATAAAAATACTATTCACACCACTCCTGATCACTTTATATCTCACTATTAATTGAATCTGATATAATATTATTAAAACCGTAGTAATAATATTAATATTAAGGAGATGATTAAGATGATGATGTGGCCAAACATGATGGGAGGCTTCTTTGGTGGTTGGGGAATTGCCTGGATAATCTTTATATTTATTTTTATCGCAGCTATAATTACAGGGATAATACTTCTGATCGTATGGCTGGTAAAAAGAGCAAGCTATACCGGTTATCCCCAGGAAAAGGAAGGAAAAGCACTGGATATACTGAAAGAAAGATATGCCAGGGGTGAAATAACAAAAAAAGAGTTTGATAACATGAAAAAGGATATTGGTTAAAATGAGAAGTTTGAGAAGAATTTTAATATCTTCACTCATATTGATAATAATCGGTACCATAGGTCTTTTTACAATTATATTTATAGGAAATATTGGAACAGGGATATCAAACTTCGGTACTGGAAGAGGCTATAGCTTCTGCCAGGAAGACATGGGCCATATGTCCAGGAGCTTTTCTCAGAGTACAGATTCTATTGATCTCACCTTTGAGGAGGTTGAAGAGCTGACCCATGAATATCTTGAAAGAAATGATCTCTCAGAACTCGAGATAGCCGAGATCATGGAATTCTCCAGAAACTTCTATATCGAGGTACATGAAGTAGATTCAGGAATAGGAGCAATAGAGCTTCTGGTAGATAAAAGCAACGGTGCTATATTCCCAGAATATGGGCCCAATATGATGTGGAATCTAAAATATGGCATGCACTCACAGATACCGCTTTCCCAAAATGATATCACTATGGATATCAGTGAAGATGAAGCCATAAGGCTCGCAGAAAGATACCTTGCCAAAACTAATATAGGTGAACTTGCTGGAGATGAAGTAGAGAAGTTCTATGGATACTATACCATTCATACCCTAACTGAAGATGGGGATATCGCCGGTATGCTGAGTGTTAATGGGTACAGTGGTGATGTATGGTATCATAACTGGCATGGTTTATTTATTGACATGACTGAGGAACATTAGAATTAAAATAAGATAAATATGGAAGAGCATCATAAGCGACATCCTGAGCATAATCATCACCAACATATGGTAGCAGACTTCAGGAAACGTTTTATAGTTTCTATCATAATAACCATACCTGTACTGCTGCTCTCACCATTAATACAGAGGTTCCTCAATTTAGAAGAAATTATCAAGTTCCCCGGAGATTCATATGTACTCTTCGGCCTATCAACCATAATATTCTTTTATGGCGGATGGCCTTTTCTAAAAGGTCTATATAATGAATTAAAATCAAAACAGCCCGGCATGATGACTTTAATCGGGCTTGCAATCATTGTTGCCTATGTCTACAGCAGCGCAGTAGTTTTTGGACTTGAAGGAAAAGTCTTTTTCTGGGAGCTTGCTACCCTGATAGTAGTGATGCTCTTGGGCCACTGGATCGAGATGAGATCTGTAATGGGAGCTTCCAGCGCCCTGACTGAACTTGCCAGACTGATGCCCAAAGATGCACATAAGATAGCTCCTGGAAATACAACAATTGACGTTCCACTGGAAGAGCTTGCAGCAGAGGATAAAGTCCTGGTAAAACCAGGTGAGAAATTCCCAGCAGATGGGATCATTTTGACTGGTGAGACTTCAGTGAATGAATCAATGCTAACCGGGGAATCACAAGCTGTAACAAAAATGAAAGGCATGCAAGTTATAGGTGGTTCAGTAAATGAAGAAGGTTCAGTAACTGTAGAAGTTAAAAAAACCGGGAAGGATTCATTTCTATCAGGAGTAATAAAATTAGTACAAGAAGCCCAGGAAAGTAAATCAAGGACCCAGGACCTTGCCAACCGGGCAGCCTTCTGGCTCACTATTATTGGTATTTCTGCAGGTATAATAACATTAATTGTCTGGCTGGTTTTAATAAACAAAGATTTTGCATTCTCTCTTGAAAGAGCAGTTACAGTTATGGTAATTACCTGCCCTCATGCCCTGGGACTTGCTATACCCCTGGTAGTAGCTGTATCGACAGCTTTATCAGCAAGAAATGGCCTGTTGATCAGGAACAGAGCTGCATTTGAAAAAGCCAGAAATATTGATGCTATTATATTTGATAAGACAGGAACACTCACCAGGGGAGAGTTTGGGGTAACAGATACCATAATTTTGACAAACGGTATTGGAAAAGAAGAACTCCTGAAATACTCTGCTTCTCTTGAATCTCAGTCTGCCCATCCTATTGCTAAAGCAATCGCTAAAACTGTTGATAATAAATATGAAGTAAAGAAGTTTAAATCCATTACCGGTAAAGGTGCAGAAGGTATAATAAATGGAAAAGATATAAAAATAGTGAGCCCTGGTTATTTAAAAGAACAGAATATCAAGTTAGAGAAAAATGAGGAAATAGACAAGTTATCCTCTCAGGGAAAGACTGTAGTATATATTTTAATGGATAATAATCTAATTGGAGCTATAGCACTTGCAGATATAATCAGGGATGAATCAAAGGAAGCAATAAAAAGATTAAAAGAGATGAATATAAAGCCCATGATGCTGACCGGTGATAATAAACTGGTTGCCAAATGGGTGGCAGAAGAGGTCGGCATTGAAGAGTATTTTGCGGAAGTTCTTCCCCAGGATAAATCTGATAAGGTAAAAGATATCCAGTCAAGAGGACTCGTTGTGGCAATGACCGGAGATGGTGTAAACGATGCTCCAGCACTTGCCCAGGCAGATATTGGTATGGCTATAGGTGCAGGAACAGATGTAGCTATAGAGACTGCTGATATTATTCTCGTAAGGAGCAATCCTTTGGACGCTGTCTCAATTGTAAGCCTCTCAAAAGCAACATACAGGAAAATGCTTCAAAATCTTGGATGGGCTACAGGGTATAATATTTTTGCTATTCCGCTTGCTGCAGGAGTACTTTACCCATTAGGTATTATTTTAAGCCCTGCAGTAGGAGCAGCTTTAATGTCTTTAAGTACGGTTATTGTAGCAATAAATGCAAGATTTTTAAGAGTTCATTAGAAGTTTCTAAATTCGATTATTCTCTGGGGAGGAAGGGTTCGAACCATAAAAACATTAATAGGCATTACAGAAACACCTATTACTGTTTAATTATTCTCATTCATCTGGCTCTGACAATAAATAAAACAATTCCTCCTGCAAGTGCAATACTCGCAAAGACATAGCATACTATTGCTGCTGCTTTATCACTCATATTTTTATTAAGCTTCTTCTTGACCAAATTAATTATTGCAGGCGGTCTTTTGATTGCGACATAATACACAAATGCTGCGTATAATATACATGCTATTCCTCCAATCACATAACCCATTTATAATAACCTCCTTTCCTTACATTCGATTCACTCACATATACTTAAAACTATTATTGAAGTTTTCTTGCTATTCTAGGCGCCAGCAAAGCATATACTGCTCCGCATATAGCCAGTATAATACCGATAAAAAGTATCAACTGTGGCCATGTGCCGCTTTTTGACAGTATCATATCGTTTGCCTTATACGCCCAGTAAAATGGTGACCAGTAGAAAAATATCTGCCAGTTTCCTGTAACGAATTCATATCCTGCAATGGACCCGGCCATCGGCAAAAACATAAGTTTAACGCTGCCTGCCGCTTCCATAACATCATCGCTGTTTAAGCCCTGTATGAACCCTATCAGTAAACTCAATATTGTCGATGAAAAGACAACTAGAGCCGCCTGACCCAGATTGACATTATAAAAACCTGTAATCAAAAGACATGCAATAGATGAAAAAAGCGCAACAGCCATGCCCGTAAGACTTTTGCCCAATATAAATGCACTGCGCGAAGTTGGTGTTACATTTATCGCACTTACAGTTTGATCTACCTTTTCTTCGAGTATATTCATGGCAATAAGCATACCTGCCAGCATGGAAATCAAGAGCAGCAGCATATTTACCAGCATCTTTTTTAGCGGCGGAACCGTTCTGCCAAATTCAATTATTTCTGAGCGGGCATCTTCCAGCTGTACATCTGCTTCATACAATACATTTAGCAGCTTGGCATATTCGAGAACCGATTCGGGTTCATTTCCCTGTGTCATAATATAGTAGCCATTATCTTTAGGCAGTATTCCAGCTACAGAGTCCCTTGACATAACCCTATCTTCAACTTTTTGTTCATCACTAAACAGTTCAACGTTGGCGAAATCATCAAAGTAAGCCGCCTGCTCAGGATTTTCATTTTCTATCAAAGCTAAGTTCACGCTGGTATCATTAATGCTGGGTGAGAGAAAATTAATTCCCACAGCTAACACCAAAGGGATGATTATCATATACAATGTCATAAATTCCCGCATGTTTACTGTTAAATCTCTAATAAAAATAGTCCATATTCTTTTTAACATCATTATTCTCCCTTATACGCTTAGCGTTTTCTTAAATCGAATATTTGTGATAGCAAACAGTACTATTCCCGCCGTTAAGAATCCGGCACTTGCAATCAGCGGATATGCAATATCGCCGTTTGGCAAAATAATCTCTTTAAAGCCCTGGAGCATTGGATATGAGGGTATTATTTTTATCCAAACAGGATCCCAGCCAGGTATAAAATACGCTATACTGGGAACCATCATGAGAATAAGTATTAAATAAATGACGCCGAAAGCTTTCACCAAATCATTATAAAAGCTGGCAATGAGCAAGCCCAGCGAAGAGGCAAAAAATCCTGTTGTGAGTAATAACAGCAGCAGCAGTCCGTAGTTTATACTAAATCCCATGACAGGCATGGTTATGATTATGCCTGAAACAACAGATGTAAGTAAAACTACAAAAATCTTACTCATTAGATACTGCCAAACAGAGGAAGCGGTTACTGCATAAGCCTTTATTACACCCTCCTTTTTGTCCAGGAATATATAAGACGCCATAATGAACATGCCCATAAGGCTGCCGCTAAATGCAACTAATGGCGGAATGGTATTTTCCCTGTCGTTTAGAGGTTCATAACCTGTTGATAGCGGTCGCACATCCTGATTTTCAATGCGCTCTTTTAAGACATCCGTACTTTCGTTGAACAGTATAGATATCAGGTTTTTTAAGCGAGTAGATTCATATCCCTGCAAATAGTATTTATAGTGCAGCTGGTTATTATCGTCTAGTTCAAGAACTGCGCCTATATTTCTGTGTGTTTCTGCAAGCATGCGTACAGCTTCTTCGCTATTAACAATATAGATCTCACTTTCATCGGTTACAATAAGCTCTGCATTAAATGTTTTACCACCGGCTTTAATCTCCACCATTTCTGATTTCGTATCGAGGTCATCTTCTAATATAATATTTTTAAATATTTCTTTTCCTTCTTGCGGCAAGTTGAAATAAAGATATTCTGTTGAAGTACCGCTAAAATTTTGCGGAATAGCAAATAATAAAACCGCCAGGATCACCAGGGCAAAAATCAATTCAACATAAAAGTAAAAGCCCCTCGAAGCAAGAATGAGTTCTTTTTTAAAGCTGCTTAGCAGTTTCATATTAGACAAGCCCCCTTCCGGTGACTTTTATAAAGATCTCCTCCAGCGTTGCCTCTTTTGTATGCATGGTCAGAATTTCTTTATCGGCTATGATTTGATTTAGAAGGTCTTTATCCTTCTGCATTATGGTAGAAAATGTTTCCTTTTTTACATTGCCGTCTTGAACATACTCCACCTCGACCAGCTTTTTACCGTATTGAAGCTTTAATATTTTGGGCGAATCTATAAGTTTAATCACACCGTCTACAATAAACGCCACGCGGTCGCATAACTCATCAGCTATAAACATGTTATGGGTAGTCAAAAATACGGTTACACCTTTATTATTATGCTCTTTTATTATGTCTTTAATGTCAGCCGCTATAGCAGGGTCAAGCCCCGTAGTAGGCTCATCAAGGAACCACATGCTGGGATTATTGATCATAGATCTGGCGAACGTTAGCCTGTGTTTCATGCCCTTTGAAAATTCGCCCGTTTTTATGTTTTCCTTGCCGCCCAGACCCACAAGATTAATTAATTCGATAGGGTCGCGTGTCTCTACATCAAATAACTTGCTGTAGAAGCTCAGATTTTCTTTTGCTGTCATTTTACTGTAAACATTAGACTGCTCAAATGACATACCTATCTTATTGAACATTTTTCGTGAGATATTTTTAATGTCATAGCCTGCAACAGATGCATTGCCCTTCTGAAGCTGCAGAAGACCGGTTAAGATCCCCTGTGTTGTCGATTTACCTGCACCCGACGGTCCAAGAAATCCAAAAATTTCACCTTCGGCTACTTCAAAACTTACGTCCTTGACTGCAAAATTGTCATCATTTGAATAAGAATAATATAGTCCTTCTACTTTAATCATTGCCGTTACCTCCCTTTTTTTGTAATCCGACACCATATTTTATAAAATCTATTAATAAATCAACCGTTCCCGTTATATTTTCTTTAAGCTTCTACAAAACTAAAATCAAAACCGCTTCGTTTAAAATTCCCTTAATTAAATATTTTTTAAATCCTGGGGATGCTGTTTGATTCTACAACCTTATGGTAGTAATGGCCAGATTCTTTAATCTTCCTCTCTAATTTTGGAGATTTAAAATCTACCGCTGTAAGCCCAAACCTCCTTGAAGGTCCGTAGTATAGCTCATAATTATCGAAGGTTGACCAGTGGAAATAACCAATTACCGGAATTTTTTCATCACAGGCTCTCTTTATAAAAGTTAAATGATCCTGCAGGCTGCTTTTCCTGATTTCATCGTCATTCGTACAGGTCCCATTTTCAGTTATAAGCACTGGTTTTTTATATTTTTCATGGAAAAACTTGATTTGTTTGTATAATCCTTCAGGGTATAACTCCCACATATCATCATGAGATATACCAAGCTCATCCATTCTTTTTCTTCCTCTATCTTCATAAGCAAGCAGGGGAAATTTATCAATAAGAATGCGCCCGTAATAGCTGAACCCAACATAATCAATTTTTGTGCCTTTTTTAGTAAAATATTCATGTACGGTTTCGTTAAAAATATAGTCAAGGGATTTTTTTATTAGTTGTTGTTTTACACCTTTTGGATTCATAAATTCTATAACTATCTGCGTATGAGAGATTCCAACAAGTATATGAGGGTATTTCTCTTTTATATAATCATATAAAAGGCTGTGCGCTTTAGCCATGTTCGATAATGCCATTCTTCTGGCAACAGGGTTGAATTTCTTAGGCGGGAACTCTCTTAAAAAATAAGCCAGGTTTATATAAGCATTCGGTTCATTAAAAGTATTTATAATATCAATATACACTGAGAAGGCTTCAAGCACTTTTTTTGCATAATCAAAAAACCAGACTGGAGAGTTTTTATTTGTCCAGCATCCTGACCGGTAAAACCATAATGGATTTGCAAAATGGTTAAATACAAGTAATACTTTTTTATTGTTTTCCTTGAGGGTTTTAAATATCTTTAGGTAGTGTTTTACAGCGTCCCTTTCTAAAGGACTAAAGGGCCCTTTCTGGAGTTTGGACCAGTCCATGCTGAACCTGTATGCATTTCCAAGATATAATATGTAATCGAGGTCTTCCTTGAATCTGGTATAGTGATCTATTGCCAGATCCAGAAGGGTGCCGTCTGTACCGATAAAACCTTTCCATTCGGTTTCACCTGCACCTTCTATCTGAAATGCAGATGTTGCTGTGCCAAGTATAAAATTGTCAGGAAATTTTTCCGATACCAAACTCATAAAAAGTTAAAATCTGTTTATCAAAAATATTTTATTAAATTTTTATCCATTTAAAATTGCTTTATTAAAAATTTTTATTTCCTTAGATATCCAGATCACAGTTACAACTATTGACAGGAAATCAGAGACCGGAACAGCAATCCACACCCCATTCAGTCCAAAAAACAAGGGCAGCAGGAAAGCTGCAGGAATTAAAAACAATACCTGTCTGGATATGGTTATAATAAGGGCAGGGGCCGGTTTTCCAATAGCCTGAAAAAATCCTCCGCCTAATATCTGCACCCCGATAAACGGAAGAAATGCTATCACAATCCTTAAAATATAAATCCCTTCATTTATAAGATCAGCGTCACTGCTAAAAAGACTGATTACAAATCTGGGAAAAATCATCATAGTAAGAAATCCAACCCCGCCAATAATAATAGCCCACACAACAGCCATGCGCAGGACTTTTTTAACTCTGTGATAAAGCTTTGCACCATAATTAAAACCAACAATGGTTGAGAACCCCTGAGTAATTCCGATTAGCGGCATCTGAATCATACTTATCATCCTCAGGCCGATCCCCATTATGGCAATATACATATCACTTCCATAAAAGAGCAGCAGCTTATTGAAAATAAGAGTTATTACACTGGCCATAGCGGACCTTATAAAAGATGGAAAACCAATAGATAGTATTTCTTTCATGGTGGAAAATTTTACTTTAAACACAGATATATTTAGCCTGAAAATGCTCCCGCCAAAAAGAATATAAAGAATAACACACGTTGAGCTAATCACCTGGGCTATAACTGTGGCAATCGCTGCACCTTTTATACCCATACCAAACACAAAGATAAATATTGGATCAAGAATGATATTTATTATGGCCCCGATTGACATTACATACATAGCTGCCCGGGGATTTCCCTCAGCTCTTATATAATTATTACTGCTCACGGAAAAAGAAAAGAAAATAAAACCAGCCATTATTATAGAGGTATAATCTCTGGCATAAGGCAGCACCTGAGCCGATGCGCCAAAAAATAGAAGGCACTTATCCATAAAGATATAGATAAATACTATACTGAAGGCACTTATCAGAAAATTAAGTATAACCGCATTTCCAAAGACATTTTGCGCTATGTCTTTTCTATTTCTTCCAAGTGCCCTTGAAACTATGGATGCGCCTCCAACACCTGTCATAGTCCCGATTCCTATTATGATAAGCTGCATGGGTAAAACTATGGAAAGCGCAGCAATTGCAAGATAGCCTACAGCCTTACCCACAAAAATAGTATCTACAATGTTATATAATGCACCTGTTACCATTCCAATTATGGCAGGCGCTGAAAATTTAAATAATAGGCTGGTTATATTGCCATTTAGCAGCAATTCCCTTTTGGACTTCATGTTCTCTTATACTATTATATTATGCTTCCAATGGTTAATATGATTAAAATCAAAATATATTTATATTATTGATTTAGAATATTCCTGAAAAATTGATTCTTTTCTGCTTCGTTATAGCCAACAGCACTTGATTTCCCAAACCACTGGGGCCATGAATTAAAGGTAGTAATAGTAATATCTTCCCTTTTCATGGAAAGAACCGCCGGTAATATCTGTGCTGCCTGGCTTAGCGATATATTGGTCCAGACATATTGCCCCATTGTATTTAAGAAATTGCTTAGATTTCCAGAACTTACCATTGATCTTTTTTGCAGGAGCAAATCAGCCAGAAGCATTGCTGATTGTCTCTCTCTGGCATATGCGCCTCCGCCATAAGAAGATCTGCCGTGTCTTGCCCTGGAAAGAGCAAGCGCCTCAGTTCCGTTTATATGATGCATTCCCGGAGCCAGGTAACACCCGGAGAATGAGTCTGCTATATTTTCTTCAACTGTAGTATCAACACCGCCAAAATAATCAATAAGAGGTGCAAATCCATCAAAATCAGTTACAGCATAGAAATCAATCTTTGCTCCCGTAAATCGCTCGAAAGCGCTTACTGCACCGGCATTTCCACCCGAGGCATGGTATCCATTTATTTTGCGTCCCCCAAACCAGGTATCACGGGGTATTGTCACCAGATACATTTTACGGGTATCAAGATTCATATGAACAAATATATTTATATCGGTTCTCCCGCTAACTCTTCCTCCTGGTCTGTCGGAAGCACTGTCATCCCCCCAGATAATAAAATTAACTTTTCTTCCTTCCTGAAAACCAGCCGCTCCGCTTGAACTGTAACCCGAATATGTTGATGCGGTTGATGCGGTATAAGTTGGAGCACCAGCATAAGGTACAATACCATAGTTGTTGCAGAGCCCGGCAAATTCCTGCGACTTTAAAAATCCATCTAAAACTGATTTTCTGCTCATTCCGCCTGCCAGTCTTTCCAGCCAGGCTTTATAGCCGCTTGCATCAGGCTCCCTGTCAAAAAACGCTCTGTAAAGTATGGTAACAAAAGTCTCATTTGAGTGATCCCTGCCTGTGAACTCTTCACTAAAAACAAAACCTTCTGCAACATCTGCCCCTGTTTTAGAGCCATTTAAAAGACGGCACACCCATTCATTCAATCCTTCACTATCAGGCTGCCTTCCAAGACACTGAACATAAAAACGGGTTACAAAGCTTTGCACCTGCTCTGCCGATCCTCCGTCAAGAATGGTAGGAAAAAGAGTTAAAACTAAAACTCCAACTAAAACCACGGTTAAAAAGTACTTTGTTTTGGAAAGTATTTTCCTTAACATAATTTGCTCCTTAAAAAATTAAATAATATTTATATTAAGTAAAAATTTCATACTATTATACAATCATTCTTTCAAGGTTGGAAACATTAAATATATTTTTTAAAAGAGAGGTTCTGTACATATGGATATCAAGAGGGATAATCAATCTGGACCTTTATGTAACCCTTGCCTTTTAGTCTGTGGCACCAATTTCTACGTGCCTGGTGCTTATCTTTTCAGCCAACTCATCCAGGAGTTCAAAGTCTGAATCTTTAGGATATCCATTGATAACCACCGGCTCTATGATTTCAGCTTTCAGGGTAGATACAATATCCGTAAGCATCTCTACAGTTTTTTTGCCCCATCCGTGGGCGCCTATAATTGATATAAATTTCACCTTGGGTTTTAAGGCATTTACCAGATAAGCAGCGTACACTATATTGGGATGCGAACCGGACAGTATGGCTGGAATTCCAATTACAAGCGTGGCTGCATCAACCAGCTCCATTGCAAACTCTCCTATATCACCAGAATCGTTAAGATGGAAAATCTTAACTGTTATTCCTTTTTTGGTTAAAGACTTTTTGAGATACTCAACCATCTTTTCTGTGCTGTCGCGCATGGATACGTATGGTATTATAACTTTGTTTTTTACCTTGTCGGAGGACCAATCACTGTAAGCATTTATAATAAAATCTTTCTTTTCTTTATAAATAGGACCATGACTTGGCGCAATAATCTCTATATCCAGGCTCTTAATCTTTTCTATGTTCTTAATTATACTGGCCCTGAATGGCATCATATTCTCCGCATAATAGCGCTTCGCAGCATTATATATTTTCTTTTCATCCTTCAGGATAAGCTCATCGGATGCATAATGAGAGCTAAAAAAATTACAGCTGAAAAGCATCTTATCCTCTTTAAGGTATGTGACCATTGTTTTAGGCCAGTGAACCCATGGAGCAAAAATAAACTGTAATGTCTTATCACCGAGAGAAATTGTATCTCCGTCTCCTACCACTAAAAATCTATCTTCTGATATTAAAAGTAAATCTACAAGCGGTGATTTGCATCTCTCATTTAAGACAACCTTAGATTCAGGATATGCCCTCACAAGCTCTGGCAAGGATCCTGTGAAGGATCCTGTTCTGCCTGGTGGGTTATAATGTAATCTATTTTTCCGGAACTTATTTCTTTCAGTTTTCCAGTCAGGGTGAAGTACTTTGCCGGGAACACACTATCAAGCAGAGCAGTTTTTTCTGATCCCTTAACTAAATAAGAATTATAAGAAGTCCCTTCAAGAAGAGGTATCAGCTCGTCAAATAACCTTCTATCCCAGCCTACAGCTCCAACAAAATAAATATTTTCTTTTATTTTTTGTATATTCATTTAAATCATTTCTTTTATTCTTTAAGTATATTCTATTATAATATTTTTATATTACAACATTATATGTATTATAACTTTATTATATTACAACATTCGAAATAGTACAAATTTAAAAAATAGACTATAAAAATTACAGATACCTTACCGCTTTTTCAATTATTCCGGCAATTTCCCTATAGTCCTTATCTTTAAATCTTACCAGCTTACTAAAGCTACCCGTCACCAGCGGCCATCCTGGCATATGTCCCCGTGCTAGTATTCCATTTTTCAGGATATTAAAAAGCCCCTTAATTCTAACAGAAACTACAGAAACTTCCATATTTAAAAGCAACCTCAGCTACTTATCTTTTATTAAGTTTTTAACCGCCTTACTGCTATAACAGCTTTTTTTATAAAAAAGGAAAGCAGAAATACTAGCGCCAGAAGTAAAATTATAGTTGCCCCTGATGGAAGATTCAATAAAGAAGAAATCCAGAGACCGGTTATGGTTAAAATAATTCCAGTAACAATTGAGCTGATTATTAGTTTTTTCATATTATAGGTAAACTGCCTGCATATTGATGATGGTATGGTAAGTAATGCGATAACCAGGATGATACCCACAATTCTTATAAGAACAACAACACTTAAAGCCACCATGCAAAGAAGCACTAAATATAAGATTCTGTTAGGAATGCCTATTACTGTTGAAAATTCCTCATCAAAGGACACTGCATAAAATTCCTTGAAAAATAAAACAACAATCAAAATGATTATAAAATCCATTGCAAGCATAATATATAAATCAGATACAGGAATAGTCAGGATGTTTCCAAATAAATAGCTGAAAAGATCCGGCGCATAGCCGGGGGTTAAATTAATAAATATTATACCTGACGCCATCCCGACTGCCCAGATTATACCTATCGCTGAATCTTCGCTTAATTTGCTTCTCTTACTGATAAGACCAATGGTGATTGCCGATAAAAGACTAAAAGGAATTGCGGCAACAATCGGGTTTATCCCCAGAAGGTAACCCAAACCGATACCTCCAAAAGCTGCGTGCGAAATACCTCCACTTATAAATACTATCTTTTTTATAACCACATAGGTGCCGACAATACCACAGACTATATTAACCAGAACTGCAGCTATAATAGCGTTCCTCATAAATTCGTACTGAAAAATTCCCATTATTTCTTATGCCTCCTCAGTACCCTATGTGGTATTCCATGAGCCAATATCTCCACAGGACACCTGTAAGCTTCCTCAAGTTTGCTTAAACTGCCTTCTTTGGGACCATGGTAGAACAACTTCCGGTTAAGGCAGAGAACGCTATCAATATAGATGGAAATTGCACCAATATCATGAGTTACAAATGCTATAGCCATTTTCTTATTAAGCTCCAGAAATAATTCATAAATTGATTTCTGCATTTCCGGGTCCACACTTGCCATTGGTTCGTCAAGTAAAAGCAATTCCGGCTCTCTTGCAATAGCCCTCGCTATAAGAACTCTCTGCAATTGACCGGCCGATAGCATACTTATATGCCTGTTTCTATATTCAAGCATCCCTACAGTTTCCAGAGCATTTAATACGGATTCCCTATCTTTTTCTGAATATTTCCTTACCAGTCCCTTATACCTTCCCATAATAACTATATCAAATACATTAATAGGGAAATTTAGATCAAAATAGATATTTTGCGGTAAATAGCCGGCCAATTTTCTGCCTTCTTCAGGATTTTTGCCAAAAACTTTTACTGTTCCCCTATCAGGTTTCAATAACCCAAGCATAATCTTAAGTAATGTAGTTTTTCCGCCACCATTGGGACCTATTATGGCAATAAAATCATTTTGCTTTATTGAAAAGCTTATATCTTCCAGGACCGGTATCTCTCCATAATAAAAGAATATATTTTTAAAATCTACAATAGTATTATTTTTCATTTCAATTAGCTCCCGAAATAATTAAATCTCATTCCATGGCCCCGGCAAAGGCTTCTGCAGCTTTTCTCATATTTTCCAGATAATCTTTCTCCAGTGGGCTTATAGTAGGGTCAACCCGACCGCCAATCTCTCTGGCTACAGTTTCAGCACTTTTGGTACTGAATTCCGGAGAAGCAAAAATCACCTTAATATTATATTCTTTAGCCTGGCTTATCAAATCTTCAATACCCTTAGCTGTCGGCTCTTTCCCCTCTTCTTCAATAGGTATCTGTTCGATACCGTAATCTTTTGCAAAATAAGCCCATGTAGGATGAAAGACTATTATCTTTTTATTTTCTTTTCCTGAAAATGTCTGGACAATTTCATCATCCAGTTTATCCAGCTCTGCAAGGTAGCCGTCCAGATTTTTTTTATAATACTCTTTGCTTTGAGGATCTATTTGAACCAGGCCTTCATAAATATTTTCAACCATTATTTTTGCATTTGCCGGTGAAAGCCATATATGAGGGTCAATTCCCTTAAGATTGCTTTTGGCTTTATCACTTTCATCATACTCATAATATACCGCAGCTTCACCATATTTATAGCTTACTGTAAATAACTTTACTCTGCTGGCACAATCCACCACAAGCATTTCCCCATTCATCTTAATTATTTTATCCATCCATGCCAGTTCAAACTCAATCCCGGAACCAACTTTGGCATAAATTTTAGCTTTACTAATCTCCTCCAGCTGACCTGGGGTAGATTCATATGTATGGGGGCTGGCTCCTGGAGGAACCATAACGGTAACTTTTACTCTGTCTTCTCCAACTCTTTCTACAAATTCAGCCTGTGGCGGTATGCTTACTACAACCCTAATTTTTTCTTCATTAACATCTTTATCTGACTTCCTGGTACAGTTTATAAATGTTCCAATTAAAAAGACTGAAACCATTATATAAACTATTACTATTAATATACGTTTCATCTCTTTTTTATATTTGAATTACCCCAATTAATATTAATTATTATGGAAGATTCAAAATTAATGTTATCAAGTACGCAATCGCAAAATTTTATATCTTTTATAAAACAATTACTAAGATAAGCTTCATGAGCTTTTCTTATTCATTTTAGCTATAGTAAGATTAGCTCCTATGAAATAAGCTCCCCTGAGATCGGCTGCCTTAAGATAAGCTTCTCTGAGATCAGCTTCCGAAAGATTAGCTCCTCTGAGATC
>JABMRD010000069.1 GCA_013202875.1 Actinomycetota bacterium | reverse complement strand
TGCCTTTAAGGCCTCTGGTCATAGCGGCTACAGGAAGGATCCTGCAGGCTGCATCTTCTGATTTTTCTAAAATATATTTAACCATGGACTCACTGTCTATTGGAGGATTGGTATTGGGCATACAGACAACTGTAGTTATTCCTCCTTTTACCGCAGCTAATGTTCCTGTCTCAATGGTCTCCTCATCTTCAAAGCCGGGGTCACGCAGATGCACATGCATATCCACAAAGCCTGGGCAGACTATACAGCCTTTTGCGTCAATCTCGGTCAGTTCCTTTCCCTTCGCCTTAATATTTTCTCCCATTTCAGCCAGGATTCCATCTTTGATATAAATATCGGAGATGAATTCCTTACCCTTTTCAGGGTCGATTATCCTGCCTGACTTTACAAGCACGTTTTTTTTCTCATTCTTATTCATAAAAAAATTTTTAACCTAACATTAAATAAAGTATTGCCATTCTAACTGCTACTCCAAAGGTTACCTGCTCTTCAATTACAATCTTTTCTGCCAGCTCTCCACTGGTATCCATTACTTCATCGGTAATCTCTATCCCCCTGTTTACAGGTCCCGGGTGCATGACAATGGAGCCGTGTTTCATTCTCTTGAGCCTTTCCATATCCATTGTCAGAAACCGGTTATATTCCATTACCGATGGATAAAATTTCCTATCCTGCCTTTCAAGCTGCATCCTTAGCATATATACAATATCGGCATCTTCTATAACATCATCTATGCAGTGCTTTACTTTCATACCGGAAAAATCTTCGGGAAGGAACATTGTTGGAGAGACTATAGTGACATCCATACCCATCTTTTCAAATAAGTTCATATTAGATCTTGCCACCCTGCTGTCCAGAAAATCCCCCACAATTGCTACTTTTAATCCCTCAAACTTGCCAAATCTTTTCTTTATAGTATAAAGGTCCAGCAGGGCCTGGGTTGGATGCTGGTACTTGCCATCACCGGCGTTTATTACCGGAATACCTACAAACCTGTCAACCATCTTAACCGTTCCGCTGTCACTGTGCCTTATAACAATCAGATCAACTTTCATGGAAATTATGGTTTTTAAGGTATCAATTATGGATTCGCCTTTCTTTAAGCTGCTGGTTGAGGGGGAAAAATTAATTATATCCGCGCTCAGCCTTTTTGCAGCAATCTCAAATGAAGTCCTGGTTCTGGTACTGGATTCAAAAAACATGTTAATTACAGTCTTGCCCCGCAGTGTTGGGACTTTTTTAACATCCCTTCTTGATATTTCAAGAAAAGAATCGGCATTTGAAAGTATCAGCTTTATATCTTCCAGGCTCAGGCTGTCAGTATCCAGTATACTTTTTTTATTTAGCATGGTTATCCCTTTTCTACTACCGTGACACTGTCAAGACCATCAGTCTCTTTTAACTTAACCTCGATAGACTCATTAATTGAAGTGGGGAGGTTCTTTCCCACATAATCTGCTCTTACAGGAAATTCCCTGTGCCCCCTGTCAATTAAAACCGCCAGTTGTATAGACCTGGGCCTCCCAAAATCTATTATTGCATCCAGAGCTGCTCTTACAGTTCTTCCGGTATACAGCACATCATCAACCAGAATTACATTCTTGCCCTCTATGTCAAAGGAAATATCAGTTATCCGGGCATTGGGTTTTATGTTCTGCCCAATATCATCCCTGTAAAAGGTTATATCAAGCTTGCCCGCCTTAATTTCTATCCCTTCAAACTTCTCAATATTTTTGGCTATTCTATCTGCCAGAGGTACCCCTCTTTTCTGAATGCCGATAAAAACGAGACTCTCCGGACCCTTGTTTCTTTCCAGTATCTCATGTGAGATTCTTCTGATTATCCTGTCTATATCATCTTCATTTAATATATGCGCTTTTTCTATCATAGTCTTTCACCACATAAAAAAACCTTCTTGCCATATAGGCAAGAAGGTTATTATATCGATTATATTATTACTTTTAATAAATATTTTTTGCATTCCTTTTTAGTCTCTCCGGACTATTTTAAAGGTAATAAATATCCAGTTTTGTATTCTGCTAAACAGATACTATAGGAGACTATAGACAAAAAAACAAGTACAAATTTTAAAAAACCTATTTCGTGTTCTTTCTTAATTGTCTGAGCTTGTAGTTTAGATCTCTACTGCCGTCTTCTCTCTTGTAGTTAGAATTTCCCCCGTAATTATAATTTCTCTCTTTTGAGTCGAAGTTTCCTTTTGTCTGGGTTCTGGCTTCATTCACAACAATAGTTCTCCCCTTAAAGTCACTCTGGTTCAGCTTTTCTAGAGCTGCTTTTGCCTGCTCTTCGCTTTCCATTTCCACAAATCCAAAACCTCTTGATATTCCGTCCATTTTCATAATCACTTTTGAGTAAGTAACAGTACCTGCCTGGGAGAATAACTCTTCCAGTTCCTTGTCAGTTGTGTTGTAGTCCAGATTACCTACATACATTCTCTTATTCACTTAAAAATACC
This sequence comes from Actinomycetota bacterium, assembly GCA_013202875.1. Lineage (GTDB taxonomy): Bacteria > Actinomycetota > Humimicrobiia > Humimicrobiales > Humimicrobiaceae > Hydromicrobium. Next base: position 2,185 of record JABMRD010000069.1, on the reverse strand, counting down.
TTTCCTTAAATTGCCTTTTTCTATATATAAAAAAGTAGTAGAAACTATTATTTAAAAATGTGGAATAAAAAGATATGGAAAAGAAGAATTAAATTCTATTTATGTTTACATACTTTAATAAAAAATCCCTACTGCTCAATTTTAAAATGTAAAACTACTTGAGTGATACTGCAATATTATATAATATATTTTACATTTGTCCAAAGATTATTTTTTTTCTGGAAAAATCATAAATTTAAGCTGCCCTCACCGGCAGCTTAAATTCTTTACCCATTATGATATAGAAAAAGTATTTATATTAAGGTTCTACAACTTTTCCCATAAAGAAAATACTTCCTGTCCTATCATCAGCAATTACAAAGAAGAAGGACCTGTCTACTCTAAACTCTATTATTTCCTCAACCACAGGCATTGACGTTATCATCTCCACCACAGTGGCCGCTGCTGCCTCGCTCCCCTTCTCATTCACCTCAATTACTGCCTTATGCAGAACTTTGGATATGAATATGTCTGGACCGATGCCGCTAAAATCTGCCCCCGGTCCGAATCCTATTCCCATTCCTAATTCAGAAAGCGCATCGTTTAAAAGCTTTATTCCATACTCCATCTTATATTTTGGCATGGTAAGGGAAACCTGGCTGCCGTAAAATAAGTCTTTTATTTCATTCCACCTTTCTGCATCCAGAGATTCGATAACAGAATCAACGCCTGTCCCTTCATCCGGAAGGATTATATACATTGCCATTTTCTCCTGGCCGTAAGGAATTCTTACACCGGAAAAATTATCCCCTCTATAGTACGGGAAATTTTCTTCCTGTGTCATCATAGGAACTTTCTTGGTAGTTCCGTCCAGAAGATAAAAATCATCGTCACCTGTCAGGTTCTCATCAAAAGGATAGGTCCAGTTTCCCTTAAAATAAATAGCATTTATAAGGTACATCACTGCATCGGGAGGTATCTCGGTAAGCATCTTTTCAATCTTTCCTTTGGTAGCTTCCTCTATCCACCCGTTTATGGTATCCACTGCTTCAGGAGCAGCAAAGTCAATTTCATTTACCTCGGAAGAAAAGTATTTTTTGTTTCTTTCAACAAAATCTTCCTTAGCCTTGAAACCGAGCTTATGCCAGATGGAATTTGCAATAGCCAGCTCGATATCACTGTCAGCATTCTTGATACTGATCATAAGGTCATGAAAACCGGAATTTAATTCCTCCAGGTCAAAACCTTTAAATCCCAGTGCTTCAGCCATGGCAAGATTGGTATCGCCCACCGCTCCGTTATAGGTCATAGCAAGAGCCAGAAGTATAGACAGGGGAGATATAAATATATTCTTGTCCTTATCTTCTAAAATAAGCTCCTTGAAGATATCAAACCCAAACCCGGTATTGGCACTGACAAGATTTCTATCCACTGAACCTGCAAGCTCATCAGACTGCTCGGCTGATACCTCGCCAGACTGTTCATCACCAGTCTGCTCTTTAGAACACTGTGTAAAAAGCGCTGCATTAGCCATAAGTATAACTACTGTAAGAACTGCTAAAATTAGAATCAGTTTAGCTTTCCTCATATCAAGCTCCTCTAGTTAAAATTATAAATCTGCCATATATATACGATAGAAATAATAAATTAATCAGGGTAGGGAAAAAATTAATTAAAGCTTCCGGTCCCTTCCAACCTGAATTCAATCTCCCCGGCCTCCAGGGGAAATGATTCTTCATAAATATCGCCCGGCTCAAAATCTTCAAGAGGGATAGTTTTTGTTATTGCAACACTTCCATCAGAAAGAAGCATAACCAGATTGAAGGTGCCATTAAAGCTACCCGTGCTGCTTCTATTTTCCAGGCTAACCCATAAACTAGTTCCATCTATAACTTCATATAAAAACATAATCTTAATCTCCTCTATATATTCTTCAATCATTCCTTCTTCTTCCAGGGAGTGCACACTCTCACTTTCATAGATAATAGTTTCTTCCTGCTCTGCTTCCATTGCCAAAGCCGGCTCTTCTGCACCCTCCTCCACTGGCAAAGCTTCTCCTACTACTGCTTTTTCAATGGCAGCTTCTTCGGCCACCATCGCAGTACCTCTTGCAGCATGGTATTGACTTATATACCTTACACTTAAAACAGATCCTACTGCGACCACTACTATTACCGCAGCTGCAACGGCAAATCTCGCTACCAGG
>JABMRD010000068.1 GCA_013202875.1 Actinomycetota bacterium | reverse complement strand
GTTTTAATGTAAAAGGTGGAAGATGTGAAGCCTGCAGCGGGGGTGGTCTTATTAAAATAGAGATGCATTTTTTGCCTGATATTTATGTCCCATGTGAAGTTTGCAAAGGAAGGAGATTTAACCGTGAAACTTTAGAAATAAAGTACAAAGGAAAAAATATTGATGATGTTCTGAATACAACTGTTGAAGAAGCCATGAACTTTTTTAAAAACATTCCAAGAATCAGCAAAAAACTGGAATTAATTAATGATGTAGGTTTGGGGTATATTAAATTAGGGCAGCCTTCTACAACCTTATCAGGTGGAGAGGCACAGAGGATCAAACTTTCTACAGAACTTTCAAAAAAGAGTACAGGCAATACTTTATATCTGCTGGACGAGCCAACTACCGGACTGCATTTTGATGATATAAATAAGTTGCTGGCAATATTGAAGAGATTAGTTGATGCAGGAAATACTGTGCTGGTAATTGAGCATAATCTTGAAGTGATTAAAACTGCTGATTATATTATAGACCTTGGGCCTGAAGGGGGAGATAAAGGCGGAAGAATTATTGCCCAGGGGACTCCGGAAGAAGTGGCAGAAAACAAAAATTCTTACACAGGAAATTTTCTAAAGATGCATATGGATAAAAATTTGGTTAAGGAACAACTGTATGAATACGGCAGTAGTATATAAAAAAATAAATGAAAATAATTATCAGGGGTATAAAATAAAGGAAATTTTAAATATACTGCCGAAGAAGTCCGGAGTGTATATTTTTAAAAATTCTAAAGGCAAAATCATCTATATTGGTAAAGCAAAAAATATTCACAGCCGGGTAAAAAGCTATTTTCAAGATAGGAGTGATAATTTTTTATATGCTAAGCCTTTAGATTTTGCAAAAAAAATTAAATCCATAGATTATATAGTCACAGATAATGAAACAGAAGCACTAATACTTGAAGGTAGTTTAATTAAGAAAAATAAACCAAAATATAATATAGATTTAAAAGATGACAAATCATATCCGTTTATTGCGGTTACAGTTAACGAAAAATTTCCAAGAGTGTTTTTAACCAGAGATAGAAACATTAAGGGTGCAAAATATTTCGGGCCTTATACTGATGCAGGAGCTGTAAGAAAAACTCTTGAATATTTGAGAAGAATATTTCCTGTAAGGGATTGCGGGAAAGCCAGGCCAGGTAAAAGTACAAATATGCCCTGTCTCAATTACCATATTAAATTATGCTCGGCTCCGTGTGATGGTAATGTTTCTCAAGAAGAATATCGCAAGAATATTGACTTTATAATGCTATTTCTAAAGGGAAAAGATAGAACTATTATTGACTGGTTAAAAGCAAAAATGGAGCAGTATTCAAAGAATAGAGAATTTGAAAAAGCAGCAGAACTTAGGAATAAAATAGAGGATATTAATAAACTTCATAAGGACCAAAAAATATTCTTTACTGCTGAAAGTACATGGGATTTTATTTCTACTGCCAGAGATGCAGATGATGCAGTTATAAGTCTATTTACTTATAGATTAGGAGTACTGGCAGTTGTTAGTAATTTTACTATAAATAACACCAGATATTTTAATGATGAAGAAATTTTATCCAGCTTTATTGAAAATTATTATTCAAATATAAACGATGTTCCCTCTAAGATTTTCTGTCCTTTTGAGATTAAAAACACAGAATTGATATCAAAGTGGCTTACTAAAAAGAAAGGTGGAAAGATTGAAATATGTGTTTCAAAGATTGGTGAGAAGAAAAAAATAATGGAGATGGCAGTAAGAAATTCAAAGTTATATCTGGAGAAAAAAAAGTTTGAGAAAAATACCGGGCACAGCAAGATTTATAAAAACTTTGCCAAGTTAAAGAAAGTTCTTGGACTGGTGAATATTCCCGGAAGAATAGAATGTTTTGATATTTCCAATCTAAAAAATACATTCCCTGTGGGATCAATGGCTGTTGCTCTGGATGGTAAACTATTAACGAATGATTATAGATATTTTAAAATAAAAACTGTAGCCGGTCAGGATGATTGTAGAATGATGGGAGAAATTGTCACCAGAAGGTTAAGGTATCTGGAAGGTGGGGAAATAAAAAAAGGAAACAGCTTCTATGAAAAACCTGATTTAATAATAATCGATGGCGGCAAGGCACAATTTAATACTGCAAGTAAATTAATAAGTGAAAGACAAATACAGGATATTGATATCATCAGCATTGCAAAAAAAGAAGAAACAGTATTCTGCAGCAAATATCCTGATGGAATTAAGCTTGATTTAAGTGATAGTTATATGCACGTTCTTATAAATGTCAGGGATGAAGCTCACAGGTTCGCTGTAAACTATCACAGGCGGTTAAGGAGTAGGAGCATGACTGATTCTCTGCTGGACGGGATAAAGGGTATAGGAGAAAAAAAGAAGAAATATATTTTTGAGAACATAAGCTCAATTGAAGAGTTAAAAAGCAAGACCATGAAGGATTTGATTAATATGAAGGGATTAAATTATAAAGATGCAACTAATATATATAGAAATATCCATAGATAAGGGATAAGGTGGTCAATTTGCTAAAATGGTTTTTAGATTGGGTGATACTTACTTTTTCTATAGCAGTTGCTTCATATTTTTTACCATTTATATATATAGCAGGAGATACTACCTGGGATAAATTTAAGATTGCTTTTCTGGCTGGTTTACTTCTTGGTTTATTCAATCTACTGGTTAAGCCTATTGTTAAAGTCTTATCTCTGCCAATTAATATATTAACTCTGGGACTTTTCAATATTATTATAAATGCGGGTATGTTATGGATTGTAGATTCAATTATTAAAGGATTGGAAATAGAGGGTTTCTGGGGATATGTCTTGGGCTCTATAGTTATCAGTATTATCAGTATAGTAGTTTCTAAAATTATTTTCTTTAGAGAAAAAAAAGATTAAAAAGATTAAAATAGTATATGTTTTAAGCGGATGTTCTGATATTCTAAAAAAAGAAATATGATTGCAAAGAAAGAAAAAAAAGAAAGTAAGATAAAAATAGTTATAATTACCGGATTATCCGGAGCTGGAAAGACAGAAGCCCTTAGATACTTTGAGGATGCGGGCTATTATTGCATAGATAATTTACCAGCCTATCTATTATTGAATCTTATTGATTATTTCTCTATGGAGGACAGGAATATTAACAAAGTAGCCTTCGCAATAGATTTAAGAAGCGGGTATTTTTTTGATGAAATATACAAGACCCTGGATAAACTTAATGAGAGAAAAATAGAATATAGAATCCTGTTTTTAGAAGCTTCAAAGAGCACAATAGTAAAAAGATATTCTTTAACCAGAAGAAAGCATCCGTTGGTAGAGAATGGTAATCTGGGGAGTGGAATTGAAAGAGAAATTGAAAAAATGAACAGGTTTAGAGAAATAGCTGATGTTGTAATAGATACCTCCGTATTAAATTCAAAAGAGCTGCGGATGGTTATAACAGAACGCATGATGTCTGCTGTTGAAAAGAGTAAACTTCTGCAAATATCAATTACTTCATTTGGATATAAATACGGATTACCTGAGGGTGTGGATATGGTAATGGATGTAAGATTCCTGCCAAATCCATTTTATAATGAGGAATTAAAGGATGCGGATGGAAGAGACAAAAAAGTGATTGATTTTGTTTTATGCCGGGAAGAAACAAAGGAATTTCTGCGTATGTTTGAAAAGATGCTGGACTTTTTAATTCCAAATTATATTGTGGAGGGGAAGAGTTATTTGGGTATTGGTATAGGATGCACGGGTGGAAAGCACCGTTCAGTGGTAATATCTGATAATATATATGAATATTTGAAGTTAAAAGGTTATTCTATAAAATTATTCCATAAAGATATTAGTAAGAACAATTAATCTTACCAGGAATAAATTACGTTTCTAAGAACAATCAGAGATATTTTTTTTATAAGTATTTTTTTAATGATTTGCTTTATTGATTTAATTAAATTTGTTAAAATTACACGGCTTTAATTATTATGTTTTAGTAAAGGAGGAATAGAATGGCAATAAAAGTGGGAATCAATGGATTTGGAAGAATAGGGAGGCAGTTTTTAAGAGCAAAATTAAAGTATGATAAAGATAGCAATATTGATATTGTAGGTATCAATGATCTTTATGACTCAAAAACTCTTGCCCATCTTCTGAAATATGATTCAATATATAGAACTCTGGATGCTGAGATTAAAGCCGGGGATGATTACATAGAAGTTAATGGGGAAAAAATAAAGATTACATCTATTAAAGACCCCGGAATGCTTCCATGGAAGGACCTTGGGGTTGATGTTGCTCTGGAATCTACAGGGTTATTTAGAACCAGAGAAGATGCTACCAGGCATTTGACTGCCGGAGCTAAAAAGGTTGTAGTCACTGCGCCATGCAAAAAGGACGGAGCAGATATCACAATGGTGCTTGGTGTAAATCATAACAAGTACAACAAAGATAAGCATAATATAATTTCAAACGCTTCTTGCACAACAAATGCACTTGCACCATTATGCAAGGTTCTGCATGATAATTTTGTTATAAAGAATGGTATTATGACTACCATACATGCTTATACTAATGATCAAAAAATCCTGGATCTGCCTCATAAAGACTTAAGAAGAGCCAGAGCGGCAGCCTTATCGGCTATACCTACATCAACCGGTGCTGCAAGTGCGATAGGTTTGGTAATTCCTGAACTGAACGGTAAGTTTGATGGTCTGGCAGTTAGAATTCCAATACCTGTAGGTTCATTGGTTGATTTGACGGTAGAAGTTGAAAAGGACTGTTCGGTTGGAGATGTAAATAGTGCTTTCAAAAAAGCTTCGAAAGAGCCGGAATTTAAAGGTGTCTTAAGATATTGTGAAGATCCAATTGTATCTGCAGATATTATTGGTGATGCTCATTCCACAATTTTCGATGCTCTATGTACTTTCAAGCAAGGTAATTTGATTAAAGTTTTATCATGGTATGATAATGAGTGGGGATATTCAAGCAGACTATATGATGTAATTAATTTTATTATGAAATAGTTAGCAGATAGATTTAAATAACAAATAACCGGGGTTTTGAAGCCCCGGTTATTTGTGAAATAAGGCTTTGGTGGTGAAAATGTTTAATAAAAAAACAATAGAAGATATTGATGTTAAAAATAAAAAAGTACTGGTCAGGGTGGATTACAATGTTCCTCTGGATAGTGAGTTGAATGTTACTGATGATACAAGAATCAGACTATCCTTACCAACCATTAATTATCTTATTAAAAACAATTCTAAGATTATTTTGATGTCACATCTGGGAAGGCCAAAAGGGGAGGCTGAAGATAAATTCAGGCTGGATCCTGCAGCAAAAAGGCTGGAACAATTAACTGGTAAGAAAGTTATGAAATTTGACCAGATTTATTCGGTGCAAATTAAAGAATATGTAGATACTGAAATGGATTATGGTGAAATTATAATGCTTGAAAATCTGAGGTTTGATCCCGGAGAAAAAGCAAATAGTAATGAGTTCTCAAAATCACTTGCTTCTCTAGCAGACATATATGTCGATGATGCTTTCGGTGCGGCGCATAGAATCCATGCATCTGTTACGGGAGTAACCAGATACCTTCCGTCAGTAGCAGGATTTCTAATGAAGAAAGAAATTGAGGTTCTAACATCTCTTCTGGAGTCACCGGAAAGGCCTTTTCTAACCATACTTGGAGGAAGCAAGGTTTCAGATAAAATAAAGGTTATAAAAAAATTGTTAGGTAAAGTGGATAGCTTAATATTAGGTGGGGGAATGACCTATACTTTCTTAAAAGCACAGGGGTATGAGGTAGGTAAATCTATTTGTGAAGACGATCAGACTGGTTTTGCAAAAGAAATGCTTGCCCTGGCCAAAAAGAATAATGTTAATCTAGTACTGCCTATAGATATTGTTGTTGCAAAAGAATTTGATGGTGATGCAGAAAAAAAACTGGTATCTGTACAATCAATGCCGGTAGATTGGATGGGTATGGATATAGGAGATAAAAGTGTAGAATTATTTAAAAAAGAAATTTTAGATGCCGGGACTATTTTCTGGAATGGTCCTGTAGGTGTTTTTGAATGGGATAGTTTTTCAAATGGAACCAGGAGCATCGCTTATGCAATTGCCGCAAGCACGGCAGTTACTGTGGCGGGTGGTGGAGATACACTGGCAGCATTAAAAAAGTATAATCTATCCTCAAGATTTTCACATGTTTCAAGTGGTGGAGGAGCTGCTATGGAGCTCCTTGAGGGCAAGGAATTACCGGGTGTAATCTCTCTTTTAGATAAATAATTGAAAATAGTATAAATTATTATGAAAGGAATTATAGAAATGAGAAAACCTTTTATAGCTGGAAACTGGAAAATGAATATGACTCATTTGGAAGCTGTAAATTTTATGCAGGATCTTGAATATAAGTATAAGAATAAAAATAATTGTGAAGTAGCAGTCTGCCCGCCTGCAACAGCTTTAAAGAGCGTGAAAACCATAATTGACAGTGACAATCTTGAAGTTAAGCTTGGCGCACAGAATATGTATTACGAGTCTAGAGGTGCTTTTACAGGGGAGATTTCACCAGGAATGCTAAAAGCATTGAGTGTTGAATATGTAATAATTGGTCATAGTGAAAGAAGACAGTATTTTGATGAGACCAACAAGGATGTTAACAGAAAAGTAAACGCTGCTTTTAACGAAGACTTGAAACCCATTATGTGCATTGGTGAGTTGTTGGAAATAAGAGAAAGTGGTAAGGCTGAGGAATTTGTTATGGGCCAACTGAAAGAATGTCTGGTTGGTATTGATGAAGAGTATATTGTTGATCTTACTATAGCCTATGAACCAATCTGGGCTATTGGTACCGGTAGAACTGCGACATCGGAAGATGCAAATGATATGTGCCTGGCTATAAGAAGGAAGATAGAAGAAATTTACAATAAAAAGATTTCTGAAATTATAAGAATTCAGTACGGTGGAAGTGTTAAACCCTCCAGTATTTCAGAACTTATGAGCATGTCAGATATTGATGGAGCATTGGTTGGTGGCGCGAGTTTGGAAGTTGATGATTTTATAGCAATAATTAATTATTAGGATATCAGTGACACATAGAGCTAAAACAATAAAACCAATTTGTTTAATAATATTAGATGGCTGGGGTATTTCCGCCCAGATTGATGGCAATGCTATTAGACTTGCCAAAACTCCTCATATGGATAATAATTATAAAATTTATCCGAATACCAGACTGGATGCATCAGGAGAAGCAGTAGGACTTCCAGAAGGTCAAATGGGAAATTCAGAAGTAGGTCATCTAAATATTGGAGCGGGAAGAGTTGTATACCAGGAATTAACAAGAATAAATAAAGAAATTAAAAACGGTGCTTTTTTTAAAAATAAAGTATTAATTAAAGCCATCGAAAATGTAAAAAAAAATAATAACAATCTTCATCTGATGGGGCTGGTATCAGATGGTGGTGTGCATAGCCATATAGAACACGTTAAAGCATTAATTAATCTTGCCAATGACAGTAAAATAAAAAATTTATTTATACATGCCTTTCTTGACGGAAGAGACGTTCCTCCCAGAAGTGCAATACCATATCTGAAGGAAATAGATTATTATTTAAAGAAAAAAGGAATTGGTGAGATTTCGTCGGTTAGTGGGAGATATTATAGCATGGACCGGGATAATAGATGGGACAGGGTTAAAAAAAGCTATGATAATCTGGTATATAGGAATGGGAAAAAGTTTAAAACAGCTGCCGAAGTTGTTGAAAGATCTTACAGTAATAATATAGATGATGAATTTGTTGTCCCATCTGTAGTTAGGAGCAGAGATGAAGAAAAGGCGAAGATTAAATCAGGAGATTCTGTAATATTCTTTAATTTCAGGTCTGATAGGGCAAGACAGTTTACCAGAGCATTTATAAATGAAAGTTTTAATGAATTTGATAGAGGTGAAAAGCCACCAGAAGTTTATTTTGTATGTATGACTCAATATGATAAAACATTTAACGTTCCTGTGGCCTTTCCTTCCCGGGAGATCAAAAATACTTTAGGAGAGGTTATATCAAATAATAATTTAAGACAATTAAGGATTGCCGAGACTGAAAAATATGCTCATGTCACTTTCTTCTTTAATGGTGGTGTTGAAAAACCATTTGAAGATGAGGATAGGATATTGATTCCTTCGCCAAAAGTTGCAACCTATGACTCGAAGCCGGAAATGAGCGCCTTAGAAGTTACTGATACTGTGATAGATAAAATTAGATTAAATAAATATGATCTAATAATATTAAACTATGCAAACCCGGATATGGTGGGACATACCGGTCACATTGATGCCGCTATAAAAGCAATTGAAACAGTGGACAGTTGTGTGGGAAGAGTAGTTGGAGAATTAAATAAAAATGGTGGACTGGCATTAATAACAGCGGATCATGGTAATGCAGAGGAAATGATATGCTCTATTGATAGGAAGACCATAACTGCGCACACTACATCGCAGGTGCCTTTTATAGTTTGTAATTCAAAAATAAGATTAAAAAATAAAGATAACAATTTTAAATTAAGTGATATTGCGCCCACAATATTGGATTTTTTAAAAATAGAAAAACCGGAGGAAATGACAGGGGAATCTCTTATATTTAATTAAGTTTTTATTTTACTAAAAGAAGTTTTATAATAACCTTTATAGTAAAAATGTGTTTTTACTATATTGATTTTTTGATAAAATGTAGGCTAAAAGCCAATTTGTGTTTATTATGATTTGGGAGGAAGAATAAATATGGGTTCTGTTTTTCTGAATATTTTATTTTCGGTTCATATTATTGCCAGTGTGGGGCTAATATTATTAATTTTATTACATGCCGGGAGAGGTGGAGGCATCTCTGGTTTATTCTCTGGCATGGTAGAAACTTTTGACGGTACAGGAATTGTTGAAAAAAATCTTGACAGGATTACAATTGTACTGAGCCTGGTTTTTACTGTTACAACTATAATGCTATTTATTTTTTTATAAATCAATAGAAATATTAGCTGATTTGCATGATTAGTTTAATCTAACCTATCTATTTATTGCCCACGATCTTTCTATAGTGAAACATGTAAACTAAACTTTTATAAGCGGAAAAGTGAATAAATCAAATAAAAAAATAATACTAATCGTTTTACTGATTTTGATATTTATAAGTATTTATATGTATTCATGTGAATATAATGATTTGGGACTATTTAATACATTGGGCGGTGAAGAAGAAACCGGTAATGAGAAAAATATTGCCGATGAAATAGATATTAGCAGTAATGAATATTTTCTTAAATTGAAGGCAAAGCAAAAAAATAAAAATCCTTTAAATGATATTAATATCAGGAAAGCCATATTTTACGCAATAGATAGGAAAAGGATTGTTAATGAATTGCTTGGTGGATATGGCGAGGTGCTCGATAGTTTATTTACAATAGATTCGTATTATTATTACCCGGCCTGGTCAGAGTATGATTATGATTTAGGCAAGGCAAAAGAATTTTTAAGTAAAACAGAATATGGTGTTGATAACCCACTAATTATTACTATAGGTTCTGGCGATAGAGATTCATGGCAAACAATAAAAAAAATGATTAAAGAAGATTTACATAAAATTGGAATAGAGGTGATTTCAAACGAACCTTCTAATGAATGGTATAAGGATTGTGCCATGAAAGGTAATTATGAACTTGGTGTCTGGGCAATTGAAAATTTTGATGGGAGCAGTTTAAATTTTAATTTCAGTTCAGATAAGATGCCTATTTACAAAACAGATGAAAATAAAAATTGTAATAATTTTTATTGGTATAATAATTCGAAGGCTGATGAAATTCTAAAAAATATTATAAATGAAAGCGATACTGTAAGGAAAAAAGAGCTATATCGGGAATTCCAGGGTATTCTAGTCCAGGATGCAGTTATACTGCCACTTTACAGCAGGTTGTTTTCTATTGCTTACAACAAAAAAATAGAAAATATAGATATCAGTATCAAAGATAATAAAGTTTTTTTTAATATTGAAAACTGGACACTATCCGATGAAGAACAGAAAAGTGAAGATGAAATAAATGAAATAATTATAGGATATGAAGGTGAAAATTATATACTTCCAAACTCACTTGATTTGGATTATATAAGTAATCTGGTATTGAAAGGTCTTTGGGAGATCAATGAAAATGGAGAATACGAACCAATATTAGTAGAAGAGTATTATGATTCCTCTGAGCATAACACAACCGGCATATCGAGTTTGGAAAACAAGGTTAAAGTTATGCTTAATGATAAGATATCCTGGGAAGACGGAACACCCATAACCTCCGGGGATGTTGAGTACACCTATAATACCATGCTGGAAGATGATGTCATCATGAATATTGATGAAGATTACTACAAGATAGAAGAAATTGAAATAATAAATGAGAAGGAATTTAATATAGTTTTCCAAGAAAATGTTAAGGATTGGAAGAAACTTTTCAGCGTAATTTTAAAAGAAGGATCGTTGAATGGAAAGGATATAAGTAATTTTTCTGTAAAGGATATTATAGCCAATGGCCCCTATAAGGTAGGGGATTATGGGGATGAAAAGTATTTATTACTGAAAAAAAACGAATTTTATTTAGTAAAATCATCTGAAATAGATTCTATTAAAATTTTATTTGATACGGATATTAATAACCTTATCAGTATGCTTAAAGCTGGGGAAATAGATATACTCAGTATCCGGCCAGATTTGATTTTAATGAGAAGCTTAGAGGAAAATGAAGATCTTGATTTATTGGTTGAACCAGGTAACGTACTGGAACATCTGGCTATCAGCCTGAAACCAGTGGAAGAGTAAAGTTCCAAAGGTTTAATAGCAGTTCTTTAACAATCAAATGGTTTATTGACAATAACAAATATTATTTCTAGAATTAAAAAAGCCAAAAAGTTATTGTAATATCTTCAAATTTAAATTTAATTAAATTTGCAATAGGTCGGAATGGCGGAACTGGTAGACGCGCAAGGTTGAGGGCCTTGTGAACAGTATTGTTCATGGGGGTTCAAGTCCCCCTTCCGACACCAGTTGAGTTATCAATTATTCTAAACACTTATAGCTTTAAATGGTTAGAAAACATGCCAGTGGCATGTTTTCAGGGACTTGAAAGGACGGACTGAGTCGAAGACGAGGGAGTCCGCGGCTCTGCAGCGAACGAAGTGAGACGAAAGACCAAGTCCCCCTTCCGACACCATTGTTGACTTTTCGGCATTTTTTTATAAAAAACCTTGGCTCTACACCAATTAACGGGGCAATCCATTGTAAAACTCTTAAAAATTTATTTTATGTTAAAATATTCCTAATTTTCACGAGATTGACATTTATAACAATAGTATTAAAATTATAATATAAATTAATAGTAAATAAAGTGGCTTTAAGTGATACTCGTGTTTGGACGCTTTGGGTAAAGTAAAGTCATCAGTTAAACCGTCTGAATAGGGCGGTTTTTTATTTTTAATAGAAAATTTTGTGAAAGGAGGTGAAAAAATTGAAAAAATTATTTATCGCAATATTGATAATCTGTATTTCTGTGTTAGTCATTTTTACAGGCACAAGTTTTATCTATGCAGACACAGTTACAAAAAATTATGGAACTGCAATATTGAACAATTGGCAGAAAGGTAATTTTAGTGATCTATGGGATTTAACCCAGGGCGATTTGGTACTTTCCTATACAATTGATATGAGTAGTATAGCAGCTGCAGGATGGGCTGTAACCGAAGTAGGACTTCGTGAAGAAGGTGCTCCAAACCTTGATCCAAATCTAATAGGTGGATGGATGCAGTCAAATTATATATTTGGGGGTAGTAATGATACTACTAGATATAACAATGACATGCACCTTCTAAGTAAGCATGGATGGTCGTTTCAAACATATGATGCTACAGATTCAACAACTATAATAACTCCATATTGGTCTGGTAACAATCATGGTTTCTGGTTTGACCGTGACGGTGTTGATGAGTGGCAGGATGACATGTGGGGTGCAGCAGGAACCTACGATACGGGTGGCGTATATAATATTGTTATAACTTACCATGCAATTGATAACGCTAATGGAACAATGTTTGCAACAATTAATGGGGTTCAACAAGGTCTCTATATAGGTGTATGGAAGGATGCACAGCCTGAATTCTATCCAGCAGGAAAAAGCTTTACTGGTGATATGACTAAGATGCAGGTCTTTTATGGACGAGGTGGAGGTGGTGGTACTGTTACATTATCAAATATTACAGTTGCAGGATCTCTCTTTACACTCACAAAGGCAGAAACTCTTCTAAATAGCGGTGTTCCAGGAAAAGGATTGGAGAATGCTCCTGGTTTAGATAAACCATTTAATCCAAATTCCCAAGCAGATGAAAATGCAGGTAAGAAGTAATAAGAATTCTGAATCTAACAAACGACCCTGATGTATAATTAAATATTTATCACCAGGGTCGTTTGTACTTTACATTTATTTATAAAGTTAATATTTTCATTGTAATTTATATTATTTATCGTAAAATCGTTAGATTTTTTAACTCATTATTTTCTTGAATGTTTCTAGCTCTTTAAGCATCTGGTTCCAATTCTGTAAACAATGGGACACCAGAAAATTTAACAAATATGGTTGAAATTATGAAGTTAGATTATTGAAAACATGCCACAAGTGCATGTTTTCAGGGACTTGATATATATTCTAATCTTCGTTTTCCGGTTACTTACACTCTTCTGCTTTTTTATTTGCTAATTCTGCTTCTTTGAATTTACACTGTTTTTGTAATATTATACTTAAAACTCTCCAGGCATCTTTATTACTTTCATCAAGTTTTAGCAAATTTTTAATAATCTCTTCGGATTGTGAAAATTTATTTTGTTTAAATAACGCAGCGCCAAGACAAAGGTAGGCACTAGCATAATAATTATCTAATTCCAATGCTTCCATACAGGATAGCTCAGCTTTATTATATTTACTCTGCTTATAATAACTAAGGCCAGAATAATACCATGCTTCTTTAAATTTTCTGTCTATTTTTAAGGCAGCATTACAGGCAGTGTCAGCTTCATCATATTTATGCTGGTTGATAAGTATTTCAACAAAATATACCCATGCTTCTTTTTCATCTTCCATATGTATAATTAATCCTCATAGGATAAAATATCCAGTGAATTATATATTAAAATTTTTTTATTTGAAACTAACTACAAGGAAAGCCCATAGCCTGGTTTCTTATATAGCAAATGTTCTTTGTCAATTATATCAGGTTTGTAAACTTCTTCAGCCCACTTTTCTTTCGGTACTTCTTCAATAGATACAGAAATGGAATTGTCTGGGGCACCGATACTTGTTCTTATTGCTTTTACGATTTCATTGGTTAATTGTTTTTTCTGAGCTTCTGTTCTTCCAGGAAATAATTTAACTATAATATGAGGCATATAATTATTCTCCATTTAATATTGTAATAGTTATGTAATAAAAGTATACATTAAAAATGAATAAAATTCTTTTTTAGTTTATTATTATCAATCCAGGTTATATAATTATAAAAAGATATATTTAAAAAACCTGGACAAAAAGATGAAAGAAGCATATCTATATAAAAAACTTGATAATAAAAAAGTAAGATGCGATCTTTGCAGCCATAGATGTCTTATTAAAGATCAAAATAAAGGTAAATGCTGTGTCAGGAAGAATATTGGTGGAACGTTATACTCCATTGTATACGGGAAATTAATTGCTGAAAATTCTGATCCGGTTGAGAAAAAACCGCTATTTCACTTTTTACCTGGTACATACTCCATGTCAATAGCAACAGTTGGATGTAATTTTAAATGTTTTTTCTGCCAGAATTATAATATTTCTCAAAGCCCATCTGATTTGGATAGGATAGAGGGTAGGGATATCTCACCTGAAGAATTAATAAACCATGCCATGGCTAATGGTGACAAAAGCATTTCATATACCTATACTGAACCAACTATCTTTTTTGAATATGCTTATGATACCGCTAAACTGGCAAGTGAAAAGGGCTTAAAAAATATTTTTGTAACCAATGGGTTTATGACCAAAGAATGTATAATGATGATGGAACCATATCTGGATGCAGCAAATGTAGATTTAAAGAGTTTTTCAGAAGAAACCTATAAACAGAAAATGGGGGGGAGGTTAAAGCCTGTTCTAAATAATATTATTTTAATGAAAAAGCTTGGTATATGGGTTGAGGTTACAACTCTAATAATACCGGGAATCAATGACTCCAAAAGTGAATTACAGAAAATAGCAAAATTTTTAGCAGCGATTGATAAGGGTATACCATGGCATATAAGTGCTTATTATCCCCAGTATAAATCTGACATACCTCCCACAAGTGTGGAACATATAAGAATTGCCATTGATATAGGAAAAAGTGCAGGATTAAAATATATCTACGGAGGAAATATTCCAGGAAGCGCATATGAAAACACCTATTGTCCTGAGTGTAATAGTATATTAATAGAGAGATTCGGGTTTTCAGTTTCCAATAATAAAATAAAACATAATTCTTGTGTAAATTGCGGACAGAAGATTGATGGAATATTTTAAAAAGGTTAATTCTGAAATTTAATCTTTAAAATTTTAGATTTAAATATAAATGAATACATAAAGGCTTACTTAACTTTTAAATAAAATTATTCTATAATGTCTTCTTGTTGTTTATAAGGCGGCATAGCCAAGTGGTAAGGCGGAGGTCTGCAAAACCTTTAT
>JABMRD010000067.1 GCA_013202875.1 Actinomycetota bacterium | reverse complement strand
TACCTCTGGTATGTAAAACTCGTTAGCTTTAAACTTTTTTCCCACCACATCCATACCGGGCATAAGCCCATCATTTAAAATTTCCGCTGCAGATACTCCCTCATCAACTAGTTTCTGGGCAATTTCCTTGCTTTTTATATTATCGCCTTTGATGATGGAGTCTGCCAGGTCTTGATATTTTGCCATAATGCCTCCTTTTTTACATGTATCCTTAACTTCTTTTCCCCATAACGATTGCAATTCGATATATTCTACACTCAGTTCGTTAATTACTTTTAGAGAATAGCTAAAATCTTGACTAATCCCATCCGTGATAATATCCTAACCTTTAGTATTTTCTCTTCTTAAATTTATTAATATACTTATTAATTATAATTATTTATCGGCCTCCTGCTAAATTCCTTCTAACCGTAATTAAATTACGCTCTATTTTTGCATCTGCTAGTGGATTCTCTTATTATCAATTCATTGGGAATAATTATTCTGTCCGCTTTTTTAAAAATTGGTTTAGATATTCTTTTTAAAAGTAATTTGCTTGCTTCTTTTGCCATTTCGGATACAGGATAACAGACTGTGGTTAAACTTGGAATATAAATGGAGCTTAATGGTATATCGTCATAACCTACAACAGATATATCTTTAGGCACTCTTAACCCCAGTTCGGTCAGTCCTCTTATTGCACCCAGTGCGCTGATATCATTAAAAGAAAAAATTGCCGTTATTCCTGGATTCTTTTTTAAGATTTTTTTGGAGGCTTCTACTCCATCATTAAAGGTGAAACCGCCTCTTACTATATTATCCTTATTAAAAAGAATACCTTTTTCTTCCAGAGCCCTAATAAATCCATTCTTTCTTCCAAGGCTGTGCGGAAGGTCATAGATCCTGTCAATATACCCTATATTAGTGTGCCCCAAATTTTCCAGATATTTTGCTGCATCATATCCCCCTTTATAATTATCCGCAACTACCGTATCTATATTGATATCAGGTAAAGTCCTGTCCAGTATCACTATAGGTATGCCGATATTTTTAAATTTTTCCAGATGTTCTCCTTCAAGAGTGGCCGGAACAATCAAAACTCCGTCAACCATCTTTGACCTTAAGGTTTTCAAATGTTCAAGTTCCCTGTTTATATCATATGATGAATTGCAAACTATAACGTTATAATTGCGGGAAAATAAAATATTCTCAATGTTTTTTGATACTTCTGCAAAAATCATGTTGGAGCTGTCAGGAATAATTAGGCCAATAGTGCTGGTTTTTTTCGTTCTCAAACTCCCTGCCAGTAAATTAGGCTGGTAATCAAGATCTATCATAGTCTGCTCCACACGCTTTATCAATTCATCGCTTACAAAGCGAGTTCTGTTTATTACATGAGAAACTGTAGCTACGGAGACCTGTGCCTTTCGGGCTATATCCTTGATGTTTACTATTTTAATCACCCTCCTTACCTGTCTGAATTTCCAATCGTCCATTTTCATATATATATGTTCTCATATATATAATATCTAAAATCCTCATATTATTTCTTTTTTTTAATCACTTTTTTTACAGCTTCCATTATATGAGTAGCGCTCATACCAAACTTTTCCATGAGCTCTCTGTTTGTTCCACATTCGTTTAGCACATCTCTAATCCCGATTCTCTGCGCAGGTACAGGGGCCTCCTCTACAAGAACTTCAGCCACGGCACTTCCCAGCCCACCATAGATATTATGGTTCTCGCAGGTTACTATCGCCCCTGTTTCTAAAGCATTTTTAATTATTGCTTCCCTGTCTATAGGCTTTATCGTAGACATATTTACCACTCTGACATTAATTCCCTCTTCTTTTAACTTTTCTGCCGCCGCCAATGATTCTGAAGTCATTACCCCACAGGATATTATTGCGGCATCATCTCCATCTTTTAAAGTTATCGCCTTACCGATTTCAAATTCATAGTCGCAATCAAACACGTCAGGCCATTCATCCCTGGTTTCCCTCATATAAACCGGTCCATCATATTTTGCAATAACTTGAACGGCTTTACCTATCTCAACAGTATCAGCAGGATCTATTACTACTATACCCGGTATAGCTCTCATTATAGCTATGTCCTCAACTGCCATATGAGTGGCACCGGTCCTTCCATTAAAAAGTCCGGTATATGCTCCTATAATCTTTACATTTAGCCCCGGATAGGCTACTGAAACTGCGATTTGATCAGCGGGTCTTTTGGTAACAAATACTGCAAATGAAGTAACAAAAGGTATTTTGCCGCAGCTTGCAAGCCCTGCTGCAACACCCATCATATTCTGCTCGGCAATTCCGCACTGGAAAAACCTGTCCGGAAATTCTTCGGCAAAATATGTAGTTTTAGTTGAGCTAGCCAGATCTGCATCAAGAACAACCACATCTTTATTTTTTCTGCCCAATTCTACTAATGATTTCCCAAAAGCTTCTCTCATTGCTATCATTAATCAATTACCTCCTGAAAATATTTTTCAAAACTATTTTTTTACTTCAGCCATTGCTTTAATATATTCCTCCTGAGTGGGAACACTTCCGTGCCACTTACAGTTATTCTGCATAAACGAAACACCCTTACCTTTGGTTGTATTTGCGATTATTATGGTGGGTTTTCCTTTTACTTCTTTTGCCTTATAAAGACTTTCTATTATCTGGTCAAAATTATGACCATCAATTTCTAAAACCTCCCATCCGAAAGATGACCATTTTTCAGCAACCGGAGCAATCTCCATTATTTCCGATACATTACCCATCAACTGAACATTATTGTAATCCAGTATCGCAGTTAAATTGTCTATCCTGTAATGGGAAGCAAACATAGCTGCTTCCCATACCTGGCCCTCTTGCGTTTCTCCATCACCTAAAATTACAAAAGTATAATAATCTTTTCTATCAAGTCTTGCTGCAAGAGCCATTCCCAGACCAATAGATAAACCCTGCCCAAGAGCTCCAGTTGATGCTTCTATTCCAGGTACTCTATTTTTATCAGGATGAACCTGTAAATTACTATTAATTAATCCAAAAGTTTTTAACTCTTCTTTAGGAAAAAATCCTTTTTCTGCCAGAGCCGAATATATCGCTGCAGCACCATGACCTTTTGACATTACCAATCTATCCCGGTCCGGCCACCCTGGTTTTTTGGGATTTATTTTTAAAACCTTAAAATACAGCGATACCAGAATATCAGTTATGGAAAGAGAACCACCGATATGTCCTACTCCAGCCTCTTTAACCATAGTTAAAATACTGCAGCGGATCTCTCTAGCAATATCTTTAAATTGCTCAATTTCATTTTCATCCAGTTTGTAAAAATTCTTCAATTTTCTCCTCCTAAAGAACTCTTTCATTTACCATTCAAAACAGATTTTTTTACTATTTTTTTAATCTTACAAATCTTCCAGTAGGAACTATAGTTATCCTTATCTTTGTATTTTGAAAAATTCTACTATCCAAGTATCCTTGTATATCTTCTATCTTCTTAAAGCCCATTTTTTCAGTTTCGTTTCTGTTAAAATTTGAATAAAGCAAAACTTCGGCTCTGGTTAAAAGCCTGGCTACCGCAACTGCCTTATGGCCTCCCAGTACAAATTTCTTTTTTAATTTTTCACTTATGCTTTTATAGTCCCTGCAGTTAGCCATCCACTGTTCAAATATATCTTCGCCAAACCCTTCACAGCAGGAAGCAGCGAGTATTATGGTTCCATTCTCAGCCACTATTTCCTTAACATTCTCCAGAGCCTTCTGAGACTGGTACAAGTTTAAATCTTTTGGGTAACCCCCTTGAGATGTTATAACTATATCAGCAGCTTCCTCTACTTCCTTTCTGTATATAGAATCATATTTTTTTATACCTTCAAGGTAAGCCTCATTATTATTTCCGGCTACAGCAGCAATTATATTTTTTTTATCATCAAGAATAACATTAAAAATAAAATCAATACCCGCTAGTTTTCCTGCTTCCTCAATATCCTGTCTTACTGGATTGCTTAGGAAATTACCAGCAACTGCTCCCTCCTCCAACATCATTGAATGATTAAATTGAATTGAGTTTCTGGTGCATATCCCTGGCATAATTGCTTTCGCTCCTCCACTGTAACCGGCAAAATAATGGTATTCAATATTTCCAGTTACAATAAGAATTTCGCTATCCAGGACTTCTTCAAAGACTTCTACTGGTGTACCTCTAGAAGTCGTACCAATCAATTTTGATTTCAAAACATTCGAATCAATAACTTTTACATGTTCGTAAACAAAATCCCCTACCAGTTTTCTCTTTTCATCTTCGTTATGTTTGCGGTGGATCCCCAGGCCCAATACAATTTTAATATTCCTGTTTTTTATCCCCCCTTCATTTAGCTCTTCTATAAGATCTGGTAAAAACTTATAGGAGGGGCAGGGCCTGGTAATATCACTAGCAATAATGCACGCACTTTTCCTGTTCATAGCTATTTCCGATAACTTTTTTGACTCTATTGGACTCCTGAGAGCTTTTTTAATAACTCTATCTTCATTCAGTTTAGAACTACCAATTTCACCGGAAACAATATCCAGTATATTTTTATCCAGTATATTTAAACTTATTTCTCCTCTTCCGTAAGGAATTTTTATTCTCATTACTTATTACTTACAATCTCTCTTGCTTTTTTTTCGATAAATCCCAGATCCACTTCACCATATGTATTTTTAGTTTCTACTGCAGCTCTGGCTACACTTACCGCAACTGCAGGTAAGACTCTTCTGTCAAATGGTTTTGGAATAATGTAATCTTCTCTCAAATCATTCTCTATTATTTCTGAAATAGCTTTTACTGCCGCAATTTTCATTTCCCTGTTTATCTCTAAAGCTTTCGCATCAAGAGCTCCTCTAAATATTCCTGGAAATGCCAGTACATTATTGACCTGATTGGGATAATCGCTTCTTCCAGTAGCTATGATTTTAACACCACATTTCCTGGCAAGCTCTGGTTTAATTTCAGGTTCAGGATTGGCCAGTGTAAAAATAATCGGATTCTTTTTCATCTTTTTTATCATTTCAGCAGTCAGGAGATCTGCTATCGATACACCGATAAATACATCAGCATTTTCCACTGCACAGGAAAGATTCCCCTTTATATTATTTAAATTAGTAGATTCTGCCAGCTTCTGCTTGGCAGTATTTAAGTTTTCTCTTCCCTTGTATATAATTCCACTCTTATCACATACAATAATATCGGATACACCAATATAATTAAGTAAATCTGTAATAGATGTACCAGCTGCTCCTGCTCCATTTATAACTATTTTTACTTCTCTTATATCTTTTCTGTATATTTTTAGCGCATTTAATAGTCCCGCCAGAGTCACAACAGCT
Source organism: Actinomycetota bacterium (assembly GCA_013202875.1). Lineage (GTDB taxonomy): Bacteria > Actinomycetota > Humimicrobiia > Humimicrobiales > Humimicrobiaceae > Hydromicrobium. The sequence continues at coordinate 24,370 of JABMRD010000067.1, read as the reverse complement.
GTACCATGCTGGTCGTCATGGAATATAAGCATACTGGTTTCTTTTTTTAACCTGTCTTCAATCTCAAAACATCTCGGTGCTGCAATATCTTCCAGGTTTATTCCCGCAAACGATGGCTCCAGCATTTTTATAGTATTGACAATTACATCATTATCCTGACTGTCTATACATAGGGGAAAAGCTGACACTCCACCAAATTGTTTAAATAATACACACTTTCCTTCCATTACCGGAAGTGCAGCCCTGGCTCCAATATTTCCAAGCCCCAGAACTGCAGACCCATCAGATACTACTGCAATCATATTGCCTCTTGATGTATAGGTATTCAACTCCTCAGGATTTTTTGCAATTACACGGCACGGTTCTGCAACACCAGGAGAATAGGCAAGAGAGAGGTCGTGTTCATTTTCAGTTTTTACCTTACTTATTACATCAATCTTACCGACATATTTTTTATGCATTTCCAGTGCTTCTTCATAGATATTCAATTGACCTTCACCTTTTTTAACTTTAATAATTTAGTTTTAATAATCATTTATGATACTAGGTTTTCTATTCTTTGGCATCAATTTACCATTACTTTTTTAAATTTTTCTGCAGACTTTTTTAGCGATGCTACTACCGGTAGTTCTTCTCCTGATAAGAATCTCACCATGGCACCACCACCTGTGCAAATGTAGGAAAAACCATCCTGCAACCCGTACTTATTAACTGCAGATATAGAATCTCCACCACCAACTACTGAAAAGTTATCTGACCTTGCAATTTGTAAAAGAAGTTCTTTAGTTCCTAACTCTGAAGCCTGCTTCTCAAATACGCCTGCTGGCCCATTTATAAATAAAGTCTTAGCTTTTACAATTTCTTTTTTATATATATCTATAGTTTTACTCCCTATATCCGTTATTGCAGCTTTTGATGGCAGCTCATTTATATTAATTTCCATTCTCTTATCATCTGTGCAGGCAATATCAATCGGTATTGCTATTTTTTCTTTGTATTTTATTAAAATTTCCCTGGCATTATTTATATAACGATTAAGTTTTTTTGAGTATATAATTTCTTTTGAAGGCTCCCCTATATTAATTCCTTCTGCCAGCATAAAGACCTGGGCAAGAAGCCCAGCTGTTAATATCTTATCCGCAACTCCATCAGCAAGAACTCTGGGCATCATATTAAAAGCATCTTCTATCTTCGCCCCGCCGAGAAGAAAAACGACGGGGCGTTTGGAGATTGAAATGAATGAAGATAAAACTTCATATTCCCTTTCAAAAAGCCTTCCCATCGCCGAAGGCAAAAGTTCCTCGAAACCAACCAGGGTTGGCTGACTCCTGTGAGCTGCAGCAAAAGCATCACATATATAAAACTGAGCAAGTGGAGCTAATTTTTTTACTACAATAGTTTTAGCCTGATCTTCAAAAGTCAGTTTTAACTTCTCTTCAAATAAAGTCAACTCTTCAGCCATATACCTTACATTATCCAGCAGTAAAATCTGGCTGTTGGAAAGTTTTTTTATTGCCTCTCTCGCAGCCGGGCCACATATATCATCAATAAATATAATTTCCCTATTCAGTAATTCAGATAAAACTCCGGCATGAAAACTGGTAGAGATATAATTATGATATTCAAGATCTCCGCCCTGATGAGACAAAAGAACCAGTTTAGATCCTGCTTCAGATAGTTCCTTAATTGTCGGAAGTGCAGCCTTTATTCTGGTTATATCTTTAAGTTTATTATTCTCCTTATCATAAGGGGAGTTCAAGTCAAGCCTTGCCAGAACAACTTTTGATTTAAAGTTAAAATCATCCAGAGTATTTATTCCGTATTTCATAAACAGCTACTCCATACCTAAATATTTATTAGTTAATCTTACAGCTTCATTTCCATCGGTTTGCATAGGAATAGCAGCTCTAATTGCATCAATAGTCTCTGGTATTACAACTGCTTCCTGAGGAATATTTATAGTGAAGAAAAGATTCTCTCCGCTAAGCGCTACAGTTTCCTTAAACAGCCCTACTTCATACATATCAGCACGTTTATTACCCTTATCCCTTGCGTACTTGAATAAAGCCGTATTTGAATTAAATCCTTTTGCAATTTCCACTACTTTAATCCTTGGATGAGTATCAAATAATTTTATGGCTTCCTCTACAGATATTTTCTTCTTGGGAGTAACCACAAGGGAAATCAAGTGCCCATGGGTTATAGGAAGGTGTACTAATACTCCGGTAGCCTCTATATGGGGCATTATAAGCATAATGTCTACTGCCTGGTGGTTCGGTACTTTTTCAACCAGTGCTACATCAACAAGACCCCTGTGTATGTCACCTGGATCTGCTGATCTTCTCATTATAGTAACCACCACTCTTTCTACACCTACTTCTTTATCTATACAATCAACTGCTCTGATAAATCCTGTGGTATTACAGGACGTCAATTTTAAATAATCCTTACCTACTCCCTTTTGGTAATTGGCGTATCCATGGAAAAATACATCAGCAACTTCATTTTTTTCTCCTCCTTGGAATATTGCTTTAACTCCTCTTTCCTTATACTTTTCTTTATTTTTAATTCCAATACCGCCAGGAGTAGCATCCAGGATAATATCAACATTTGATAAAATATCATCAAAATTTCCTTTTACCGTTATTCCTTCTTCTTTAAACGCTTTTTTCATTGAGTCATCCACTACATATAAATCATATGGATTTTTACTGTCATAAAGCGCTCTTATCGATAAAGTTGGAGCTACATCAACTACACCTACAAGATCCATATCTTCTTGTTTAACTACCCCATCCGCAAGACGTTGGCCTATAACTCCATACCCTGCTACACCTACCTTTATTTTTTCCATAGTTACCTCCATATTTCTTTAGATTAAAATAATTTTATTCAAAAAGTATTATCTCAATTAAAAAAACAATTGTATATTTAACTGTTTACGTAATCGTTTAAATACTATACTAAAAAATACTTATTGTCAATTTTATTCAGATTATTTTAACATTTTAACAAATATAAATTTATAATATAAATATAAAATCTTTAATTGTTTTAATAATCTTTTAGTGTGTAAAATAATGGTAAAAAATTTTAAATAATATAAATTCTATAATATAAAACAGTAACAATTCAGCTATATTATATTATTTTTTAACCTTAGATGTAGATTCCCTAATAATAAGATTAAGAGGTAAAACTTTTTTTATTGGTCTCTTTATCTCAGGATTTTCCATTCTCTTTAGTAAAAAATCTACTGCTGATTTCGCCATTTTATATTTGGGAAAATGAACAGTAGTTAGCCTGGGAGTAATAAACGAACAAAGTTCCACATCATCAAAACCCACTACTGAAATATCATCAGGTACTCCAAGTCCATGATCATTTATTGTTCTTATTGCTCCCATCGCAATAGTATCATTAAAAGCCAATATAGCAGTTATGTCTGGTTTTAGCTTTAGTAGTTTTTCTATAGCCTCTGATCCATCATTATAATTAAAGCCGTTACATCGTATCACATTATCGTCTTGTCTTATTCCACGTTCTTCTAAAGCTTTCCTGTAACCATTTAATCTTTCTAGGCTATGTGGTAGGCTTACTGGCCTGTCAATATAACCAATATGCCTGTGGTCCAAATCTATTAAATGTATTGTAGCTTCATAAGTTCCCTTAAAATTATTTACCACTACTGAATCAGCTTTACATCCGGTGATAATATGGTGAAGAACCACAACAGGTAATTTGTTTTCAATCAATTGATTTATATGGTCCTTATTGGTTGTAGTAGGTATAATAATCAATCCATCCACTCTTTTTGAGCGAATTAACTGGATACAACTCAATTCAATTTTTAAATCATAAGATGAATTACATAATAATACATTGTAATTTAAAGAAGAGCTTACCTGCTCAACTAGCATTGAAAGAGCCGCGAAAAGTGGGTTTGAGTTATCAGGAACAATTAAACCAACAACCTTTGTTTTGCGTGTTCTTAAACTTCCAGCCATTGTATTAGGTTGGTAGTCCAAATCTTCTATTGTTTTTTTTACTCTCTCCTGCAAGACGTCACTAACAAACCGTGTTTTATTTATAACATGTGAAACTGTAGCTACAGAAACTCCAGCTTGTTTTGCTATATCTTTTATAGTAACTATAAAGACCACTTACTTTCTTTAACAACTAATAATGGAGAAACTTTCTTATGATTTTTATCTTAAATTATAATAAATATTGTATATGATTTATTGTTTACAATAAAGTTTTATTTTAAAGTATACTTAATATTTCATTTAACTCAAAAGTACTCAATACTCATTATCTAATATTTATTACCTATTTTTGCCTAACTTTCCTATTTTTCCTAAATCATCAGCTACATAATCTAATCCAAGTCTCGCTAAAGTATCTCTGGTTGGATATCCTGTTTTCTTATTCCATCCATGAATTACATAGTATTCATCAAGCATCTTGTTGAATTTCTTCTCATCCATCCGCCATCCCTTAAGCTTCCCAGTTGGGATAGATTCATACAAATCCCTTGGAGTAGGCATATCATCTTTGCGCTCAAAATCTGTAAATTTTAAATTAAATGCCTTTTCTAAATTTAATTGTCTCATAGCCATTTCATTTAATTTTTCTACAGAAGTTTCCCATCCGGTAGCCGCTGAATAAAGAATAGCTATTTGAGGTAAGCCTATTAGATCAATATCCCACCAGACAGTATTAATATGACAAATTCCTAGACAATTATTAATTCGGTGCAAAATTTCTATATAAAAAGTCATCTCTGCTTTGCCATCATACTCTAATGGTTTATTTGGATTATCCACTCCGTACATAACCCTTGCTTTTTCTATATCTAATCCTGGGGAAGTTTCACAAGCTACTGCACCAGTAGTATGCCCTCCACCCCTAGTAGAAGTTGTGGTGCCAAGACAAAAACCGAGTGCACCTCTACAGACTTCATAAAGATCCTGACCTTTTATATGTAAAGCATAATAAGAACTATTACGACCTATTATTTCAGACGCTCTATAACTACCCTCAGAAAGAATGTTACCAAACCCCTGACGATAAGCTATCATTTCAATCAGCTTGAGTACAACTTTTTCATCACCCCAGTTAAGTTTAATACCACCAGTATCCTTGTCATTAATTATACCTCTCTGATAACATTCCATAGCCCAACCTATAGCTCCTCCAACTGCATCTACATCAATACCTAATTGGTTGCAAAGAGCATTAGCCTTTACCATAAAAGTTGGTTCCTTTATTGCTAACCTGGTCTGCAAAGTAGAGAATGTTTCCCACTGATTGCATTCTGATTTCAAGCCAGCATATGGTCCTTTATTTATGTTCAGGTAACGCCCGCAACCGTGAATTCCACAAGCGGGAAAACTTCTATGTGAGACTTCAAATTTATCAATTACTTTTCTTGGATCCATTTCTTTAACCATATCTTCTGGAAGAGCCAGATACTGAAAATTTTTATAATTAATCCCGCAAACATCCTGCTTAGTATGAAAATTATAAAGTGTTCCATACTTATAAGTCTTGTCCGGGCTTTTAGCTTTCTTATACATTTTTAATACTTCTCTTACACTTTTCATAAACTCTTCCTTCTTGGCAACTTTAATAGAACCACTCCCCTTTGCTACCAAAGCTTTCAGATTTTTAGAACCCATAACAGCTCCAGTCCCACATCTTCCAAAAGCTCGACTCTCATCTTGAATTATACATGCTCCACGTACTAAATTCTCTCCTGCAGGTCCTATGGAAATTATATGAAGACCTGGGTCATTAAGTTCCTTTCTGATTAGTTCTAACGTCTGCCACGTAGTTTTACCCCATAAATGTGATGCATCCTTGATTTCTATGTGATTATCATTTATAAATAAATAAATAGGTTTATGGGCTTTACCACTGATAACAATTGAATCAAAACCAGCATATTTTAATTGACCCCCAACATAACTATCACTGCAAGAACTTGCCCATCCACCAGTCATTGGACCTAGTGTGCTAACATTCATTTTATTTGCACCAGGCGCCAGTGTCCCGATTAAAGCTCCAGAGCCGAAAATAAGTTTATTAGACGGATCGTATGGAGTTACCCATGGTTTTAACTCATCATATAATATTTTTATAGCAATACCCGGAGCCCCCAGCCATTCTTTTACGTATTTAAGAGTAGGCTCGGTAAAATATTCTCCGCTGCTTAAGTCTATACGTAATATCTTACCAGCATATGCATAAACATCCTCATATATTTTCAAAATATGTGCCTCCTTTTTTTAATAACTCCTTTAGCATTTTAATTATAGTCCCAGATCTTATTACGCGAATTATTATATTTTTAATTTACTTCTCAGATTTTTCTTTAACAACCTTAGCTGCTTCTATCATTTCCTGAAGTTTTTCTTTTTCATTACAAAACTGCACACATAATGGTGTGTCTATATCTATACACCCATCACATACCGGATTATTTTTACTGCTCTTATTAATAATTAGCACATTAAAACCTTTTCTGTCTTTTTTATCTAATATCTTTAAACTAGAATTTAAAGGACTGAAATCTCCCCTATGGTGAAATGAGCAGGCTATCTCACAAGTTCTGCAACCACCACACTCTGGCATATCAAAAATTATTCCAACTTTTGTCTTTTTAACATCGGTATTCATTATATATTCTTTTCTCTCTTTTCTTTAATTTTATAAAACCTAGTAAAGATACTGAAGAAATAAAAAGCTGCCAAGCTTTATCATAGGCATATTTAGGACTAATCTAATTTCCTCCAGAAAAAATATAATATAACCAGGAAAAAAATAGATAAAAAGGGTATTACATTATAAAATGGATAATAATCACCAAAAATTCCAACAGTTGTTGGAATTAAAAGCATACCCAGAGAAGCATTGGAATATATAAGGCCAAGCCTTACTCCACTATTTCTTTTATATCTGGTTAACACTAAAGCAATAAGTAAGGGCTGCGATCCTCCAGTTACAATACCAAATAAAATATATAATATTATTAAATAATAACTTTTAAAGAAACCAGATATCATAAGAATAATAAATAATAAGCCAGCCTGGATTTGAATAAGTTTGATAATTGATACTTTCTTTGATATATAGGCTGTTAGTATTCTACCAATAACAATAGCAAACCAAAAAATTGACAATGAATAATTAGCTATTTTCTGAGTTATTCCTAAATTTTTCTGCAATAATGTAGGTAACCAGCTGGAAATAGTCATCTGAGTACCTGCAATGATAATAAGGGATATACACACAAAAATAAATGTCCTCTCCTTTAAAATATTAAGAACAGTAGAAAAATTGGTTCTTTCCACTCTTTCTGGATATCTAATTGGTAAAATTAATAATAATGTAAAAATAGAAAACAGTGCTAATACCAAAAAGATCATTCTAAAATTATTTGTCTTCGAATATAAAAAAATAAATATTATAGGTGCCAGTAAAGCTCCCAATCCAAAATAAATATGAGTGATGTTTAGATAAATTCCCTTCTTTTCAAGAAAAGTATTTGAAATAACATCATCAGTAGTGAAGTTTATAGAACTTGCTAATGTACTAACTATAAAAAATAATATTAGAAATAGATAATATTCATTAATATATAAAAAAAATAAACAGGATACACTTATTAGAACCAGTGATATTAAATGAATAAATTTCTTTTGAATTCTATCTGAAAGATACCCTATTAAAAAAATTATTACAACTTGTCCCAAAGAATTGAAGATAAAAATCAGGCTTTGGGTTCTATAGTTTATATTAAACAATATTCCAATATGGACTAAAACAGATCCTATAGAAACTAAAAAAAACCCAAAAACAAACTTACAAAATGATACCGAAAATAATATATAATACTTATTTTTTAATCGAGAAATCAACATAACAAATCAGCAATAATAAATAGGTTATTTTAATTCCTTGCCTGCAAATTCTGCACCAGTTATCATTTTAACAACTTCGTCTCCGTCAGTGTCTTTGATCTCTTTTTCCCCTACTTTTTCACCATGCCTTAAAACAACAATTCTGTCAGCTATAGAAAACACATGATTTAAATTATGGCTAATTATTATGACTGAGATGTTTTTACTTTTCAGAGTCTTTATCAGGTCCAGTACTTTTTTAGATTCCCTTACCCCTAGGGCACCAGTAGGCTCATCCAGTATTATTATCTTATTGCCCCAGAAAACAGACCTGCTTATTGCTATTACCTGTCTTTGCCCACCAGATAAATTCCTTACTTTTTCATTTATATTTCCTATAGTTCTAATACCCAGGCTTTCTAGATGTCCTTTTGCCTCCAAACTCATTTTTTTCAATCTCAGGAAGTTCATACCTAAGAATTTATAGCATATTTCCCTGCCCATGAAAAGATTGGTAGATATATTAAGACAATCTACCAAAGCTAAATCTTGGTAGCTCATTTGAATTCCCAACTTTATTGCATCCTGCGGATTTTTTATTTTAACCTCTTCACCATCTATATATATTTTTCCTTCATCCGGTATCACTGCACCAGAAAAAGCCTTTACCAGGGTGCTTTTACCGGCACCATTATCTCCCACTATTGCCAGAACTTCATTGTATTTAAGGCCTAAATCTACACTTTTTAGAGCTCTTAAGCCTCCAAAGCTTTTTTTTATCCCTCTCACCTCCAGAATATATTCACTTTTACTTTTGCTATCATTCATTTTTAAATATCCTTCCTATCGAAGCACCTTTGCTATCAGAAGTAAATTATTAACTGAGAAACCATTGCTAAATTTAAATTTATATAAAAACAATCTTTATTTATGATTTTCTTAACAGGTTAAATGATATCGTTCCTGCAATTACTATTCCGATTGCCACTTGCTGGTAATAAGTTGAAACATTTAAAAGATTTAATCCATTTTTCAGGATACCCATAATTAGTGCACCAATAAGGGTTCCCCATATGTTGGCTTCACCTCCGCCCATCCGCGCTCCACCAATTACCGAAGCTGCAATAGCATCCAGTTCATAAAAATAACCTGCTATCGGCTGGCCAACCATTACCCTTGAAGCTAAAACTATTCCAGCAACTGCAGCGGTCAAACCACTGATTGTGTAAGCAAATACTGTGGAACGTCTTATATTTATTCCCGCTACTCTTGCTGCCTCTTCATTACCCCCAATAGCATAAAAACTTACTCCCATCTTGGTAAATCTTAAATTTATAAAGGCAATAATGTATATTACAATCATAATAATTACAGGAAAAGGTATCCTATATAAAAATCCTCCGCCGATAAATCCGAACTGTTCTGGCAGATTATAGATTGGCCGGCCGTTTGTAATTATCAGAGCAATACCTCTGACAACTGCCATCATAGCTAATCCTGCAATAAAAGGGGGCATCTTAATCTTCGAGGATATCATACTTCCAACAGCTACGCCACATAAAATACCCACGGTTAGACCGGCTAATATGGATAAATACATATTAACGCTATAATTTTTTAAAAGCATTGTTGTAATTACACCTGACAGGGCTACTACCGACCCCACCGATAAATCGATACCGCCGGTTAATATGGCATAGGTCATTCCCACAGATACAATGGCAATAATTGAGACCTGCCTTAAAACATTCAACATATTGCTTACTGTCAGAAAATGAGGTGATAAGAATGATAATAAAACAACTAGAAATATAAGAGCGATGCTTGGTGTTAAAATATTTGACCTTCTGAGACTACTAAAGTTAAATTTTCTTTCGTTAATCTTTTCCAACATCCACCACTTCTTATATAATCAAAGTAAAGTAGACTAATGATAAATCAATATAGTGGTATTTCAAATACTTTTATAAATTTTTCAAAAATCTTAATTTATAATAAAAACTCTAAAAATTAATACATAAATTTATGAGGAGAATATATTGGTTATTGACCTAATATTCTCCTCATATTATCTCAATGATTCAACAGAGAACAATCAAACAACTTATTCACTCTCACCCGTTTAATAGTCATCAATATTATCTGAGGTTACTAGAATTATAGGAATTATATTGATATTTTCAACCTGATCTGCCTGACCTTTTCTAATCATATCGGCTATCTTAACTGCCATTTTTGCCTGCTCTGCTGGCTGCTGCAATATAGTTGCATTTATCTTTCCTTCTTTTATCATAGCCAACACATCTTCGTCACCATTATATCCGCAAATGGTGATATCGTCTAATTTTCCGGCGCCTTCTATTGCAGTCAAGGCACCCATAGCCATATTATCAATATGAGCCCAAACCAGCTCTATTTCCGGGTTTGCTTCCAGCATATTTTCCATAACGTCCATAGCTAAACCTCTATCTGCATTTGCAGGTTGCTGGGCTACAACTTCAATACCAAGATAATTAACCAGACTTTCTTCAAAACCTTGCTGCCTCCACTGAATTACAGATACTCCAGGAGGACCCTCAATTATGGCAATTTTTCCTTCGCCATTTAATAGTTCTCCTACATGTTCGCCCATCATTTTACCACCTTCAGTGTTGTCATGACCGATATATGCAAGCACCTCAACGCCCTCTAAAGGATATATTGAATCCAAAATTACAATGGGAATACCCTTCTCGTTGGCTTTCTTTAAAGGTTCTATCATAGAGCTTGGGTCATTTATAGAAATAGCTAGCATATCAACACCTTTTTCAATGAAATCCTCTACAATTTTAACCTGGCCTTCAATATCTTTCTGGCTTTCAGTGGAAAGAACTTCTACTTCAATACCATCATAGTTCTTTACTTCTTCCTGTATAGCATCAGTCATAGTTATAAAGAATACACTTGTAAGAGCTCTTGGATTAAATCCAATTACAAACTTCTCGGCAGGAGCTACTTCCTCTTCAGCCTCTTCTTCAACAGCCTCTTTTTCTGCAACAGCTTCTTCTTCTGCAACAGCTTCTTCTTTACAACCAATCATTAGTATACTAAATATCATTACTACACTAAGTACCAATATCAACAACAGTGACAATCTCTTCATTTTTTCTCTCCTTTCATAATTTTACTGTTTTTCTATAATTTTTATTATTAAAATATTGTCTATTTACACCACCTCCTATGTCTTCAAATGCTAAATTAAAATAAATTTATATTTATAGATTTCTTAGAGCGTTAATTAAAAATTCTTTACTATCTAATATCATTTTGAAAGCTTCTTCTGGATCTTCGAATCCCTCAGTCTCGTAGGAAAGTACCCCAGAATAATTTGTATCTTTTAAAACCTTAAGACAACCTTTTAAATTTATCTCGCCCTTTCCTAAAGTTACAGCTTTACGGCCAACTACATCTTTTATATGAACATGTTTTACCTTATCTGCAACTTTTTTGAGCAGTTCCACTTCATCATACCTTGATTTTGTACCCATTTTCCACTCGTAACCTTTACTATCTGTACCTACATAATCTCCTCTATGTATATTAGCAGTATCAAAGTTAACCCCAAACCATTCACTTTTAACCAGGCGAAGTAATCCTGGTAAACCATCAGGTGTTAGTGAAATACTCCCATGATCTTCAATAGCAAGAAAGACCTTATTTTTCTCAGCCACTTCCAGAATCTCTTCATATCTAGGTTTTAGTATGCTTATAGCATTTTCAACAGACATTCCTTCAGGTATTCTTCCTTCACCAGTTAAAATTACCGGCACGCCTGCATCGTGGGCCCATTCCAGAGCTCTTTTAATATCTTTAACTCCTTGTTCTGATGTTATAAGTTCCCTATGAGAACCTATCGCAGACACTCCTTTAAATCCAAAACTTTTTACCTTATCTTTAAATTTTACTGGATCATCTTTCCAGGGATCAGCATGTGAACACCATTTAAGATTTGCTTCAACTTCTACATACTCATATCCTGCTTCTGCTATTTTCTCCAGTGCATAGTCTAAATCCATTTTTCTAAAATTAACTGTATTGCACCCTAATTCCATTTAATCTCCTTAACTATATTTAAAGATAATATTTCGCTGGTAAACTAAAATATTATTAATTCATATGGTTAAAAGCATTTAAATTAAACCGATTACGTAAACGGTTATATATTACTCATTTTAAAATGTTATGTCAACAGCTTTCTTTTAATTTTTTCTTAGAAAATTAAATAACAACCAATTAATACTGTTTTTATACTTTAAAAATAAAACTTTTTAAAAATTCTATAGAATTTTTTGCAGCAATATAATCATCAGGTTCTGGAAGTATTTCAATTCCTATTGCACCTCTATAACCTATTTTTATCAGGGTCGATATTATAGATTTAAAATCAATATGCCCAAGACCAGGAGCCCACCTATTGCTATCAGCAAAATGTATATATCCTATGTAAGATTTTGCTTTTGCCAAACTTTCTTCAATAGATTTTTCTTCAATATTCATATGAAAAGTGTCTGGAAGCAATTTTAAATTTTTAGAACCAATCTCATCAATAAGTTCCATACCATCCTGAAGAGTATTTATTAGATTTGTTTCATATCTGTTTATAGGTTCAATTAAGAGCACTACATCCTTCTCTTCAGAATATCTAAGACATTCCATCAGTACTAATCTACCCTCAGCTTCCTGCAGTTTTTTTTCTTGCGGAGAACCGGTCAGTTCCCCCCTTATCCCACCGATAATAACCATTGCACCCAGTTTGTATGCCAGGTCGATATGTCCCTTAAGCCTTTCTACGGTTTTTAATCTGTATTTCTCTTCATTGTTGAATAGAGAGTATCCATCTGTATAATAAGACTGGCCTGTGGCTAAGGCATAGACCTTCAGATTTAATTCTTTCAGTTTATTAAGCAGCCATTTCTCATCAATTTTCTTTGAGTTCAACATACTCAGTTCCACACCCTGGTATCCAAGAGCACCAATACTTTCCAGGCCTTTATCCAAACATCCAGAAAACAGGAGAGGTCCAAATTTTGTCTTCGTTTGTGACAAACTTATGCCAATATCAAACATATCTTTTTATTTTCCTTTTTACATTGTCATATCAAAAACTACTTTAAGTGGATCGGCCTCAAGAGAAGTCTCAACTGCTTCTTTTGCATCATCCAGTTTAAATCTATGAGTTATTAACTTTTCAAAAGGATATTCTTTTCTGTATTTATTCATCATTTCCATATGCTGATAATAACCGGTGTGAGGATGATTTGTATTTCCAATCAGAAGAACATTCTTTGCTGCTATATCTCTATGTATATTTAAGGAGACTTCACCGCAATCAACAAAATTTCCTGTCTCAATATAAGTGCCACCTCTCCTTGTCATTTCTAATCCTTCCTTTACACATTCTGCTGTTCCAACTACCTCTACTACAACATCGGCACCTCTTCCCTCCGTTAGATCCTTGACCATTCCAACTCTTTCTTCCTTAGTAGTTGTACTTACATCTATACCGAAATCTACACCAAATTCTTTTGCTATTTCCAGTTTCTTGGTAGAGGGATCAACAAGTATTATCTTACCTGCACCCAGCATTTTAGCCTTTGCAATATGCGTTAGGCCCATTGCTCCACCACCCTGGATTACAACTGTATCTCCAAAACCAAAACCTCGTGCTTCCAGCCTTGAAAACTCTTTCGCTCTATCAAGAGTTGAAGTAACTACAAAAATTTCAGCCAGCGCTCCAAATTCATCAGGCATATCTTCAGGCACCTTATAAACCCATGTTCCCTTTGGGACATACATATATTCAGCCCACCCGCCAGCTACATATGGATGTTTATTACTTGGAAATGAGAGACCGATTGTAGTATTTTTTGCACAGAAAGGATAAGCATATATGTGCCTGCAGTACCAGCAGTTTCTACATATTATGTTAGGGCACATAGTTACCCTTTCCCCAATTTTCAACTCTTGTCCGTGATACTCTATTAAGTATTTGTCTTCAGGATGCATTTCAACTATTTCACCAATATTTTCATGCCCATGAACAGCAGGATATGCTATCTCCTGCTCTGCTTCAGTTCCTCCATATAGGATTCTCTCTTTTCCACCTCTGTAGGCATGTTTATCAGTACCACAAATTCCTGCCATATGCATTTTAAGTATTAATGCACCTCTTTCAAGCTTAGGCCAGGGAAGCTCCTGAACTTCCATTTTTCCCGGCTCGACCATTACTGCTGCTTTTATAGTTTTACCATCAACGTAATCTTTTTCTCCCTTTACATAAATTTCCATTTATAATTCTCCCAACTTTTATAAAAAAATTTAATAATTATAATAATTTAAGTAGGGTAGCAAATAGTATATATATGTTTTCCACCCTTACGTGGACCTTTTATTACTGCTTCAATTTCTTCCTTAGATCTCTGGGTCATTTTCTCGGTTGGAGGAAGCTTTCCTGGTGGAAATTTTTTCATTATCTCATTTACAAGGTCTTCCAGATAATCCATAGCAGCTTCCACACCGGGTTTTGCTTTTTCTGCAGAAGCCAGTTTGCTCTTACCAACTACACCTTCTGGAGTAATTAATAACTCCATTCCTGTTAGCCCAACATGGTCATAAAATCTTATAGGATAACCATATGCAAGACCAGATTTATCTACGATTCCATCCTTTATGTACATTTCACCCTTAGTATCTACCGCATCCTCCATTTTAATCATCTCAGGAAACAAGGCCAGTGAAAAAGAAGTCTCACATTCATCAGCATGCACAAAGGGAGTTTCAAAAGGACCACCATATTCCTTCGTTCTTATATGCTTTCTGATTGAAAACCACCAGTTAAGATAAGCTATTACTGCTGGAACCTGGAATTTTTTGCCAAACTGGTGAATAGCCATAGGAATAACATAGTCCTGAGCATGGCCATTAATAAATATTTGTTTTCTAAAGCCTGCATTCCAGAAACCGGCAATTATTGCGCGTAGGTAAGCAGCAAGATCTTCTTCAGGAACAACTATCGTACCGGGCATTCCAAGATGATTATAAGGATGTGAACCATACCATACTGGCTGCGCAACAGTGCAACCTGTTTTTAAAGCCACTTGCTCGGCAAGTCTTGTTACTAAAAAAGTATCTTCTCCTAAGCATGCATGCGGTCCGTGATTTTCTGTACTGCCTACAGGTATGATTATAAGATCATTTTCTTTTAATCTTTTTTCTATTTCCTTTCCAGTCATATTCTGGAAATATATGCCAGTAGCCAAATCCATATGTCCACCTTCAGGTGGTATCTTCCATTTACTCATCTTATATTTTCCTTTTCTTTCTTTATATTTTTCTAATCTCTATCTTATAAATTTAAATTAAAAAAATTAGTAAAATGAATATTAATATACCAAGAATAAACGTTTACGTAAACGTTTTTATTTTATACTATACTTTCTATTATGTCAATATTCCGAATTGATTTATTTAAAAAGTATCTGAAACGGTATCGTTGCCTCATTTAAAAAAAGTATCTGAAAATAATTTAATAAAATAAATAGCCACCTTTTTATACGATTCTTGCAAGATAGGATGTGGCCTTTTTTAAACTAGTATTCATATAATTTCTATTCATATTTTCTCCAATCTTAAATGATATTACTAATTACTATCATTTTTTATCTAAAAGGCAAGAACTTCCCGAAATCAAATTTGCTTTTTTAAAAATTAGACTGCTTTAAGCATATATGGTAGAATCTTTTAGAAAAATTATTTTAGATGATTAATTGCTGTTAGCTATCAGGCAGAAATTATTTGGAAACAAGATTATGAAACATATCAAAAGTTATTTTGACGCCAGGTTTTGCTAAGATAAACTGGCCATTCCAATTTCCATTTACAATTTTATCTAAAAACTTATTTGATCCCTTAAGTTCTTCAAATCTTAGTCCAAGCTTAGTCGCTTCCCGTTTAGCTTTTTTTCTCCATTCAGAAGGATTGTAATTTCCATTATTAATAAAAACAATTCTTCTATAATTCTTTAACATCTCCTTTACTATCCACTGCCAGGTCTCTTTATCATATTTATCTCTTATTTCAGAAAACCCTGATACAATAAAATCTTCAGCTTCTCCAAGATATCCACGAGTTAAAAAATAAGTGCCTGGTTCAGTTTTTAACTGCTTCTTTCGCTCCTCAACAGAACCTAAAAGTAGTGAGATGCAATCATCAATTCTGGGAATAACCAAAGGCACTTTTGAGGATACAAGCCCTGCTATTCCATTACCACAAAGTCCATACCCCAAGACAATAATATCATAATCTTGAGACTTATTTATCTCATCCTGAAGCTTTTCTCTAAGCAAGTCACTATGTTCGTGAAGTCTTTTTTCAAGATTTACTACTTTCCAGCTTTCTGGTATTTTATTTTTTAGTTCATCATAAATTACGTCGCATACTATAAATTTTATCCTTCTGTGCTTTATATCCTTAATATCCATATCTATAAATCCAATCAATCTACGCAATCTTTAGTCATATATATCTGATCTTATATAAATTTCATCCAGTAAAACATTAAATTTTACAGCAAAATTTCAAATAATAGAAGAAGACCTCTGTAAATCTTTAAACTATTGTTGCTAATAAAAATTTAAAAAATTATTTTTCTATACTTATTTCCGGGTCCAGATCTGCCAGGCCCTACGCTATATTCCTGTGAATTATATTTATGGTAAACATATTATTTATCCAGTCACAGTAGGTCTTATTGTCATTATAACCAACAGCAGGGGATATAGAATATTCTCCGCCCATTAAGTTTATTTTAAAGGAAAAATCACTGACACCTGGTCACCCTTTTTAAAAGTGCCGTCCTTATTGACGCAGTAGATTTTATAGCATGCTTATGTTCTCATATCCCTATAATATGGGGTAAGGACACCCTTGCCTCCTGTTTTCTCTATTTACTAAATTGAAAATAATTGTATTTAAATAACTTTGATTTTCTTTCTGAAAGTAAGATCTATATTGATTGGGTTATCTTCACCAATCGTTAAATCTGGTTCTATATCTTCTAGATTTAGAAGGCTTGCGCTAGGCTTATCGGCTCCGCCATTCGACCTTTATTTCTCTATTGATTTTAGCTTTTTTATTTTCAAATTCAATAGCTCTAAATTTCTAAAATTATTTTCATACTGTCTTCTCTAAATTTCTTTGACTTCAATACCATCGGTAAATCATCCAAACAAACACGGTCAGAAACAAGTGATTTCACATCCAACACCTTATTATTAATAAGGTCAAGTGCAGGATAAAATGTATAGCACAATGCAAAAGAACCATAGATTTCAAGGTCACGCTTGTAGACTTCGAAGGGGCTAATCATAATCTTATCTTTTGGTGAGCAGACCCCGAAGAACATAATTTTACCAGTGTTTTTGGCGTAGCTAATAGCTATCTCTGCCACTTTAGCCACACCTGTGGCATCTATAACAACATCAAATCCAAGTGGTGCAATATCTTTTAGAACTTGAAACAGTTTATCATCAGACAATATTGCCTTACTTATACCCAATGTTTTGGCCAACTCCAAACGTGTTGGTTTTAGATCTGTTATAGTAACAGATGCTGCATTGCCATGTTGAATTAATTGTGCCATTTGTAATCCAATTGGACCAGCTCCAAATATCAACACATTGTCACCATTAATTATTTTTAACTTTCGTAAGCCATAAACTATACAAGACACTGGTTCAACAAAGGCAGCTTCTATAAAAGACATGCTATTTGGAATCTTATAAACATTCTTATAAGGTACTGCCATATATTCAGCAAAACCACCATTTCTAGTAACACCCAATGCTTGCCAATTTTGACAATGATTGCCACGATTAGTTTTACAGAAGTAGCACGCACCACAATAAATACCTGGATCAACTGTAACCCTGGTTCCAACTTTTAGTCCGGAAATATCTGAGCCTAACTCAACTACAGTACCAGAAACCTCATGCCCAGGAACAATTGGGTAAGAACCCACAAAGTCACCATTATAGATGTGAAAATCCGTAGCACAAATACCACAATTCTTTACCTGGATAATAATCTCATCCTTTCTTGGTTTAGGATATTGTATTTCTTTAACATAAACCTGACCAGGTTTTTCAATAATCACTGCTTTCATATAAAAAATCCTCTTTTAAATATATCTTATAGACATTTATTATACACCTTTCTTATCTATCTCTAATCACATAAAACACAAAATTCTATCAGCAAATCATTTTAATAAACTGTATTATAACTCACCTTATCTATAATAGCCTACCTTATAAATGCAGATGTGCACAATCCCAGTTTTTTAGCTTCTTTTTTATCCCTGTTCAAGAGTTTTTTATAAATCCTAAAACTATACTGGGGTGAAGACTATAATAATCTTTACCAGACTATCTATAAGAAGGCATACAGGAAAGCTAGGTAAAATGTACCGACAGTGATGGTCGCCACACTAACAATCGGTAAAAAAGATCAGATTGGTGAGCTTTTGAGTTATTTAAAATAGAATAATTTATAAATTTTTTAAAAGGTTCGAGTCCTCTGTGGGCTACCAAATTCACTAGTTTTTAGAAGAAATGTTATTATCATTATGTTTCTTATACTATTGACATAAAACCAAACAATAGTCTTTTTTGTTTTATTTTTAAAATATTATAGAATTAACGTTATATTGATAAAAATAATTATTTTGTCTTATTCCTATTATGAAGGGATTTATGGAAAGAAAAAGATTTGGTAATACAGATTTAAAAGTGAGTAAAATTGCCATGGGGGGAATTCCCATAATGCGCCTGAGTAAAGAAGATGCAGTTAAGGTTATCAGGGATGTTATAAATATGGGAATAAACTTTATTGACACCGCTAATGGTTATGGAGATAGTGAAGAAAAAATAGGTGAAGCAATAAAAATATTTAAGCGCAATAATCTGGTACTCTCATCAAAATCCGCAGCTCGGGACAAAAAAGCAATCCTATCCCATATAGACCTTAGCCTAAAAAGGCTTGGTACAGATTATATTGATATATATCAACTGCATTGTGTAAGCAATAAGGAAGATTTTGAAAAAGTAATGAGTCCCAAGGGTGCTTATGAAGGTCTGGAGGACGCTGTTTCAAATGGAAAAATAAGATATTATGCTTTTAGCTCACATAATCCTAAAATTGCAGAAAAAATGATGGGTACAGAAAGATTCCAGGTCACCCAGATTCCTTTAAATTTTATTGACACTGAACCTGAGGAAAAATTAATACCACTAGCTCATAAATTAAACATTGGTTTTATAGCCATGAAGCCCATGGGAGGAGGAATGCTAGAAGATGCTGACCTGGCCTTCAGATACCTAGCCCAGTTTGAAGAAATAGTTCCCGATCCTGGTATAGAAAAAACTGAAGAAATGGAAGAAATCATAAATATTGTTAAAAACCCCCGACCTTTTACAGAGAAAGAGAAGCAGAAAATAAAAAGAATTAAAAAGGAATTTGGAAACAGTTGGTGTCATCGATGTGGTTACTGTCAACCTTGTCCAGAAGGAATACCCATAACTACAGTACTAATTACCCAGAGTATGATAAAAAGAGTCGATTATGATAGTGTGATTGGCTTTCAGGAAAAAGCTATTGAAAAAGCCGGGGAATGTGTTGAATGCAGGGAATGTGTAGAAAAATGTCCTTATGATTTAGATATTCCTGCATTGCTTAAGGAAAATATTGAGATCTGGAAAAAATTTAAAAAAGAACATGAAAACCTCTGAGTCCAAAATATTAGATTATTATTATCATTATGTGCTATCTAAAAGTGGTAAATAGTGGGTGGAAAATCACATTATGTAAATCTATTATTTTAACCTAAGTATAATCTAAAAGTTCTTGCTATTGTAATCTTGGAATACACAAATTCATGATAAAATCACTAAGTATGTCTCTAAAATCATTTAATTCTTTTAGTATCTGGTTCGAAATTGTAATACTTGGGGCTACCAGCAAAAATCAATTCTTAAATAAAAGTTATAGTTTTATTGTATTTTTTATTATTACGCTTTAAATATTTTTATTTAAACTGTAAGATACTATTATTTACTAATAGGTGGAGATATAAAAATGTCTACATACGAAAACCAACCAAAAATAAACATACCAACACTAATAGCTATATCCATTATTGCCTGGGTGTTGGTCAACATCTTGCATGAGATTGTTGGACACGCTGGAGCAGCTCTCGTTGTGGGAATACCTGTAAAAGCAGTATCAACTTTTACAGCATACCTTGATGTTGACTGGGAAAAGTTTATTGCAGAACAAGGGTTTACCCAAATTAGATTAGTCGTCCTGGGTGGAACAATAGTCAACATCGTAACGGGTGCCCTGGCAATACTGGCATTAAAATGGAGGAAAGCAATGGACACAGCCATATGTTATTTTCTATGGCTTTTTGCAACCTTCAGCATAATTATCGTTGCTATGAATATGATTACAAACACTCTTTTTGAATTTGGAGATTGGACTGAATTTATCTCTACTTTAGAACAGCAAAATATCTGGAAAATTATTATCATCGGGATAGGCCTGGTTCTTATAGTATCAGGCTATGTTCTTTCATTGCGCCAATGGATACCAAGGATGAAGGGTCATCGTCTTACATTGCTGAAAATTACTGCCATTCCTGTAGCTACAATGATTGCCGTCCAAACCCTGTCCCTCATAAGAAACCCATTTACTACATTACCACCTGAGTCAAGTCCTTACCTGGCTTCTGCTCTTGCGTACATCCATTTCATCCTATGGGTGATAGTGATAAACCTTATTCCCTTACCCCGCTCAAACGATTCTATGGATTCTATTCAGCTGCCACGTTCAAATGTTTGGTTAATATTGGGATTTATAGTACTTATATTTTTTATACTGGTACTTGGTCCGGGAATTGGTTCGTTCGTAGGGGACCCCCGCTTAGGATAGAGTATCTAGATTAATATTAAAATAATAATACTTATTTATATTTATTAAGCTTTACCAATTCTTCAATAATTTGGTTCGAAATTTTGTAACTTGGGGCTCCTATTATTAGGTGTTAAATTATATCAGTTAATCCGTTATTATAATAACTCTAAATATTATATTGGTTATGCATCAAATGAACATTAAATGGATATATAAAAATAGAATTGCCCAGGTTGTAGCAGACAAGAAAATTATTGAAGGCCAACAGATTGTAAGGGTGCTAAAAGATAAAGGTTTTGATGTACTGGTTACTTTCGACAGCTATGACTATAGGATCCTCTGGCGCTATGGAAATGATATGAGCATACGCAGATATTACAATTCACTTTCTAACTATCCGAATCCAAACAGATGGGAGACTTTTGATTTCATAAATTTCTTAATCTATGAATTGAAGCATGGAAGAAGAATTGCCATATGGTTTCAAGATGAAAAGACATTAAAAACTATTAGTACCGCTATTGATGATTATTTTAATAAAGGAAAGAAAAATATTGTAGCTTTGCCTAAAAAACTTACCCACTGCAGAAGTTGCATTGAAAAGGGCTGTATGACAAATTTCTTAAAACATACTGCATCTGTACAGAATTCGTTATCAATTTTTAAGGAAGGTAAAATACTATCAGCTTGCAAGTCTAGAAAGACAGATGGAAAAACCCTTATGAAGGAAAAGAGAAATGCTGCAGGGGATCCTGCAGATTATTTTGAATATATCCAGTTCTCTTTTGGAAACTGTATTGCAGGAGACAGACTTGTAATGGAAAGAATGCTTGGAAAAAATCCATCAGAAGAGCATCTAAAAGATAGCTTTTACCCAGGAATAAGTTATTACTTTGATTATCAGAAGTTATTATCTCATCCGGATTACTGTAATGACGGATATCATCCCTGCAAGATAAAAGACAGCCTTTCACTATATGATTATTTACATGCCATAATTATTCCTAAGAAAGAAGAAAAATCTTTACGTCCAATCATTAGTACTGATCTTATGAACCAAGTAATATTTATGGATAATACAGGACATGACCTCTGGAGTTGGACATCAAAATGTTATAAAAAAATAAAAAAACTGAATAGTCTAAGATATTAATAATTTATTCAGATTATTTAATTCTTTAATAATCCGGTTCGAAATTGTAATACTTGGGGCTACCAATTTTAAACATATATGTACTTCTTCTATAAATTAATTTCTCAAATATTTTTTTTATCTTACAGCTAAAACCATCATTCTTTTTAAAATAATAATTAGTTGGAAGACAATTTTATAGTATAATTGTTATACTTTATTTTAATTAAAAAATTTTGCTGTATAATTACCTTTTATATAAACAGGCAGTACAATTGGAAATAAGAAAAGAGTGATATAATGGATCCGAGAATAGAAAAACTGACAAAAAACCTTGTAAATTATTCCTGCAAGGTACAAAAAAGAGAAAAAGTTCTAATAGAGTGTGTCGGCAGCTCCGGAATTCCACTTACCAGGGCTCTCATAAAAGAAATATATAAAACTGGAGGAGTGCCTTATACAGATTTAAGAGATAATAGCATTATAAGGGAGCTGCTTAAAGAAAACACTGCGGAACAACTGGAATCCCTGGCTAAATACGAACTTGTCCGTATGAAGGAAATGGATGCCTTCATAGGAATAAGAGCCGGCGATAATGTTAGTGAAATGAGTGATATCGCACCGGAAAAAATGGCTGCTTATATGAAATATTTTGTTAAAGCGGTAAATGAGGAAAGAATAAACAACACCAGGTGGGTGGTTATAAGATATCCCAATAGCTCAATGGCACAACTGGCAAATACCAGTACGGAAGCTTTTGAAGATTTTTATTTTAATGTGTGCAATCTGGACTATAGCAAGATGTCAAAAGCTATGGATAATCTGGTAAAGCTGATGAATAAAACAGATAAGGTCCATATAACCGGTAAAGATACTGATTTGACCTTCTCCATCAAAGATATTCCCGCTAGAAAATGTGATGGTGAATTTAATATTCCGGATGGTGAAGTTTTTACAGCTCCGGTAAGAAATTCTATAAATGGCAGGCTGGCCTATAACTGCCCTGCCGTCTATCAGGGTGTTACTTATGAAAATATCAGCCTACATTTCAAAAATGGTAAGATTATTGAATCCACCGCCAGTGATACAGAAAGAATCAACAAGGTTTTTGATACAGACGAAGGAGCCAGATATATAGGAGAATTTTCCATAGGTGTCAACCCATATATAACCAGGCCTATGAAAGATACTCTGTTCGATGAAAAAATAATGGGAAGCTTTCACTTCACACCGGGAAAGTGCTACAAGGAAGCATCAAATGACAATGATTCCGCGATACACTGGGACCTCGTATGCATACAAACACCCGAATATGGAGGCGGGGAAATTTATTTTGATGATATCCTGATAAGAAAGGATGGGAGGTTCGTAACTGAAGGACTGGAAGACTTAAATCCCGAAAACTTAAAATAGCATAAATTACTTTATCTTTTTTATAGGAGCAAAACTTACCAGCAGATGTTTTATGCCAGCCCTGTCAAAAATCACATCCAGTTCACAGTCATCCACCAGCTTCTTTACTTTTAAAATTTTACCCTGCCCAAAATACTTATGCTCTATTAAATCACCCTTTTTATAACTGTAATTACCGCCATACCCATTTTTTTCTGCTGCCGTGCCCTGCTTCATACTTTCAGACTCAATCCTGTTTTCATCAATTACAAGATCAGGGGGGATTTCATTTATAAACCTCGAAACAGTTCTAAAGCTGGTATCACCATAGATACTATGTGACACCGAAGAAGATAAAAATACCTTTTCCCTGGCCCGGGTAATACCAACATAGCACAGCCTTCTTTCTTCTTCCAGCTCCTCAATACTATTCATACTTCTGGAATGTGGAAAAATTCCTTCCTCCATTCCTATTATGAATACTACCGGAAATTCAAGCCCCTTTGCATTATGAAGAGTCATCAGCACCAGTCCATCCGTACTTTCATCATAATTATCAATATCGGTAAGGAGTGAGATTTCTTCCAGAAATCCATCCAGATTATATAGGCTGCTAACATCCCTGGCGTCCTTTTCAGTATCAGAACCCTGAGAATCTCTAATGGAATCAGCAGGGATGTTATTTACTACAGCTTTTTCTTCATACTCTCTGGTAACAGTTAAAAGTTCCCTTAAGTTCTCTATTCTGTTTAAAGCTTCGATGGTGTTTTCCCGCTCAAGCTCTTTCATATATCCGGTTTTTTCCCATATTTTCTGCAATACCTCACTAACCCCACGCTCTAAGGCAAAGCTTCTAAAATCTGCAATAAGTGATATAAATTAATCGATTCTTTCCTTTGCACTCCTGCCCAACAGAGGAATTTCATCACTC
>JABMRD010000066.1 GCA_013202875.1 Actinomycetota bacterium | reverse complement strand
AATGTTTTGGAAATATATAATAAAGTTAGTTCTGCAGTTAATTCAATAAGAAATGGCGGAGGTCCTTACTTTTTTGAATTTAAGACGTATAGGTGGCGAGAGCATTGTGGACATAATTATGATAATGATTTGGGTTACAGAACTCAAGAAGAGTTTAATTTCTGGAAAGAAAGGGATCCTGTAAGTATTTTTGAAACTTTTTTGATTAAAGAGTTCATAATTACAAAAAATGAGATAAATAAAATGGAAATTAATATTCAAAAAGAATTAGATCTGGCTTTTAAATTTGCCGAAGATTCTGATTTTCCAAAAGACGAGGAAGCATTTAAGGATATTTATGCAAAATAATAAAATTCGCAAATTGAATTATGCTCAAGCAATAAACGAGGCTATGTTCTATGCAATGGAACAGGATAAATCTGTAATTTGTTTCGGATTAGGGGTAGATGATCCAAAAAGGATATTTGGGACAACATTGGGATTAAAAGAAAGATTTGGTCCGGATCGTGTATTTGATATGCCGAGATACTGTCAAATGTTGTGGATGAGAAACCACATATCCTCCAACCCTTCATTTTAGGATATGAGCAGATTAGAGCTTTTGTTGGATTTAATAATTTATAAAAAGGTTTACCAATTTTATTTATATTTAAGCTTTTATAATAAATTTTTTCAAAAGAGTTGGAGCTTAAAATGAGATTAAAAGTTTTGATGACTGGAGGGAATGGCATGTTGGCTGATGCGCTTTATCCTTTGCTATGTCAAAATGGTTATAATGTATACATGACAGATATTAATGGGATAGATAACAAAGTTATTTTTAAGATGGATATTAGGGATAAGAAAGAAATTGATAGAATCGCAATTAAATTTAAACCAAATATTATTATGCATTTAGCTGCAGAGACAAATGTTGATAAATGCGAATTAAGTCCGGATCATGCTTATAATACCAATGCTAAAGGAACAGAAAATATGGCTTTGATTGCAAAAATGATGGGTGCAACCTTGGTTTATATAAGCACAGGTGCCGTATTTGATGGAGAAAAATCGGAACCATATTTAGAATCAGATGAACCTAATCCTATTAGTGTATATGGAAAGAGTAAGTTTGAAGGAGAAAAGATAGTAACTTCTTTAACGAACAATTATTTTATCTTCAGGGCAGGTTGGATGATAGGAGGATATGAGAAAGATAAAAAGTTTGTAGAAAAAATAGTAGAACTTGCTAAGATAAAAAATGAGATACATGTAGTAACTGATAAATTCGGAAGTCCTACTTTTACTAAGGATTTTTCAAAAAATATTTTAACTGTTATATCTACAAAAAATTATGGTCTTTTTCATATGGTAAACGAAGGATGTTGTTCTAGATTCGATATTGCAAAAAAAATAATAGAATACCTTGAAAGAAAAGATGTGGTTATAAAACCTGTGACAAGCGATGCTTTTCCTTTGCCAGCACCAAGAGGAAGATCGGAGATGCTGATTAATCGTAAACTTAACCTACTGGGATTAAATAATATGCGGCCATGGCAGGATGCATTAAAAGAATATATCTTGGGTATAAAAGGGAAAAATGGATAAAGAGATAGTTATTATTTGTGCAGGGTTGGAGGTATATGAGCATCTCCGATAGTAAATGTTTTTATCTTTGATCTTGGTATTCATGTCATGTATACTTGTGACACCTAAGTCCTTTATTTATTAAACAATAGGTTACTTGATTTTTTAGATTAAGCTCATCAGAGCACAAAAACTTTATATAATGTTGGAGGAAATTGAATATGAACAAACCGGTAGTGAGTATATTTGTCCCCGCATATAACAACCCTATTTATTCCAAAAAGACGTTGCAGTCCATCGTAGAACAAGATTACCGACCCATTGAGCTGTTTTTTTTAGACGATTGTTCACCTACGCCTTTGGAACCAATGGTTGAAGAGTTCAGAAAATATGAAAATGATGAGTTTCACCTATTTTTTTACAGACAACATAAAAACTTATCTTCAGATAATTGGGTTTATGGTTTTGATCACTGCACTGGAAAATATGTCGTTAATATGCAACATGATGATTGGTGGACGGATCGGCAATTTTTATCCGAGGCAGTCGATCTAATGGAACGAAATTTGGAGTGCCACCTTTGCGTTGCCAATTCGATTATAGAAAATACCGATTGCAAGACAATGATTCATCTTCCTTTGAGTATGGGGAAACGCGATATCTGGCAGATTCTGCCGGGTGATACCTATATCAATATGTTGGGATATGACCGCATTGGTGTCCAAGCATGGTCTGGCATTGTTTTTAATCTGCCCGTGGCCCGTTCGATGGGTGTTTTTCACTATCCTTTTTATTTGTCGATGGAAGAGGCAAATGCATTTGGTTTGGTGGAATCAGATGAATTCTTTGCCTCTCAGTTTTTGCTTTCTAGCTTTGGTTCTGTGGCGATAACCGAAAAGGTGGTCAGTGTGCGCGGCAAACCAGAAAACGCTTGGAGCGATATTATCAATAAAAAACGAATCAAAACCATGGGGCAGAACGCATTTGTTATTTATTACAACCTCTACAAGGCAGATTTGAACGGCAAGTATGCGCAAGCCGTTAAGCAGCGCGCCCGGGAGACCATTTTTCATTTCCCTGTTGAAAAAATCAATTTAAAGATACTCAAGCATTATAATTATTCAAAAGATGCTATCAGGTTAATGTTATGTTCATATCTAGTTGGCTTATATCGGAGGAGTTTCGATTTGCCCCGTCATTATTATTCATTTGGGAGGCGATTATTGCGCGCTATAAGAGACAGAGAATTATCACAGTTTTTGCAGCAAGCGCGTGGGCTTCGAAGGTTCCTGAGAGCAATTTTTCCATTTTTAAAACTTGGTTTGTAGGAAGAAACTCTCGGTTTTTTCCAAGTGAGATGATAGCTGAAATTTATGGTAAAGAAACAGGCTGTTCACATGGGAAAGGCGGGTCAATGCATTTAATTGACATAGGTGTTAATTTTATGGGGAGCACTGCTATTGTTGGCGGAACAATACCTTTGAGTGTGGGACTCGGACTTTCAATAAAACTAAAAAAGACCGATCAGATAAGCTGTGTTTTTTTCGGAGATGCTGCAATTGAAGAAGGAGTTTTTTATGAATCGGTCAATTTCGCTGTTTTAAAAAAACTGCCAGTTCTTTTTATCTGTGAAAATAATTT
>JABMRD010000065.1 GCA_013202875.1 Actinomycetota bacterium | reverse complement strand
AGAAGATTGATGATTCTTTAGCCCAGAAAGAAAAAGAAATTATGGAAGTGTAGGTAGGAAATACTTTGAGTTTAATTTCTTCTATTTTTTCTTCTATAAGAGTTCCGACCGTAAAAGAGCTAAAAAAAAATAATATTCCAGAGCATGTGGCTATTATTATGGATGGAAATGGCAGATGGGCTGTAAAAAGAAAATTGCCACGGTCCGTTGGTCATAAGGCAGGGGTTGAAGCTCTCAGGGAAGTCATAACAACATGCGTACAGTTAGGAATAAAATTCTTAACTGTATACTCATTTTCAAGTGAAAACTGGCAAAGACCAAAAGACGAAGTCAATTTTTTATTAAATCTATTTCTGGAATCATTAAAAGAGGAATTGGAAACCTTGAACAAAAATGATGTAAGAGTATTCTTGATAGGTGAGAGAAAGTTAATTCCTTATAAAATACTGGAAGCTTTTGAAAATGCAGAAAAGCAAACTGCAAATAATAATAAGCTTTTTTTCAGTATTGCTTTTGATTACGGCTCCAGGCAGGAAATTGTAGATGCGGCCAGGAAGATACATAAAGCAGCTAGTAGAAATGACATAGACATTGAAAAATTGGATGAAAAAACATTTTCAGATTACCTGTTTACAAAAGGTTTCCCTGATCCAGATTTTTTAATAAGAACCAGCGGTGAATATAGAGTAAGTAATTTCCTGTTGTGGCAGATTGCATACTGCGAATTTTATTTTGTAAAAACGCTCTGGCCGGATTTTAAAAAGAAAAACTTCCTGAAGGCAATTTATTATTATCAGCAGAGAAATAGAAGATTTGGCAGGTTGTGATTTCTTATGCAAAGTTTGATTGTTATTCTTCAATATATTCTGGCAATAATCGGATTGTCCCTGATAGTAATAGTCCATGAATTCGGACACTTCTTAATGGCTAAATTAAGTGGGATACATGTTGAAGAATTTTTTATAGGCTTTGGTCCAAAGCTCTTTAAATTTAAAGACAGGAGAGGTACCACTTACGGAATAAGCGCCATACCGGTAGGAGGGTACAATAAATTATTAGGTATGGATAGAAATGAATCCATACCGCCTGACATGAAGGATAAGTCTTACCACAACAAGCCCTTCTATAAGAAACTGCTGGTCTCAATTGGTGGACCCGTGTTTAATGTAATCTTTGCAGTAATACTGATTGGAATCTTCTTGAGTATGGGTGTGCTGGTTCCCACAACAATCATTGATTATGTTCAGCCTGAAGCGCCTGCTGAGAAAAACGGTTTTGAAATAGGTGATGAGGTTGTTGCTCTTAATGATCAAAAAATTGAGAGCTGGGATGATTTTTCTGTCCTGACCAAGAAATATCCCGGTAAGGAAGTGACTTATACTGTTATCCGTAACGGGGAGGAAATAAAACTGGAAGTAAAACTGAATAATGTGGAAGGTCAGGGGTACTTAGGGATAAGTCCAAGTAGTGTTGAGGAGAAATTAGGCTTTCTTGAGATAGTAAAAGAAAGCTTTAAGATGACATGGGATATAAGTATTGGTTATGTCAAGGTTATTGGAATGCTATTTTCAGGTAAAATACCTCTTAGTGAAGCCAGGCCTGTTTCACCGATTGGGGTAGTAAGCATATTTCAACAATATGCATCAACGGGTATGCAGAATTTTATTTTCTTTGTTGCATTTGTTTCTATTCTAATAGGTTTTAGTAATTTGATCCCAATACTTCCTCTGGATGGAGGAAATATTGTATTAATTATAATTGAAGCTATAAGAAGAAAACCCGTACCCAGGAAAGTTTTGGAGATTTTTAATTTTGCGGGCATATTTATTCTGGTTTCCATACTCATTATTGGTATTGTTTTTGATATAATAAAACCTTTTAATATAATGAATATGTAATAATTAAATACATAATAATCTTAAATGCAAATAAAAAGAAAAAAAACTAAGGTCATGAAGGTAGGGAAATTAAAAATAGGGGGCAGCAGTCCTATTATTGTCCAGTCTATGACTAAAAGCAAGCTGGAGGATTTAGACGACATTAGAAGTGAAATAAAAGAGCTGATCGGCAGTGGTTGCGAGCTCATTAGAATAGCGATACCCGAAAAGATATCCATAAGTTATCTTAAACGATTAATTGATGAAGGGATTTTTTCAGTTCCAGTAGTAGCTGATATTCAATTTGATTACAGATTAGCACTGGAATGCATGGATATTGGAATTGATGGAGTAAGAATAAATCCGGGAAATATAGGTGGACATGAACGAGTTGGAGAGATTGTAAAAAAAGCCAAAAAGAAAAAAATTGGCGTAAGGATTGGAATAAATTCAGGTTCTATAGATAAAAAGATTTTGAAAGAAAATAACGGGAACATTGTCAGCTCAATGGTTGAAAGCGCGCTGGAAAATGTTAGACTTTTAGAAAGTTTAAAATTTAAAAATTTTAAAATATCGGCAAAAGCATCATCAGTTCTGGATACCATAAATGTATATGAGCTGGTATCAAATAAAGTTGATTATCCTTTACATTTAGGTGTGACTGAAGCAGGACCTAAATTCAGGGGCAGCATAAAGTCTTCAGTGGGCATTGGCATCTTACTGTCTAAAGGAATAGGAGATACCATCAGGGTTTCGCTGACAGGAAAATCAATTGATGAAGTAAAAGCTGCATATATAATTCTTAATAGTTTAGGCTTAAGAAAGGTGGGAGTGGATATCATTTCCTGTCCAACATGCGGAAGAACGACGGATGATTTAGAGCAAATTGTAGATGAAATTGAGAAGCTGACCGCAGACACAAAAAAGAATTTGAAATTAGCAGTTATGGGTTGTATTGTAAATGGACCCGGAGAAGCAAAAGATGCAGATCTGGGGATAGCCTTTGGTAAAGATAAGGCTGCAGTATTTTTAAAGGGCAGAGTGATAAAAAGAGTAGATAAAAATATTGCAGTTAAAGAATTAAAAAAGGAGTTAGAAAGATTAATTTAAATAGGTAAAAGGAGCTTAAATTGAAATTTTCTCAATTTTTTATTCCAACGTTAAAAGAAATACCCAGTGAAGCCGAAATACCAAGCCATTCCTTAGCTCTGAGAGCTGGACTTATCAGAAAAGTTGCATCAGGTATTTATTCTTTTTTGCCACTGGGATTCAGGGTCCTAAAAAAAATTGAAGAGATAATCAGACAGGAAATGAATAATTCGGGAGCTATCGAGTTATTTTTACCGGTTATGCAGCCTTCGGTTTTATGGGAAAAGTCAGGTAGGTGGAAAGAGTATGGTCCTGAAATGTTCAGGTTAAAAGATAGGAACAAAAGGGATTTCTGTCTTGGACCTACTCATGAGGAGCTAATAACCCATCTGGCATATTTAGATTTGAAATCATATAAAAATCTGCCTGTAAATTTATATCAAATCCAGGTCAAGTTCAGGGATGAAATGAGACCGAGATATGGGTTACTCAGAGCCAGAGAGTTTATTATGAAAGATGCCTATAGCTTCTGCAGGGATGATGATGATTTGGCGGTTATTTATAAGAAGATGTACGATGCTTATTGCAGGATACTTGAAAGAATTGGTCTCCGGTACAAGGTGGTTGAGGCTGAGACGGGGCTGATCGGCGGGAGCTATTCCCATGAATTTATGGTACTTGCTGAAAACGGTGAAGAAAAATTGGTTTTTTGTCCGGCGTGCGGTTATTCAGCAAATTATGAAATGTCAAAATCCATTTCTGAGACTGGTAAGGAAAATAAAGATAATAAAATAAACAAGCGGGGCGATTTTACTTATCCAGAGCAGGGCGACAGATGTATTAATTGCGGGAAAGAACTGAAGATTGAAAAAGGAATTGAGGTTGGACATATTTTCAAGTTAGGCAATAAATATAGTAAGAAGCTGGATGCCAGATTTCTGGATGTAGATGGAAAGTTGAAGCCTTTAGTCATGGGCTGTTATGGAATAGGGGTCACTAGAATACTTGCAGCAGCGATAGAACAACTGCACGATGATAAAGGGATAATATGGCCGCCTTCTATAGCTCCGTTTACAGTTAATATTATTGTTACCACTGAAAAAAATAGCGAGTTATCTAAAGCAAGTGATATGATATATAAGACTTTAAAAAAATTAAATGTCGAAGTTCTTTATGATGATAGAGATGTAAGTGCAGGAATAAAATTTAAAGATTCAGATTTAATAGGAATCCCTGTTAGATTTATTTTAGGCAGGAAATTTCTGAGCAGTAGATTAATAGATGTTGAGTATAGGAAAGATTGTAAGAGAGTAGAACTACCCGTAGATTCTATTCCAAAGTTTATAAAAGAATTTGAGGCTGCAAATAGCCTTAAGCTACCTCAAAATGAACAATCAAAAAAGTAAAATCAGAGGAATTTTAGAGAAGACTATTTTTAAAAATTCTGAAACCGGGTTTATAGTTGGAAAAGTAAGGTTAGAGGATAATAGTCTGGCAACCATTGTAGGAAATGCTTTTGAGCTTCAATGTGGTGAAAAATTGGAAGTGACTGGAAAATGGATTTTAAACAGGAATTATGGACAACAATTTGAAATTGAAAGCATTAAGACAACTGAACCAGCTACTGCTGTTGGTATCGAGAATTATTTAGGCTCAGGTTTAATAAAAGGTATTGGACCGGTAATGGCAAACAGAATAGTTTCTCATTTTAAGCTTGACACTTTAAAAATACTGGATGAAGAGCCAAAAAGATTAAATGAGATAGATGGTATTGGTAAAAAAAGAATAAATTTAATTTCAAAATCCTGGAAAAAACATAAAAATATAAGAGAGGTTATGATCTTTTTGCAATCCTATGGAATAAGCAATAATTATGCTACAAAAATTTATAATAATTACGGTGATAATTCCATAAATGTTATAAAGGTAAACCCTTATAGGCTATCAGAGGATATATTTGGAATAGGTTTTAAAACTGCAGATAAAATTGCATTAAAAACAGGTATTGAAAAAGATTCGTTGTTCAGGATAAAGGCAGGAATAATTCATTTACTAAAGTCTGCAGAGGGAGAAGGGCATTGCTACTTCCCATATGAAGAATTTATAGAGATAGCAGAAAATTTTCTTTGCACGGAATTAGGAAAGATTATCGATGCTTTGAGTAAACTTGAAGGGGATGGAAGAATAATTATTGTTAAAGATAATGTAAGCAAAGTTTATCTGGCCAGTATCTATAATGCTGAAAAATACGTAAGTGAAAAAATTCTTGCGCTTTTAGACGATGAAATGGAACATAAGATGAGGGGAAGCAAAAAGGATGGTATGCGCGATTTAATAAATAATCTGGCAGCAAAAGAAAGAATAATTCTTGATGATATTCAGATAAAAGCCATTGAAAAGGCGGTAAATGAAAAAATACTGGTTATAACCGGAAGTCCAGGTACAGGAAAAAGTACCATACTGAATTTTGTTATAAAAATTTTTGAAAAGGAAAATAAAAGCGTTCTTTTAGGCGCTCCAACGGGAAGAGCTTCTAAAAGGCTGTATGAGACTACTGGTAAGGAAGCAAAAACTATACACAGGCTTCTAAATTACAACCCAAAATTAAATAAATTTTTAAAAAATGAAAAAAACCCTATTAATGCAGATATTGTAATAATTGATGAAGCTTCAATGCTGGATATAAGGTTAATGAGAAATTTGCTTTTAGCCGTAAAACCTCAAACCTGTGTCATTTTTGTAGGTGATGTAGACCAATTACCCGCAGTAGGTCCTGGAAACGTTTTAAGTGATATAATCAGTTCAGGCATAGTTCCTGTAATTGAACTTAAAAATATATACAGGCAGGAGGGTGAAAGTCTTATTATACATAATGCCCATAAAGTCCGGGATGGCCAGTTTCCATATATCGGTAAACCAAAAAATAATGATTTCTTCTTTATTGAAAAAAATGAGCCTGAAGAAGTTGTTGATTTGATATTAAATCTATTGACCCAAAGGATTCCTAAGAGCTTTAATTATAATTCCCTTTATGATGTCCAGGTTCTGGTTCCTACCAATAAAGGAATTGTAGGAGTTAATAATTTAAACTCCAGAATTCAGGATATTTTAAATTTTAATAGTCAAAAAGTGTTAAGAGGTTCTGTGCAGTACCGATTAAATGACAAAGTAATGCAGTTAAAAAATAATTACGAGAAAGATGTTTATAATGGTGATATAGGATTTATAAACGGTATAGATATGGAAATGGAAGAAATCACGGTAAATTTTGATGGCAGAAATGTTGACTATAGTTTTTTTGAGCTGGACGAATTAAGTTTATCTTATGCTATATCTATTCATAAATCTCAAGGGTCTGAGTTCAAATGTGTCATAATACCCCTCTTAACTTCTCATTATATGCTGCTGCAAAGAAATTTACTTTATACAGCGATTACCAGGGCCAGGGAACTTGCGGTAATAGTTGGAAGTAAAAAGGCAATATGGATGGCAGTAAATAGAAATATTGTTGAAAAGAGATATACTAGTTTAAAGGAATTGCTTAGAAATTTTTAATGAATTTCTCTGCCAGTTAGATGGTGCTGTTATCAATTTTATTAAATTTTTTCATAGCATTAGTATAATTAACTATAACACCTATGTAGGCTAACCTATGCAGGCTCTAATTGAATTTTTTTTATTTTGTGATATACTCTTAAAGAAATTTTAATATGAATAGTTAAAAAAATAGTGGGCGAGCCCCACTTTTTTTTAGGTTAAATTTTTTCGTGAACAGGTGATCAGGTTGAATAAAAAATTAATGATAGCATTAGTAGAATTAGAAAAGGAAAAGGGCATAAAAATGGATACTATAATAGAAGCTCTTAAAATTGCCTTTGTTTCAGCCTATAAAAAAAATTATAAGATAGAATATGATTGCCGGGCAGATGTAAACATGAAAACGGGTGAGATAAAAGTGTTTAAAATTTTAGATGAAGGTGAAAGTGAAGATGAAAAGGCAAAGGATAGCATTAAGAGAAATGAGGTAGAAGTTACCCCGGATAATTTTGGAAGAATTGCTGCCCAAACTGCTAAACAGGTAATAAGACAGAGGTTTAAAGAAGCAGAGCGGGAGATTATGTATGAAGAATTTAAAGACAGAGTAGGAGATATAGTAACTGGTATAGTCCAGCAAAGTGATGCTAGATTTACTCTGGTAGATTTGGGTAAAGTAGAGGCATTACTTCCATCGTATGAGCAGGTTCCAAGGGAGAGATATAAACATGGTGAAAGGATAAAGTGCTATATTTCAGATGTAAGGAAAACAACAAAAGGACCACAGGTAATAGTATCCAGGACACATCCTGGTTTAATTAGAGAGTTATTTGAATTAGAAGTACCTGAAATTTATGAAGAAATCGTAGAGATAAAAAGTGTTGCCAGAGAAGCAGGTTATAGAACTAAAATTGCTGTTAGCTCAAATGAGAAAAATGTGGATCCTGTGGGAGCATGCGTAGGACCTAAGGGCTCACGGGTTAAAATGGTTGTTGAAGAATTAGGAGGAGAAAAAATAGATATTATAGAATATAGTGATGATATTGTAACTTTTATAAAAAATGCTCTGAGCCCGGCAAGAATTCTAAAAGTGTTAACTGATGAAGACAAGAAGTTTGCATTAATCGTAGTTTCAAGTGATCAGCTTTCTTTAGCAATAGGAAGAGAGGGTCAGAATGCAAGACTGGCGGCTAAATTAACTGGTTGGAAAATTGATATAAAGAGTGAAAGACAGTTTGAGGAAGAATTAGATGAAGCCAGGGAAGAAAGATCGAAGAGCAAAGAAGAAGATACCGGGGTTAAACAGTAACTATTAGGTAAAAAAACATAATAAATGATTGAAAGATTTAGCAATTATTATAAATATCAATAGTAAATTACGGATAGTTTTAAAGGTGTTATGGACGCTAAAAAAGAAGATAGTAAAAATAAAATTAAGAAAAAAGACATGGCTGAATTAAAAAACTTAAAGAAGGATAAGTTAAAAGAAAAGATCAAAATCAAGCCTGAGGGCAAGCCTCAATCTAAATCCGGGAGTTCAATCAAAGAAGTTAAAAAGCCGGAAGTTAAAACTAAAGGCAAGAAAAAAGTTGAACTTAAAGCAAAGAAAAAAGCTGTACCAGCGGCTAAAATTGAAAAGAAAACTGAAATTAAAGTAAAACCAAAGACTGCCCTGTCAGTAGAAGCTATAGAAAAACCAAAGGCAAGAATGGGTTGGGAAGAAGAAAAGAAATCAAGTATTAAGAGTGTACTTGACAGAGAGCTTGATAAAGAGGAGAAGGAAGGAAGCTTCAAGGCGAAATTAATTCAGAAGAAGAGAATTGTCTCTGGCAAGAAGATAAAAAGCGAGAAAGCTTTAAAAGAAGAACACAAAGATTTAGAAAAGAAATTAAAGAAAAGGCCGGAAATAAAAAAAGTAATTGAAATCTCCGAAGGAATAACTATAAAAAAATTGTCAGAAATAATAAATGTTCCTTCGACTGAGGTGATCAGTCTGTTATTTAATATGGGTGAGATTATTAATATAAACCAGTCCTTAAGTAAGGACTTAATAGAGTACCTTTCTCAAGAATATAACTTCAAATATCATATTATAGGTTTTGAAGAGAAGTTAAATGAAGTTTATAAGGATTCTGAAAAAGATTTAGAGCCCAGACCTCCGATTGTAACAGTAATGGGACATGTAGATCATGGAAAAACAACACTACTTGACGTCATTAGAGAAACTAGTGTTGCAGTTGGTGAGGTGGGTGGAATAACTCAGCGTGTAGGTGCTTACCAGATTGACTATAAGGGGAGAAAAATTACATTCATAGATACACCGGGACATGAAGCATTTACATCTATAAGGGCCAGAGGGGCAAGGGTTACTGATATTGCTGTGATTGTAGTTGCTGCTGATGATGGTATTATGCCACAAACAGTGGAAGCAATAAATCATGCAAAGGATGCCGGTGTCCCTATTATTATTGCTATTAATAAAATTGACCTTCCAAATTCAAATCCTGATAAGATAAAGAAAGACCTTACCGGGTACAATTTGGTTACGGAAGAGTGGGGTGGAGATACTATTTGTATAGAGATTTCTGCTAAGAAAAAGACTAATCTGGATGAATTTCTAGAAATGATTTTACTAGTAGCAGATTTAAATGAAATAAGGGGTAACCCAAATTCCGAAGGTACTGGAATTATAATTGAATCAAGATTGGATAAAGGTTTGGGCCCTGTGGGTACAGTTATAATAAAGAGAGGAAAAATAAAAGTAGGAGACTCTTTTGTTGCAGGTGACTCGTTTGGAAAAGTAAGGTTAATCAGAGATGAAAATGGTAAAAAACTAGAGGAAGCTGTTCTGTCACAACCGGTTGAAATTACAGGTTTTCCTTCAGTACCAAAAGCTGGAGATAAATTATTTATAGTTAAAAATGAAAAGGTGGCAAAAGAGCTTTTTAGCAGAAAAGATTATGAGAGAAAAATGATGAAAGTTGCGGATTCAAGGAAAAGTTTAACTTTAGAAAAATTGTCTGAATTGGTAAAAGAGAATGAAATAAAGAAATTAAAAATAATTCTTAAAGCAGATTCTGGTGGTTCACTTGATGCAGTAGAAAAATCATTAAATAATATAAGAGAAGAAAAGATAAAGATTGATATAATACATAAAGCAATAGGGGCCATAAAGGACAGTGATATTCTGTTAGCAGCAGCTTCGAGTGCAATTGTAGTTGGTTTTGGTGTAGTTCCCACTCAAAAAGCGGGTGTATTGTATAAAAAGGAAAATGTGGAAGTCAGGACTTATGATATTATCTATAAATTAATTGATGACATTACCCTTGCCTTTAAAGGCTTGCTGGAACCTGAAGTAATAAGAATTTATAAGGGCAAAGCTGAGGTTAGAGAAGTATTTAAACTCCCGAAAGTAGGGAAAATTGCTGGTTCTTATATTCTGGAAGGTGAAGTTGAGAGAGGTAATTTAGTAAATGTTGTAAGAGATGGAAAATTAATCCATGAAGGGAAAGTCGCAACTCTTCGTAGGTTCAAAGAGGATGTTAAAAAAGTTTTATCAGGATATGAATGCGGTGTTAAGCTGGAAGATTTTCAGGATCTTGTAAAGGATGATGCACTGGAATTTTATGAAGAAAAATAATCTTTAATATGGTTGTGATTTATGTGGATAGAACGAGAAAAGCTGAGATAGATCTAAAAAGAGAAATAAGTTTTCTTATCAATACCAAAGCGAAAGACCCCAGAATAGGGTTCATAACTGTCACTGATACAAAATTATCTGCTGATTTTAAATGGCTGGATGTTTTTGTTAGTATCATGGGCGAAGAGTATGAAATAAATAGGAGTCTGGAGGGGTTAAAAAATTGTTGCGGCTTTATAAAGAAAAATTTACTCCGGAGATTAAAGTTAAAAAGTATACCCAATATAAGATTTTTATATGACAGGTCCATTGATAAGGGTATGAGAATATCAGAAATACTGGAAACTCTGGATAAAGATAAGTGATATTAGGCAGGTAACCTAATTGGATATAAACAAGTTATATAATCAGATATCAGAAATCATAAACGGCAATGATAATTTTTTAATTATCACCCATGTCTATCCGGATGGAGATTCATTAGGTTCGCAAGGAGCCTTGTACCAATTAATATCTCAATTAAAAAAGAATGTAGTAGCGGTTTGTAATAGTGAATTGCCTTATCAATATAAATTTTTGCCTAATTTTAATAAGATTAAAAAAGATTTAGGAGAAATCAATATCTCCGGAAAAGAATATATTTGTTTTTGTCTGGATTGTGCAGATGAAAATAGAATGAATATAAATTTTAAAACATTAAAAGATAATGTAAAGTATATAATAAATATAGATCATCATACAAAGAACACTAATTTTGGCGATATAAATATTGTAGATACCAAAAAATCTGCAACTTCTGAGATTTTATATGAGCTGATAGACAGGCATTACAGGAAACTTTTAGATCATGAAATAGCCCTGGGTATTTATGTGGGGATACTGACAGATACCGGTAAATTTCAATACAGCAACACTAATTATGTTGTTCATGAAGTAGTAAGTGACCTAATGAAATTTAATCTGTCTCCTTCCGAAATCTATAGAAATATATATGAGAATGAATCCATGTCAAGGTTTAAATTAATTCAGCTGATTTTTCAAAGAATTGAATATGTGAAGTCCTGCGGCTTGATATACTCATATGCCCTGGAAAAAGATTTTAAAAAACTAAATTTACCATATTCTGCTCAATATGGAGTTATCGACCTGCTGAGGAGCGTAGAGATGGTAAGGGTTGCTGCCATGATAAAGCAAACCGGTAAAAATTGTTTTAAAATAAGTCTCCGTACTTCTGATAGCGATATTGACTTATTTAAGATTGCCAGTAATTTTAAAGGCGGCGGCCACAGGATGGCATCTGCTTATTCTGATACTGGTAGTCTGAGAACTGTGATTAATAATTTAAAAAAATCTATAAAAGAAAATATTTAGATTATGAACAGCACTAATAGCAAATCCGATCTGCTTAAAGATTTTAATGGAATAATATTGATAAATAAATTACCACATATAACTTCTTACGATGTTATAAGACGGGTAAAAAGAGTTTTTTTTTAAAAAAAATTGGACATGCCGGTACACTGGATCCTATAGCAGAAGGCCTTCTCATTATTTTAATAAATAAAGCTACCAAACTATTCAATTATTTTCTATCTTTTAACAAAGAATATATTGCAGATATGAAACTTGGGGTAATTACTGATACATGGGATCTTGATGGTAAAGTTTTAACCAGGAGTAAGATTGAGGACATAGATGTTAAGAAAATATCCAGTATCCTGAATAAATTTACCGGAAAAATTAAACAGACGCCGCCTATGTACTCATCGGTAAAGTATAAAGGCAGACCAGCATATGATTATGCAAGAAAAGGGCAGAATATAGATTTAAAACCGAAAACAGTAAATATCCATAATCTGGAGCTTGTTTCTCTGGAAAATGATTTGCTTACTGTAAAAGTGAATTGCAGTTCAGGCACATATATCAGATCTCTGGCTTATGAAATTGGAAATTTATTGGGGTGTGGCGCTTCGATAAAAGGATTAAAAAGAACAAAAATTAATGATTTTAAACTGGACAGCAGCATTAGCGTTGAAGATTTTCTGAAAGGCAAATTTAAAAAAAGTGATTTAGAATCCAGCTCGTATATGATATCTATTGAAAGGTTACTGGACAAAAATCCGAGTCTTTATATAAAAGATAAATATAGATACCATATAGTGAATGGCCACCCGGTTGATGGTGAAATGGTGGAGTTTGCCAGGACAGAAGATAATAATTTATTAAAAAAGAGAATCTTTATAAAGATTAAAGATAGTAGTGAAAATATAATAGCCATACATGAGATTTTAAGTGAAAATGTAATTTCCGATATTAAGAGTAAAAAACTGACCTTAACTAAAAGTATTGTAATTTTTCAGTAATTGAATAAAATCTAATAGTTTGAAATTTTTCTAAAAAGCAGGGTATTAAGTTGTCAGAATTATTAGAATTAAAAAAAATATATAATAACTATTTTAAGGATAAAAATTCAGTAATTGTGATTGGTTTTTTTGATGGAGTGCATCTTGGACACAAAAGGATAATTGAAGCTTGTGTCAAAAGGGCAAAAAAAATAAATGGCTCCAGTATAGTTTTGACATTTAATAAACCTCCGCTGAATGTAATAAAAAGTGAGATGTATAAAAAACTCATAATTTCTTATGAGGAAAAAATAAAAATTATCGATAGTTTAGGAGTTGACTTTATTGTAACTGCTAATTTTGATTCCGATTTTTTTATGTTAAAACCCGGGCAGTTTTGTGAGGATATACTTATAGGAAAATTTTATGTAAGGGAAATTTTTGTAGGAAGTGGATTTCGTTTTGGCTTTAAAGCAGAGGGAAATGTATCTTTCTTGAAAAGATTTTTTAAGCTTTATAATATAGAGGTGAATGTAATACCTCTCCTGAAAATAAAGGGAGAGACAATTTCAAGTACCAATACGAGAAAATATTATTTTGAAGGCAAAATAAAAAAAATAAAGAATTTATTAGGGATGAATCCGCAAGTCGAAGGAGTTGTGGTTAGAGGAGCCGGCAGGGGGAAGAAATTAGGATTTCCTAC
This sequence comes from Actinomycetota bacterium, assembly GCA_013202875.1. GTDB lineage: Bacteria > Actinomycetota > Humimicrobiia > Humimicrobiales > Humimicrobiaceae > Hydromicrobium. The sequence goes on along the minus strand of JABMRD010000065.1, from coordinate 12,662 downwards.
AGCCAACGTAGATGTTTGTGAGGATTTTGTCACTCCAAAAGATGGTGTTTATCTGGGTACCGTTGAAATCGACGGTAATAAAAATAAATTATTTCCAGCCATTATAAATATTGGGGACAAACCAACTTTCAAAGAATCAAAAAAATGGATTGAAGCTTTTATAATCAATTTCAAAGATGATATGTATAAAAGAAAAATAAGAATTAATTTTTTAGAAAGATTAAGAAATGAAATCACATTTGAAAGTAAAGATAAATTAATCAGCCAGATGAAAATGGATTTAGAACATGCTAAAAAATATTTTAAAATAAAAAGTTAATGAACCCGGATCGAGTTCAAAGGATTTTAAAAAGTTTTTAGGATAATTTCAATTATGAAAGAGGTCAATACCGGAATGTGATTAAATTGTAATTAGCATATAGTTATGATAAATTATAGTACGTGCAATTTTGAGGAGGTGAAAAAAGTTGGTTTTAGTCAAAGAAGATAAAAAAAAGGTTATTGAAAAATTTAAAACTCATGAGAATGATACCGGTTCTTCTGAAGTTCAGATAGCTATTCTTACAAAAAAGATTAACATGCTTAATGAACATTTGAAAGCGAATAAAAAGGATCATCATTCTAGAAGAGGTCTGGTTATTATGGTTGGTAAAAGAAAAAGACTTCTAGAATATTTAAAAAATAATGATGTAAACAAATATAAAAAAATAGTTAAAGAATTAGGATTAAGGAAATAAGTCTATATCAAAATAGTTTTTTATAGCGGTAGTTTTAAGGAGAATGTAATATAAAATGGAAAAAAGATATGAAGTTGATATTAATGGAAAGAAAATGTCGTTTTCTACTGGTAAAATAGCAAGGCAGGCTAATTCAGTTTTGGTTAAACTTGGTGGAAATGGAGTTTTGGTCACAGTAGTTATGAATCAGAAAATAGCTGGGAATATAGACTTTCTCCCACTTGTGATCGATGTTGAAGAGAGAATGTATGCGGCAGGTAAAATACCAGGAGGATTTTTTAGAAGAGAAGGAAGGGCCAGTGATAAGGCAATTCTTAACGCAAGGTTGACTGATAGGCCACTAAGACCATTATTTGATAAAAATATAAGAAATGAAATTCAAATAATTGCAACAGTTCTTTCGTTTGATCAGGTTAATCCTTATGATATTTTAGTAATTAACGGAGCTTCGATGGCTCTATGTATATCAGATATACCATTTGAAGAACCTGTAGGTGCTGTCAGGATTGCCAGGGTAGGTGAAAACTGGATAGTGAATCCAGTTTATAGTGAGATTGAAGAAAGCATTATAAATATAGTGGTAGCAGGGACAGAAGAAGCAATATTGATGGTAGAGGCAAGCGGCAAAGAAGTCCATGAAGAAGTAGTATTGGAAGCTATAGAAAGAGCGCATAGTGAAATAAAAAAAATTGTTAACATCCAAAAAGAATTTAGAAAAATAGCAGGTAGAGAGAAAAGGGAAACATCAAATTTTAAGTTAAATAAAGATGTTGAAAAAAGGGTAATAGAAGTAGCAGAAGAAAAAATTCAGGAAATTTTAAATAGTATTGTTAAATACTCAAAAGATGATAAAAAGAAAATTTTACTGGAAAATACTGATAAGGGGTATTTCCAGGATGAAGTTTCAATTGTCAGAGAAGAGACTGAAAAAAAGTTAGAATCAGAATTTCCGGAAGATAAAGAGAGCATTGATGCAAGTTTTAAAGAGCTTGAGAGAGAATTAGTAAGAAAAATTATTTTGGAGAAAGGGATAAGGCCCGATGGCAGAAAACCTGATGAAATAAGAGACATAAGCTGTGAGGTGGGTTTATTCCCGGAAACAACACACGGCATTGGCCTTTTCACCAGAGGGAAAACACAAGCTCTTACTATATTAGCTTTAGGTTCAATAAGGGAAGCACAGAAAATAGATAGCCTGGGAGAAGAAGAATTTAAAAGATATATACATCATTATAATTTCCCACCTTTCAGCACCGGTGAAACCTGGCCGCTAAGAGGACCCAAAAGAAGAGATATCGGGCACGGTGCTCTGGCTGAAAAAGCTCTAAGACCTATGATTCCAAGTGAAGATAAATTTCCATATGTCTTAAGGTTGGTATCTGAGGTTTTGGAATCCAATGGCTCCACCTCAATGGCCAGTGTATGTGGAAGTACCCTGGCTTTAATGGATGCAGGCGTCCCCATATTAAATCCAGTTTCCGGCATAGCGATGGGCCTGATTAAAAGTGAAGATGATAAGTTTGTGGTATTAAAAGATATACAGGGTATAGAAGATTTTTATGGTGACATGGACTTTAAAGTTGCAGGAACTAAAAATGGGATTACTGCACTGCAGATGGACATAAAAATAAAGGGTATTAACTTAGATATTATAAAACAGGCACTGGAAGAGGCACGGGAGGGAAGGTTATCCATACTGGATAGAATGTTAGAAGTCATTCCGGAGCCCAGAAAAAGTCTGTCCCAGTGTGCACCGAAAATAACTACCTTTAAAATTCCCAAGGAAAAGATCGGCGAAATTATTGGACCTGGTGGGAAGAATATCAAAAGCATAAAAGAAGAATTTGATTTAGATGAAATTGATATAAGTGACCACAATGGAGAAGGTATGGTTTCCATTGTTTCTTCAAATGATGTTAATATTAAAATGGCCAGGAAAAGAATAGAAGGAATGTTAAAGGGTGTTGAAGATATAAAAATGGGAGAAGAGTTTACGGGAACTGTGGTAGGAATAACCAGCTATGGAGCTTTTGTAAATTTAATTCCCGGGGTAGATGGACTTCTTCATATATCCAAAGTTACAAATAAAAGAATTGAAGATGTTAAAGATTATTTAAAAATAGGTGATAAGATACTGGTTAGAGTTGGTAATGTTGATTACAGGACTAAAAAAATAAGTCTGGAAAGAACTGATATCTGAATAAAATGATATCTGAATATTTTATTAGCGAGGTAAATGAAAAAATAGTTTCATCGAGTAGCATAAAATTTGACCAATATAAAATAACTGAATTAAATAATGGAATAAAGGTTATTAGTGAGTACATCCCTCATTTTAGGTCAATATCGTTAGGCTTCTGGGTACCGGTTGGCTCCAGAAATGAAAATAGAAATATCAATGGAATTTCCCACCTTATAGAACATCTTATTTTTAAAGGCACTAAAAAAAGAAGTTATAAAGACATAGCCATTGAATTTGATTCAATGGGTGCCGAATTTAATGCTTTCACGGATAAAGAAAACTGCTGTGTCTATGCTGATTTTATTGACACCCATCTGGACAGTTGTACAGAATTATTATTTGATATTCTAACGAACCCATCTTTTTTAACAGAGCATATAAAAACCGAAAAGAAAGTAATAATTGAGGAAATAAAGATGGTAGAGGATAATCCATCGGACAATATTATAAATTATTTCTATGAAGCGGTTCTGGACGGACATCCTCTAAGCCTGCCAATTTTAGGCACCAATAATTCACTGAAGATGATTAAGAAATCTGCCATACTGGACTATTTTAAGGAAAAGTTCAATATCGGCGGCATGGTTATCTCAGCTGCGGGTAATATAAAACATAAAGATTTGATAGATAAAATAAAGAAAAATATTGGTGGAATGGAAAATAGAAAATATATAAATGATTTTACCGGACAGGAACCTCCTGATAATGGAAGTATAAAGAAAATACATAGTGGTAAGACCAGCTCGGTTCATTTGTGCTTCGGTGGCCTGGGCTGCAGGCGGGATAGTGAGGATAAATATCCAATTTCATTATTCACAAATTTATTTGGCGGGAGTATGAGCAGCAGATTATTCCAGAAAATAAGGGAGGAAGAGGGTCTTGCTTATTCAATTTTTAGCAGCAGTGCCCAATATCTGGATACAGGGATAACAATTATATATTCAGCTTCTTCACCTAAAAATGCCGGTAGAATTTTAAAATTGATTAAAGATGAAATAGTTGACATCAACAAGCATGGAGTAAATGAGGTTGAGCTGGAAAGGGCCAAGGAAAATTTAAAGGGAAATATTGTCCTGGGTGTTGAAGATATAAGTTCAAGAATGTTCAGGTTGGGGAAAGGACTTCTATTTGATAAAAAAGTTTTGACTATTAACCAGATATTAAAGAAAATAGATAAGGTAAAGAAAAATGATTTAAATGACATAGTTGATAAGTATTTTAAATTAGATAAGATGAGTCTGGTAGTACTGGGAAAATTAAATAAAGGTAAGTTATTATGAAAAAAATGGTAATGTTCGGTATTTGTGGAAAAATGGGGACATCTATTTCCAGAGAGTTGATAAAGGAAGAAGAAATGGAATTAATCGGAGGTTTTGATATAGAGAACGTAGGTATTGATATAGGTGAATTTTTAATTGGTAAAAAAACAGGGTATAAAATTTATAATTCTTATAAGGACATTAAAGAACTGGGTCCGGATATTATTATTGATTTTACAAATGCCAATGCAGCTAATAAAACTATTAATTGGGCCATTGACAATAATATAAATATAATAGCGGGTACTACTGGCTTGAGCGGAGAGGATTTAGAAAATATTGAAAGTAAGGCTTTAAAGTCCGGCAGCAAGACGCTTATAGCTCCTAATTTTTCAATCGGGGCTGTGATTATGATTAAGATCTCAAAAATGGTATCAAAATATTTTGATAATTGTGAAATAATTGAACTGCATCATGAAAAAAAGAAAGATGCTCCATCCGGAACCTCTATATTAACTGCGGATGAGATAAGCCATGGCAGTATTTTTAATAAATCCAGGTTAAAAGAAGGTGAAACCGAAACCATAGAAGGTTGCAGGGGGGGACTTGCCGGCGGTATTCATATACATAGCATAAGGCTGCCGGGACTGCTGGCGCATCAAAATGTTATTTTTGGGGCAAAAGGTCAGACTCTGTCCATAAAACATGATAGTCTGGATAGATCGTCATTTTATCCCGGAGTCATTCTTGCCATAAAAAACCTGGATAAACTTTCTAATTATACTTTTGGATTGGATAAGCTGATAGACATTTAATTGCATTATTATTTGAGGAGGATTATATGATAAATATTGGTGAGGTAATTACAGCAATGGTAACGCCATTTGATAAAAAATATAATCTTGATCTCGACTCTTGCGGTAAATTATTGAATTATTTAATTGATGAAGAAGCAAGTGATGGAATTGTACTATCCGGTTCCACAGGAGAATCATCAACACTGGATGATAACGAGAAGATAAAATTATTTAAATTTGCAAAGGACAATTTCGGGGACAGGGTTAAAATTATTGCCGGTACAGGTTCTAATGATACCAGACATTCTATAGAATTATCAAAAGAAGCGGAGAAGATAGGAGTGGATTGCCTGCTCCTTGTTGTGCCATATTATAATACACCTTCACAGTGGGGCCTTTTTAAACATTTCGAAGCAATTGCCAGTGAGGTTAAGACTCCCATAATAATATATAATGTTCCTTCAAGAACATCATCTAACATAAACTCGAAGACCTGTGTGGAATTGTCCAAAATTGAAAATATTTGTGGAATTAAAGAAGCCAGCAGTAACATGAGACAAATTTCAGAAATAATCAGGGATACTGATGATGATTTCCTAGTATATAGTGGCAATGATGGTGATACATTACCAATATTATCCCTTGGGGGATACGGAGTTATTAGTGTTGCTTCTCATATTATCGGTAAAGAGATAAAAGAGATGGTAACCAGTTTTAAAAGAGGAGATTTTAGAAAAGCAGCAAGAATGCACCGGGATCTGACAGACATATTTTATGGGATTTTTATAGCCCCAAATCCGGTTCCTATAAAAGAGGCATTAAATTTAAAAGGTATTAATGTGGGTCCATGCAGGCTCCCATTATGTCCTATGGAAGATAAAGAACTAATCGTTTTCAAGGAGATTTTAAAAAGTCATAAGATAATTGATTAATCGGTTAGAGATAAAATTTTATAAATAAATAATTATGGCAAAAAAAACTAGTTTAAAATTAATACCTCTGGGTGGCCTAAGTGGTATTGGCAAGAATATGACGGTCTTTGAAAAAGATAATCAGATTATAATTGTTGATTGCGGGATAATGTTTCCGGATGATGATATGCTGGGGATTGATTTTATAATACCGGATTTTTCGTATGTTAAGAAAAATAAAAGTAAGATAAAAGCAATAATACTTACCCATGGACATGAAGATCATATAGGCGGTCTCCCGTTTTTATTTAAAGAAATTAATGTGCCTGTATTTGGTACCCGACTTACAATAGGTTTGGCTAAAGTAAAGTTCGATAATTCACAAAATGTAATTCCTGTTAAATGCAATGAGATTAATCCCGATAAGCCCTTAGATATCGGGCCATTTCATATAGATTTTTTCAGAGTTAATCACAGTATACCGGATGGTGTGGGATTAATCATAAAAACAGATATTGGAACCATAGTCCATACCGGGGATTTTAAATTTGATCACGCCCCCATTGATAATAAAGTTACTCAATTTTCAAAAATTGCCAGAGCTGGCCAGGAAGGCGTACTGGCCCTTTTATGTGACAGTACCAATGCTGAAGAAATAGGATTTACTCTTCCGGAAAGGGATGTGGGTAAAACGCTGCTTGAGAAATTTGGAAAGGCTTCAAAAAGAATTATTGTGGCCACTTTCTCATCACATATACATAGAATACAACAGGTACTGGATGTGGCCAATATATTGGAAAAAAAAGTTGCCATTTCCGGTAAGTCCATCCTAAGAACCATTAGAATTTCTGCTGAACTTGGCTACCTGAAAATTCCTGAAGATACCATAGTTCCAATAACTAAAATTGATCAGTTTCCTATAAAAAAAATAGTGATACTTTCAACAGGCAGTCAGGGAGAGCCGCTTTCAGCTCTGAACAGGATGGCTTTAGGAGAACATAAAAGAGTCAGCATTATGAAAGGAGATATGGTGATAATCTCTGCTTCTCCGATTCCGGGAAACGAAAGGACCATATCCAATACTATTAACAGGCTCATAAAACAAGGAGCAGATGTTTTCTATGAGTCCATTGCAGGTGTTCATGTGTCGGGGCATGCTGCTCAGGAAGAGATAAAGATTATGATAAATTTAACCAATCCTAAATACTTCATTCCTATTCATGGAGAAGATAAACATAGAGTTCAGAGTGCACGCATAGCAGAGTCAATGGGAATTAATGAAAAAAATATTATTATAGCTGAAGATGGTGATATTATTAAAATGAATTCAAATTTATGCAGAGTTTCAAACAATTTACATCCCCAGACTATTTATATTGATGGCGTTGGGATGGGGAACATAGAGGATATGGTGCTTAGAGATAGAAAGATATTATCAAGAAACGGAATTATATTTATAGTAGTTGGAATAGACTATGCAGGGAGAAGAATTTTATGTGAACCTGATTTTATTCTAAAGGGGATAATATATATTGAAAATTTAACAAAAATTCTAGATGATTCAAAGAAAATTATAAAAAATTCCGTAAGAACATGCTTTGATAATAATATTGCGGATAGAAAAATGATTGAAGATTTTATTAGTGACAGGTTGGAAAAATTTATTTTTAAAAAAGCAAGAATAAGACCTATGCTAATAACTAAAGTTATTGGTCCTGGTAGGCATTAATTAAAATATAAGTCCTTTAAAAAATGGTTAGAAGAAATTATAGAAGAAAAAGAATAACAAAAGTTAAGAGCAGTTTAAGTTCAGGGAATTCTATAAATAGAAAAAAATATGTTAAGAGAAGACCTGAAGTTTATGGTATTTTAATAATAATGGTTTCGGTTCTGTTATTTATTAGTGTATTCGGATTTTCAAATGCTGGTTTTCTAAATACATATGTAAATGATTTTTTATCTTTTGTTTTTGGAGTCGGTAGATACTTAATTCCATTCCTTCTTTTAATCTGGGGTTTTAGCTTCTTCCTGAAGAGGATCCGCCTGCTGCCTTCAAGTTTTGGATTGGGATTTTTCCTGTTATTTTTCTCTATACTGGGGATTCTAAGCAATAATTTCAATTATGAGAATATTTTTGATGAAGTCTTGGTAAAAGCCAGAGGCGGGATTGTAGGAGCAGGGATTTTTTATGGATTATCCAGGCTCTTTAGCAGCGCCGGTGCTGTAGTAGTGCTGGGTGTTTTACTGGTTATATCAATATTGATTATTACAAAGATATCACTTATAGATATTGGTAAAAAGATAATCTACTTACTTAAAAAAATAAATTTTAAGTCTGTGGGTAATTTATTTAAAAGAAGAAGTACGGAAGACGAATATACAGTGTTAAAAAAGCCGTTAATAGATGAAAAAGAAATTTACGGCAGTCACGGAAAAGTTGATTTAAAAAACATTGAAGTTATTGATAATGCTTACAGGGCATTTAAGGAAAAAGTTGAAACGCAGGATGAATCTATAAAAAGAATTAGCACAATTGAAGCTGCTGGTGATCAATTAAAAATACCAACAGTAAAAAGCGGTGATCTGGAAAACAATTATAGATTACCTCCTATAAATTTACTGAAGAAATCCAGGGATTTGCCTTCCAAATTATATAAGCAAGGCGTAAAGGAAAGAGTTCATATCCTGAATAGACTGTTCAGAGACTTTAATTTAGATGCCGGAATAGACAGGGTGGTCAGTGGTCCCACTGTAACCCTTTATGAAATGAAACTTTCACCGGGGGTGAAAGTTCAAAGATTACTTAGTCTGGAAGATGACTTTTGTGTTGCTCTTGGTTCACCAGATTTAAGGATCCATACTCCTATACCAGGGAAATCTGCTATTGGTATTGAGGTACCCAATATTGTTAGAAGTATTGTTACTCTGGGAGATATTTATTCTGTTGATGACAAGAACTTAACTGATAATTTGTTAAATGTTCCCTTAGGCAAGAATCTCTCAGGGAATATTATTTATATGGACATAATTAAAATGCCACATATTCTTATTGCCGGTGCTACTAATTCAGGAAAAAGCTCATGTCTCAGCAGTATTATCATTTCTCTTCTTATGAAGGTAAGACCAAGTGAGGCTAGATTTATTATGATCGACCCAAAAATGGTAGAGCTCAGTATTTATAATGGAATACCTCATCTTTTATCACCGGTGGTAATAAATCCAAAGAGAGCTGCTTCAGCCCTTGCATGGGTGGTAGGGGAGATGGAGAAAAGGTTTAAAATACTGGTTGAAAGAAATTTTAAATCTCTGGAAATGTACAATTTTGAGGCAAAAAGAAATGAGAATGAGTATGAAAATTTCAAACCTTTACCATATATACTAGTATTTATTGATGAATTGGCTGACCTGATGATATTATCAGCATCGGAGGTAGAGGACAGTATCTGCAGGATTGCACAAATGGGAAGAGCAGTTGGTATTCATTTAATAATAGCTACCCAGAGACCTTCGGTTAACATAATAACAGGGTTGATCAAAGCAAATATACCTTCAAGAATAGCATTTATGGTTACATCAAATGTTGATTCCAGGGTTATCCTGGACTGTGGTGGGGCAGAAAAATTAGTTGGAAAAGGAGATATGCTATATTTACCTTACTATTCCAATAGACCGGAAAGAACTCAAGGAGCTTTTGTAACTTCAAGGGAAATAGAGATGATTACCGGATACATAAGGAATACCAGCAGTCCTGAGTATAGTTTGGAAGTTTCAAAAAGAATAAGTGATGAAAAAAAGGATACGCATGATGAAGATGTTCTATTCTATGATGCTTTAAGAGTAGTTGTAGATTTCGGGCATGCATCAGCTTCATTATTACAGAGAAGGCTAAAGATAGGTTATTCAAGAGCTGCAAGAATTCTTGATCAAATGGAAGATAGAGAATTAATTAGCGCCTATGATGGTAGTAAGCCCAGAGAAGTATTAATCTCAAAGGTGGATTTAATCAAGTTATTAGAAGAAAAAGAAAATTAGAAATTTTTATAAGTTTCGAATATGAATTGTTCAATAATAAGCATAGGAACTGAACTAAATCTGGGACTAATACTGAATAAAAATTCCAAATATATAGCGGAAAGAATTACTGATCTGAGCATAGAATGCAAATATATGTTTACTGTTAGTGATAGTCTGAGCGAAATATCTAACGTATTAAGACAAAGTTTGAAATATAGTGATTTAATAATAATAAGTGGAGGATTGGGTCCTACTGATGACGATGTTACCAGAAGTGCAGTTGCTTCAGCTTTGAATTTAAAACTAATAAGAGACAGAAGTCTTGATGATACCAGTCTGAAATTTATTAAAAAATCAAAGAATAAAAAAATTACTGAGAGATTGCTACGCCAATCTTATATTCCCGAAAATTCTTTTCCAATTAAACCAGGGTTGGGAAGCGCTTCCGGATTCAGGATAGAATTAGGCAGCAGGCAGATAATATTCTGTATTCCAGGGGTTCCGAAAGAGATGAAAAATATGTTTGATTATGACGTTATACCTTTCTTAGAAGATAAGAAAAGAAATAAAAGTTTAAGAGGTGATAAGTTTGAAATAAGAAAGTCTACACTTCTAACTACTGATATCAGTGAAACAGAGATAGAAGAAAAGATTAAGGAGGTTGTAAGTGAAGCAAAGAAGATTAATGTTGAGATAGGGATTACTGCTGATCCAGGTTTAACAAAAATAATACTGGTGGCAAAATCACCGGACAGTGTAAAAGCTAATAAGAATTTAAAAAGAATTGAAGAGAAGATTACCGGTAAATTGGGAAACTATTTTTATGGAAAAGATGATACTTTAATTTCTGATAACTTAAAAGAAGCTATAGCAAAAATTGACGGCAGGTTAACTATCAGTATAGCTGAATCAATAACCGGCGGCCTTATAAGCAGTATTATTACCGATACACCTGGAAGTTCCAGGTTTTTCCTGGGAGGTATAGTATCTTATTCAAATTATTCAAAAATTAAATTACTTGATATAGATAAGAATATTCTGGATAAATACGGAGCTGTTAGCAGAGAAGTATGTCTGATTATGGCAGAAAAGGTAAGGAAAATTTTTAATTCTGATTACGCATTAAGCGTAACTGGATTTGCAGGGCCGGAGGCTGAGTATAAAAGAGTAGGTCTGGTGTATTGTTGTATATTAGGACCTGGTGGATATGAGAAAATATTTGAGAAAAAATTTCCGGGTAACAGATGTGAGGTAAAATTCAGGACCGCACAATTTATACTAAATGAGTTCAGGGCAGCAATAGGTGAAAAGTATTATAGAAAAGAAAGAATTAGTGAAAGAAGATAAAAATAATTTTGAAAAAAGACTATTTATAGCTATAGATATCCCGGAATTTATAAAGGATGATATATATAATTTTACAGTGGCTTTGTTGAAAGAAGAAAAACAAATAAAAGTAGTATCAAATTCAAATATTCATATAACTTTAAAATTTTTAGGGAACATAAATACAGGCAAAATAAATAAAATAGAAAAAGCTATAAAGGAGACAGCTGATACATTTGGAAGATTTAAGTATGAAATTAATGGAAAGATAAACGCATTTCCGGGCCCAAATAATGCTAGAGTTGTTTTTTTGGAGATAGGTAATGGAGGAAGGCAAATATCTGAAATTTATAATGAGTTAGAAAGTAATCTTAGCATGGTTAAAATAAGAAAAGAAAAAAGAAAGTTTTTTCCCCACATTACTATTGCCAGAATAAAGAATAAAAAGAATATAGAACAACTTGTGAATAACCATGAAATGGATTCAGTTGACTGCCTGGATTGTTTAGAAATTACATTATTTGAAAGCCGGCTGAAACTCCAGGGAGCTGAGTATGCTATTCTTAATAAATTTAGTCTAAAATAAAAAGATATTTATAAATGTAATTTTACTATTTAAAAATATTTTTAATATGTTAAAATAGGTTTATGGACAATTGCACATAAGATAATATTTATTATATCATTTTTACATGAGTGTTATTTATTGGAGGGCTTAATATGGATAGGGAGAAAATTATTGATGATACAGTATCTCAAATTGAAAGGAAGTATGGTGGCGGCGCCATAATGAAATTAGGAGATAAAAGTTCGATAATGGATATAGGATGCATATCTACCAATTCTTTAGAACTTGATATAGCATTAGGAATAGGGGGAATTCCCAGGGGAAGAGTTACTGAAATCTTTGGACCAGAAGCTTCGGGAAAAACAACTCTTGCTCTGCATATTATTGCGAATGCTCAAAAAGATGGGGGTATAGCAGCTTTTATAGATGCTGAGCATGCATTAGATCCTACTTATGCCAGGAATGTGGGAGTTAATATTGAAGAGCTTTTACTATCTCAACCAGATAATGGTGAGCAGGGTCTGGAAATATGTGAAATTCTACTGAAAAGCGGCGCACTGGATGTAATAGTGATAGATTCGGTTGCTGCCCTAGTACCAAAAGCAGAGTTAGAAGGTGAGATGGGGGACTCTCATATGGGACTTCAGGCAAGATTGATGTCACAAGCTTTAAGGAAAATAACCGGGGTGGTAAGTAAGACCAAAACTTCAGTAGTTTTTATTAACCAGCTTAGAGAAAAAATAGGAGTTATGTTCGGCAACCCGGAAGTAACACCCGGGGGCAGAGCTTTAAAATTTTATGCATCGGT
>JABMRD010000064.1 GCA_013202875.1 Actinomycetota bacterium | reverse complement strand
TGTTACCACAACTCAAGAGTTCAAATCTAACGAAACTGTTTACGCCTGCGTAAAAGTCGATTATCAAATCATAGGAAATACTTTAAAGGCGCAATGGAAATCAAGTACAGGTGAGCTGTTAAATGAAGGCAAGGATGATTTTACAGTAGATTACCATAGTCCATCATATAGCGTTTTTACCTTCCAATGGACAACAGGATTTATCCCGGAAGGAAACTATAAAGTTGAAATATACCTAAATGATAATTTGTACGGCTCCTTTGATTTTGAGGTTACAAGTGAAGTTGCAGAAGTAGCAGTTACATTTGACCAGGGCAATAAGTATTCCAGCACTGATTTCGGATTTACAATAACAATACCTGACAACTGGACTTGTGATGATACCGAAACAGCGGAAGATGTTGGTTTAAGCATTGCCCCACCTTCTCAAAACATACCAGTGGGGTTACAGTTTAGTGCAGCAAACTCACTTGGTGATTATTCATCTTATGAAGAATTCGCTGATGATGTCTCAGCAATTTCTGCTGAGCAGCAGAGCTGGACTTTTGTTGATAAGGGTAAAAACGATGCGGTTTTAGAAAATGGTACTCCCTGCAAGGAATACTATTACAGCTATACAGATAATGATAACATCGGCTGGGTAATGGGTCACTGCTTTGCTGAAAATAAGGGTAAAATATATTGGCTTTTTGTTGTTACAGATGAAAGCAACAGTGATATAGCTACGGCTGCTTACATAGGAATGCTGAATTCATTAACCTTTAATTAGAGTAATATATAACTTTTATGATGAGTATGATGATTACAGCAGATATAAATTATACCCTATAAATATAAAGTAAAAGACTAATAAAAAAGGCATTCACATAGAATGCCTTTTTTATATAACGACTATCTCTAACTAAATTAAAACTTTAAAATTTACCTAACCTTTTCTTTTAATCCTTTTCCTGCTACGAATTTAGGGACAGTGCAGGCTGGAATTTGTATAGTTGCTCTTGTACGGGGGTTCAATCCAGTTCTTGCTTTTCTTTTAGACACCTTAAAGGTACCAAAACCAACTAAAGACACTTTATCACCTTTTACCAATGCATCAGTTATAGATTCCTGCATAGCATCTACAACACTGGCGATATCCTTTTTTGATAAATCCGTTTTACTGCTTATGGCATCTACTAACTCCGCTTTATTCATTTTTTCTCTCCCCTTTCACATTTATAAATTAAAAAATATTTGTTTCTATAAATTTAAAATGCGCCCCCTCTCTAATTAGTATCACTCTCATTGAATTAATTATATTATTTATTTTATATTTAGCAATACAATAATTTGTATTCTTTTTATAACAAGTTTTGCTAAAAAAAACAAGAAATCAATTAATCTAATTTCTTATAACTAAATGCTATTATATACTTTTTGCATAAATTTTAATACACTTTAGCTATATTATATCTACAAATTTTAAAAACATTTTTATTTATTCTAACATTCCATATATATTTTTAGTATTTCATTGAGAAAATCCAGGGCCTCTTTTTTTGGTCTCTGGAAAGAATTTCTTCCAATTATAGAACCGAATCCTCCACCTTCTTTTATTTGTTTTATTTCCTCAATTACTTCCTCTCTGCCTTTTGCAGGTCCTCCTGAAAATATGACAATCCTTTTCCCATTGAATGCGCTCTGCACTACATGCTTAACTCTCTCTGCTAATGTACCCACTGGAATATTATACTTCTCATATACCTTTCTTGCTTCTTCAAGTTCTATATGATCAGTCGGCGGCTTTACTTTTATTAAATGAGCACCTAATTGAGCGGCGATTTGAGCTGCATATGCTACCACATCAACTGCAGTTTCCCCTTCCTTTGGTAGACTGGAACCTCTTGGGTAAGACCATATTACTACCACTAATCCATTTCTCTTTGCTTCCAGGGCTATTTCTTTAATCTCTTCATACATTTGTTTGAAATTAATGCTGCCTGGATAAATAGTGAATCCTATTGCAGCACAGCCAAGCCTTAGGGCATCTTCTACAGAAGCAGTTACGGCAGGAATCGGGTCAGGATTATGACTTAGTGCGTCATTATTGTTAGCTTTTAAAATAAGAGGAATTTGTCCTGCATATTCTTTTGCAATAGTCTGTATGGAACCAAGTGGTGCTGCATGTGCATTCAAGCCGGCATCTATAGCCAGCTTTACATGATATACCGGATCATAACCAGCCGGGTTCGGAGCAAAACTTCTCGCAGGACCATGTTCAAATCCCTGGTCAACTGGTAAAATTACCATTTTACCAGTTCCGCCTAATTTTCCATGCATAAGTATATTATATAAATTTTTAATAGTTCCAGGATTTTCACTCTCATACCAGGAAAGTATTTCCTTTATCTTCTCATTCATATTAACCCTTCATATAAAATTATATATAAAGATTATCACAAAATTTGATACTTAAATAGTAAAATTTTCATTGATTTTATTGTGCTTTTATTATATTGTGTATTTACATAAATATATCATTGGTATATAATATCATAAAATAATTTATTAGAAGACCATTTTATGGCACAGAAAATTATAGGATCCAACAATTATAAATCTAATAATGTTAAAAGTAATAATAACAAAAGTGACATACTCAAATTTATTTTATTTCTATCTCTATTCTTATGCGTACTAACAATCCTCCCATCACCGGTTTATTCAAACTATAGATCTCCTTTTATCATACCTATAAATGGTGAGGTTATAACAGGGTTCAGGCAAAGCTACTGGAATGAAGGTGAGCAGAGGTTTTTAAAACATACAGGAATTGATATAAAAGGAAAATTTGGGCAGAAGGTAGTTGCAGCCGGAAATGGAATAGTAAGCTATATCGGCTTCTCACCTATAGGAGGGAGAACGCTGGTAATAAAGCACAATCAAAAAATTAGAACCACCTATCTTAATTTAATGCAAATTTATGTATCCACCGGCACCTTTGTCCGTATAGTAAGAAGTCTTTTGACCAACTATTTCATCAAAATTATAGGTTATATAGATATCCAGTTTAGTAGTCTTCCCCTGTCCGCCTATTGAATCTATTTCAATATTATCTACCAGTTTATCAATAAGTCTTTTCCATTCCCAGTCTTTAAGTTCTTCTATGCCTTCGCCTATTTTTTTAAGCAGGTATGACATTTTTTCAATTTCATTTATTTTTACTTTTAAGGCTTCTGTCTTATTTTCAATTTCAAATTTTAAAACCTTTAATGCCTTAGATTTTTTTTGATTTTCTTTTATCTTTTCTTCTAAGACTCTTTTTTGTTCCGGGTCTGGAATAAATACTTTTGA
>JABMRD010000063.1 GCA_013202875.1 Actinomycetota bacterium | reverse complement strand
TCCGCACTCAACATAGTTTGCTCTCCAATATCTACAGTTACAGCTACTTGCTCTGAATCTATAATTTTTACATATTTTAAATTATCATAAGCCCAGTCCAGCAGCTTTAAGGCATCTTTATCTCTCTCATGCTGAGAAGAACTATTTAAAATTACAGTTATAAGTTTTAAATTTTCCTTTTTTGAGTAGATTACTATGCAAGAACCAGCACTAATTGTATTACCTGTTTTTATACCTTTTATGTAATCATAATCCAGGAGCTTGTTTGTATTTGTAATCTCAGTTTCTTTGTCATTTATTTTAATTGTGTCTTCCCTTGTATTAACGATTTCCCTGAATAATTTATTTTTCATGCAGTAACTGGCGATAATGGCTAGATCTGCTGCAGTAGATTTATGGTCTGAAAGATCATCATCTAATCCGTTTGTATTCTGGAAAAAAGAATTTTCTGCACCTATTTCTTTTGCCTTAATATTCATCAATTTTACAAAATCTTCTTCATTTCCGGAAACATATTCTGCTAATGCAACAGGTGCATTATTATGGGAACTTATAAGTGCAGCTTTAAGCAGGTCCATTAAATTTATTTTATCACCGGTTCTAAATTTAAACGCGGAATGATTTCTTCCTGAAGCATTCTTAGAAATCCCGGTAATTTCATCAAAATTGCCTATATTTTCTTCTATATATTCTATAGCAACAATTGACGAAAGCATCTTGGTAGTACTGGCCGGATACATTAATTTGGAAGAATTCTTCTCCCAGAGAATATTTCCAGTTTCGTAGTTAACAATCACTGCCGATTCAGCAACTATATCGATTTCATCATCGTAAAGAGCATCATCTGAATCACAATAAACTTTGTCAGGATTTATAAAAAATAAAACAGAAAATAATATGAGAAAAATTAATAAATATACAAATATGCAGCATGCTTTTAAATTTTTATGAACTAAAACTGAAGGACTGGTATTTATCATTTATATTTTTCCAGAAACTTCCTATTTTCTTTTTTTACTAAAAGCTCTTGAAAGTCACAAAGTATTCTTTCTAATTTATTTACTATTCTGGCAGCTTTAATATGAGAATTTTTTTTGCTGGACATAAGCAGTGGAAAGATGATTTGCTGGATAAATGAAGAATGCCGGCTGGCAAAATTTTCAAATAATTTCAAATGTCTTATCTGTACTCCGTATTTTAATAGTTCACTTGCTAACTTTAAAATTTCAATGTCATCCGTACTGACGACATATTTACCGTTTTCTTCACTCCAATCAATAATTTCATTTTCCTGTAAACCTATTATAAAAGATTGCGATAATTTGAATTTCTTGCTGATATCATCTATGGATAATTTTAACTCATGTCCGGGCTTAAATTCTTCACCTAATTTCAGCTGAAGATTTTCTATGGATTCACCTTCGCTTATAAATTTTTTAAAGTCCTTAGATCTCAACTTTTCTTTTATAACCACTAAAGGCATGTAAAAATCTTTTTGCATTTTCAATATAAAGTTTAATTTTTCAATATCTTCCCTATAATAAATTCTATACTTATTTAATGCCCTTTTAGGTGACAAGAGACCTTCTGATTCTAAAAATCTTAGTTTACTATTAGTTAAATCAGAGTATACTTTTTTTAATTTTTTTACCAACTTACCTATGGTAAGATAATTTTTTTCTTGTATTCCTTTATTCATTTAGCCCTTCTTTCTATGACAGAAAAATAGGAATATATATTTGCCAATCTGTATTCTATCGCCATCTTTCAATGTAGCATTTTCAACTATTTCACCATTTATGTAACTTCCATTCAAGCTACCTGAATCTTTTATTCTAAAATCTTTATCAACTTTATTCAGTACCGCATGTTTCCTGGAAACTGTTACATCATCAAGAAATATATCTGATTCAGGGTTTCTTCCAATGGTAAATTTTGATTTATTTATTAAAAATTTATCTCCGATATTAGGACCTTTTATAATTACCAATCCACTGCTTACATCCGATATCTTTTTTATATCTTCCAATATATTACTCGATATCTCTTCAACAAATTCAATTTTCTTATCCTTAATAGATTCAGTTTTATTATTATTTGATTTAAGTTCCATGACCTCTCCTAATCTACTAATTCATTGATTTTTTTGGCACTATATTTCTTTCTTTTTGTCTTATTAACCTGATCAATTAATCTCAAATATTAAAATTTTTTATTAAGAAATAATCCATGTTTCCCCTAATTACCTCTACTGTATCTGGCATTCTACTAATAAAAACCTGATCGGGACGAGAGGATTTGTTCTTTCGTCTCAACTCAGTTCGCTCACGTAAACGCGGACTCCTTCATCTAAAGATTCAGTCCGTCCTTTCAAATCCTGCAAACATGCACCAATGGCATGTTCGCCAAAATTACCTGAACCGTACCCAGCATTATACCTATACATACCTGGTCGGGACGAGAGGATTTGAACCTCCGACCCCC
>JABMRD010000062.1 GCA_013202875.1 Actinomycetota bacterium | reverse complement strand
CCTTGTAGTAGCGCTGCAGTTAGAAATGAAATGATAGAAGATATAATTAAAAATGATATAAAATACTTTCTACTAAATCCTGATAATATCAAGAAATATATATTAAATAAAAGTAAAAAAAGTCTAAATAGTGACTTTAAGGCCATTGAATTTGAAAATAAAAAGGATAGAATCAACAAAGATATTGATAGACTCTTGGAGTTATATTTAAATGAAGACATCCCTAAATCAATTAGAAAAAATAGCATTGCAGATAAATTGAAGGAAAAAGAAGAAGAACTAAAAATAATTGACAAGGTAATATTTGAATTAAAAAATAAAGAAAAATTAGAGAAACTAAGAGAGATGAGAATTAATAGTTTAAAGGGTCTTTTAAAAAGTTTAAAATTAGGTATAAGCAAATTAGATGATATTGATTGGAAGAGAATAATAGCAAAATTTATAGATAGAATAGAAATAAATTCTGAGGGTAAGATGACTAAAACTACTAAGCTAGATGTTTATATACATTATAATTTCAGTAGCTTAGCAGCAGAAAATATTGGGGAAATTACCCCGCGCTGGGCGAATGGCGGAGGCAGTTCACCTGGCGTATACCTTAGAAATCCAGAGGATATAGCACTAGTTTTAACAGATGTCGAAGATAATCCAATTAATGTAGATCTTACATTCAGAAAGAAAATCAAAGTTATTTAAGTATAAAAAGCTCGGTAATATGCCGGGCTTTTTGCATTAGAAAAAGATTTAAACTGGAAGTCATGCAATGAGTAAAGATAACTTAATAGATGGCCTATAAAGAATTGGATTTATATCAAAAATAATCTACTAATCTATAGTTTTATGTACAATAGAAATAATATAAACAAAAAGACCCGATACGCTTCCGGCAGTAATAACAGCTTCTCAAATAACAAAGAATACAATTCTACACCTTCAGACAGATTTTATACTTTAAAAGAAGAGATAACATTAAGGTTTTATCAAACACCGAAAGCTCTTTTTAAAAACTCTAAATATAGAGGTCTTTCTCTTGGTTCAAAGCTTATGTATTCAATATTAAGAGACCGGCTATATTTATCTATTAAAAATAACTGGAAAGATGAAAAAGGCTATATATATTTAATTTTCAGCATAGAAGAGCTGGCCAGTCTTCTAGAAATAGATAGAACAGTTGTGATGAGATATAAAAAAAAGTTGGTTGAATATAATCTAATAATTGATAAAAGAATTGGACAGGGCAATCCTAACAGGATTTATGTTTTAAAACCAGAATTATCAAATTTCCTGAAGTCGCAAAAAGCGACTTCTAGAAGTCGTAATAGGCAATCTCTAGAAGTTACAAAATGCGACCCTAATGATACTTACGTTAATCACACTAATTTAAATAACGTTAATAAGACCAATGGGGAAGAGGTTGTGGAAAACTCGAGAGAAGCAAAAAAGGAAAAAAAGTTTGAAAAAAAAGAAGATATTAACGATATTAGAAAAAAGATAAGAGAATCCCTTGAAGAAAAGGATAAAGGAAGCTTCCCAGAGTTAAATAATCTGGGAAAAGAAAATAATCCAGAAGAAAGTTGTTTTAAAGACAACAAGATAGTGAAATATCCCAGCATTAAAAGAAGATCTGCGGAAAAGGAGCAACTGGCCAAAGAGATTGCAAAAGAGCTGGATGATGATCATAGCCTGGTAGCATTCCGCGGCATAGTTGATAAGATCTCAGAGCAACAAATAAGAATATTTTTGAGCATAATTAAGGATACCCATCTTACCGGAAAGATTAAAAAAAACAAAGGTGCAATGTTTGTATCACTTGCAAAAGCTTACGCTGGAAAAAATAATATAAATCTCAATTTCAAGTAATTTTGCTTCAGAATATAAATTTTTAAAGAAAAAGGGTAAATATATTATTGCATGTTTTATGCGGTTTTTGGGGGATTTGAGGGGTTGAAGAAGCCTCTAACTGATAAATTCAAGAGAGCTAAGAGAAATTAAAAAATCCGTAACGAAGGTAAACAAAAAAAGTAGTTATGAATGAAATTATAGAACCCGATATCACCTGTTTGACAGTGTGTCTCTTAATCTTAACTCTAGCCCATCCTACCATAGGGATTAATGGTAGTAGAAATAGCATCCATTTACCAAACAGTATATTAAAAGTTATAACCATAAAAGTGATCCAGGCGGTATGGGCGCTTACCTTCCAGAAATAAGTTATGATGCCAAAAATAATAGTCGAAATTATGACTATCAAAAACATAGCTTTTAAAAATAAAGGAGCCTTCAGAATATATAAAATGGAGAAACCTACTGTATTGCTAATAATAGTTATAATTATCGGTTTTATCCTATCCTCTTTATTTGAAATATGCAGGTCGTCTAATACTTTCTTCCTGATTAATATACGTATATATAGGTAAGGAATTATCATTGCAAATGTCAGACATAAGACAGCCCAGCCTAATGCCCTTGTAGTATTGTCTACTAGTACAATGCAGATAATAATGAGTATTGGAATTGAAATGATTGTCCCATCAAAAATATAAGATAATGCTTTTGCAAATTTATTCATTACTTTCCTTCATATTCTTTCTATATCTGAAATAAGACCACACATAACCAAGTGCATTACGCTTTGGTATGCTTTGGTCAGTTCGTCTGGTTATTAATAGCGAAAAATTTTATAAATCACTTGTGATTCCATGATAAGAATAAACAAAGTTATTTAATCATTTTTATATTCATCTGATATTTTTAATAATAAAAATTAAAATCTAAAAAGATTAAATTGTATTATTACATTTTTATATTTATAATAACATTCTTGGAGTATGTTAAAAAATAATTTTACAATATTAATTTGAAATTAACAAATTGTCTATAATTAATTGGAAATAAAGATTTTTTTAATCAGATGGTTTACATTGACATAACTATGATGCTGTTTGATATAATGCCATAATTTTTTATGTATATGTATTTAATGATTATTGTAATTTTAAGCTTCTACAAAATGTAGCTCTAATATCATTTTAAATAATAGTGGAATAAAATGGAGTATATAGACAGTCAGGAGTTAAAAATCCTGGTTTCAGCTGGATATATTTGGTTAAAAAATAAATCCAGGATTGTAGATGATTTAAATGTTTTTCCAGTTCCGGATGGTGACACAGGAACAAATATGTGTTTTGCCTTAAAAAGTGTTGTAGATGAACTTTCAAAGATTGAAGATATAAAAGAAGTTACCGTAGGAGAACTTTTAAAAATTATTGCTGAAGGCAGCTTAATGGGGGCAAGAGGCAACTCGGGAGTTATTCTTTCCCAATTTTTCTATGGTTTAAGCTGTGAGATGAATTCAAATGAAAAAATAAGTATAAGCGAGCTTGCAGATGCTTTGCATAATGGCAGTGTATATGCTTACAGGAGCGTATCTAATCCTGTTGAGGGAACCATTCTAACAGTCATGAGAGAAATGTCACAAACTGCTCTTGAAAACAAGGACACAATCACTGACATTACTTTATTTTTTGAGAAAATATTGATAAAAGGTAAAGAAGTTTTGAATAAAACACCTGATATGCTGCCTGTATTAAAGGAAGCAGGAGTAGTAGATGCAGGTGGATGCGGGTTCATCTTTATTGTGGAGGGGATGCTTAGATGTCTAAAAGGTAAAAGCCTGGAAGAAAAAGAAATTACTGAAAGAAATATACCAGTACTCATAAATATATGGGAAAAAATATTAAATTTGTCCAGGAAGAAAGCTTCGGAGAGTGTTGACTTAATATTACAGACAAAAATTCTTAGGAAGGGTTTAAAGGAAAGAATAAAAAATATAATGGGTAAAATTTCTTTAAGCTCCATTAATCTGCTGCTGCGTCTTGCATATAAAATCTTAAGAAAATTTCATTTTAATAATATAGGTGGCTTAACT
>JABMRD010000061.1 GCA_013202875.1 Actinomycetota bacterium | reverse complement strand
CCTCGGAGGAGGAATGGATAATGCGGGAGATCTAATATTTGGGCCGGTAAGAAAATATGCTCGGGAACATTCTTTTACCGCAGCTATGGAAGGAGTAAAAATAGTCCCTGCTGCCCTGGGTGTTAATGCCGGAGCTATAGGGGCGGTAGCTTTTGTGTTGAAGAAAAAAGGTCTTTTAAAAACAATAAATAATTTTGATACGGATTCGCTAAACCCATTTATGGCATAGACTCAAAATTTTATTATCTAGTTCCAGGAATATTTAAATTTTAAAACTAAGCATCGGTATCGATTTGTAAATTTTTAATAATATCGTAAATTTCTTCTTCAGATAATTTATTTACATCATAGCCTTTTTGATTGAGCCATTCTTTAAATTGAAGCTGGGATTTTTTAATTGACTTTTCATATTTAAGTTCCACTATCTGATTCAGTAGTTTTTTATTTTCTATATATTTTTTATAAGACATGATTACAACTTCAGGAATACTACCTCTGGTAACAATGTAAGTTTCATTTTTATCAGAAATTCTATCTACTATTTCCTTAATATTAATTCTAACATTTGTAATTCCTATTATTTGCTCCATAAGGCTCCTTTTCTAAAAAAAATATTTATGTACATTTAAATTCTTATCTGAATGTAACTTAATATTATATAAAATATGGATATAAAAATATAGTATATAAATCGTATATTAATTGTATTGACTTAGTATTTAATATATTTTATCCTATTAAAACACATTGTTAGATAATACGCAAATATTTAAAAGTGCTTATGGACAATAATTCCAGCATGGATAACAAAATAAATAGGTATATAAATTCTTTTAATATCATTTTAGCTGATAATGATCTTGAAACATTTGAAAGAATCCGGAAATTAAATAATAAATTTAATTTCATAAATTTAAGCAGTGATTTTGCTGTAAATTTTATTTTGGAATATGAAAAAATTGATTTGATTATTATCAGTAAAAAAATATCAAACTTGCAAAATATTATAGAAAAGGCTAATAGAAAAAAAATTAGTGTGTATATTTTAGGAAGAGATATTAAATTACCTATAAATGAAGAAGAGATAGAAAATATATTACTGAAAGAAATAAAAAACAAGATATTTAGTAGAGAAAGCAGACGCTTCAATATTAAAAAATATATTAGCTATTTCTTGAATCTGGGCAGAGCAAAGGAACTAACTGTGCAATCTAATAGTAGACCAGGTGGAAGAAAAAAAGACCGTTCGAAAGAAGAAAATAATAAATATGATTATAAATGTGAAAAGAGATTGAGTAGTAAAGTTATTGACAGAGAAGATTTATTTAAGGGAATTAAGAAAAGTAATGATGATAAGGAAATTAATAATTCTTGCTTACATCAAAAAAATTCTGATACTGAAATCGGGGAAAAAATTATTTCAGTGCAAAAGGATGATCTTGAAATTAAAAATATAAAAACAATAAAGCAAAAAATAATTATATTATCTAAGGCAAAAGGTGGAGTTGGGAGTACTACGATTTCAATTTTTTTAGGCTACATGTTTGATAAGGTTAAAACATTGTTAGTGGATTTAAATTTTTCCGAAGGAGGAGGTGATATTAGTTATTATCTCGATATTCCGAGAGCACCAAATATTTTAAATTTTATTGATGGTTATAACAGAGAATCTTTGGAAAATTCTGTAATAAGAATTAAAAAAAATTTAGATATTTTACAAGCTCCTCCGACCTATGAGATGTCAAGGAAAGTAGACTTACAAGATATCTATTGTTTAGCTGATATTGCTAAAAAGAAATACCATTTAATAATCTTTGATTTACCGAACAGGTTCGATGATTTAGTACTTGGTGTGATTGACTTGGCTGATCTTCTAATAATGATATCTGATCACACTCTGGGAAGTATCGGTAGACTCATAAAAATGAACAATCGGTTTATATATAATGATCTGGAAAAAATATTAATTGTAAACAAATATAGTAAAGCAAACAGGCCGAACCTATTTGAAAATCGAATTGAGCAATTTTTCAATTTAAAAGATTTTGTATTTTTAGATGAGAGTGAAATACTAAGAGGAAAATCGGAATTTTCAGATTTTGATTTTAATAACCTGAAAAGTTTTAATTGCCTGACGGAAAAAGTTTTTGATTTGTTAACTTGTGATTAAGAAGGGTTTGTGATGAAAAAGTATTATAGGAAATATTTGATATTAGCAATTATAGGATCAATTATCATAGGAGTAGCGTTTTATTTATTGCTAAATAATTACTTAGACAGAAAGGAAATAATTGTAGCATCCAGGGATATTAATATTGGAGAGAAGATAGGTGAAGATGATCTGTATTTTAAAGAATGTTATAAAAATTCTCTTCCTGAAAACTATCTGGTAAGCAAAGAAGATGTGATTGGAAACATCATTAATATAGAAAGAAAAAAAGATGATTATATCTCTAAAGATATGTTTGATAAAGATGTACAAATAAGTATTTTTGATAACTTATTACTAGGTGATGTTATGATAGCAGTTAATATACAATATCTGGAGCCTATCTTAAAAGAGTTAAAAAAAGGTAATTACATATCTATAGTTTCAACTGTAGAGGACAAAGACTTAATATCTTCAAAATATTTTGAGCCTTTAAATATTAATAGTGCTAAATATTTAAATCAAGACAGCTACTATAAGAATGGAGCTGAGATATCAGATATAAATAAATATTTCTCAACAGATGCAGATTATATTGATAATAACACTTTTGATTTATCAGAAAATGTAATCTTAATTAATGGTCAGATTGTAGTAAGAAATCTAGAAATAATATGTATGGAAGAAAACGTTGAAAATAACAATAAAAACATTCTTTTAAGTAGTAGTAATAATACTACCGTTGTTTATCTTAAATGTAGCATTAAAGAAGCTCCAATTGTTGCTAGATTAACTAAGGATGGTAATTACAAGATTATAGTGGAAGATATTTAATTATTATTTTTTTGGGAAATGAAAACTTCTGTGAATTTAAAAGATCAAAATATCATTACCGATAAAAATTCAGATAGTGCCAAGTTAAATTATATCAATGACATAAATATTGGAGGCCAGCAAAATAATAGCAATAATTTTTATAATAAAAATATAATAATTTCAGTAATATCCAATAAAGGTGGGGTAGGAAAAACTTCAATTGCTATAGCTTTTGCAATGTTCCTCTCACAGAAAATTAAAAAAAGAATATTATTATTAGAACTAGATAGTTCGCCAGGGGACTTTGGTGTTATATTCGATATAGAGAGAGAAAAATCTCTCGAACTAGCACTTAGGTTTCCAGAAAAATATGATAAATTTGTTAAAAACATATATAGAAACGTAGATGCTTTAAAAGGTATATCAAATCCCTTAATAGCTGAAAATATTAGGAAGGGAACTATCAATAGATTGATTGATTATATCCTTAAAGATTACGGCTACATCATAGTAGATACACAAACGGTTATCAATGGTCTAGTTTTAGATGTCCTTAAACTTTCAAATAAAATCTTTGCAATAAGCGAATATTCTTTGGAGAGTATTGCACGTATTTCAAGTTTGATGGATTTATTAGTAAATAAATTTTCAATCCCGGAGTCTAAAATTAAACTTATAGTAAATAAAAAGAATTTTTTAAGTTTCTTGAAGGTTTGGGATATCTCAAAAATTATTAATATACCAATTGATGCTTTTATAACATTTGATTATAAATTTAATAAAAGCGAATTTCTATTTAATAGAGTAAGTATCTTTAATACTAAATTCTTTAAAGAAATTAGCAGAATGTTGTTAAAAATAGACATGGGAGTTAGTAATAATGTTGAGAGACAGAATTTGTGATCAGGATAAGCTAACCAAAGACGATGAAAAAGAAATAATAAGTTTAATTAAAAAAAAGATTAAAAATGACGATTTCTTTGTAAATAGCAGCTTTTTTAATAGAGATGATTTCAAGGGTAAGGTATACCTACTTTTAAAAGATGAAATTGAAAAAAAATATCCTTATTCTGATTTTGATGTTGAAGATAACTTAATTAATAAAGCATTATCAGAAATTTTTGGATTGGGAATACTGGAGAAGTTTTTACAGGATAGAATGGTAACGGATATTTTTATTCAAGACAATGAGATGATAATAATAAAAAATGGAATAAAAGAGTACTTAGGAACAGTTTTTAATAGTTTAGATGAAGTATATTTAATAATAGACAGAATAAAAAGTAATACTGGAAAGACAGTTGATCAGAGAGTTCCATTTCTAAATACCGTACTCTATGATGGTAGTAGATGCTCAATAGTTATTCCTCCTATTTCGGATAGAGTCTATATTTCAATAAGAGTATTTAATTGCATAGATTTTGAGTTAGAAGATTTATTAAGATTAAATATGTTTAATAAAAAGGATTATGATATTTTAAAAGATTTAGTAGATAAAAAGAAAAATATTCTAATTGCAGGTTCCATGGGTTCTGGAAAGACTACTTTACTTAATACGCTTGTAAAATTAATTCCTAAAAATGAATTTATTAACATTATTCAAGATGTTCCAGAAATAAAACTTAAAGAGCATCCTTTTGTAAGAATGTTATGTACCAGGACGAAATCCAGGGAGTCTGATAACGAGATTAATCAGGATAGGTTGGTTTTTGAAACTTTAAGAATGAAAGCAGACAGGATTATAGTAGGTGAGGTAAGAGATTCAATGGCAGCATATCAAATGCTGCAAGCATTGAATACCGGGCATAGAGGTAGTTTCAGTACTATTCATGCTGACTCTGCTTTTGATGCTTTCCTAAAATTAGAAACATTAGCTATGGAATACAAAACTAATATAAGTAATTATGTTGTAAAGCAAATGATTTCAAGAGCAATTGATGTGGTTTTGTTTTTGGATTATGAAAAAGATGAAGATTTTAATATATGTAATAGAAGGTTAAAAGAACTTTTATTAGTAGATAATAATCTAAGCAAAAGGGGTGATTACAAATTAGAGTATCTGTAATTATATCTGCATTTATTGGACTGGGATGTCTATATATATTTGGAGCTATATCAATTTATATTATTGATAGACAAAAAAACATAATTAATAGAATTTTAAGAATATCCAGTGGTTCGTATTCAATGAGCAAGGAGGATAAAAAGTATAGTATTGTCAGCAAAATTAGTATTTGGCTCAATAAAAATAACTTGAATTTGGATGTAAAAGAATTTTTAATTTTAATTTTTATATTATTCTCTCTTACTTTTCTAATAGGGTTATTTTTTAGACCAGGTTTAATTCTTTCTATTTTATTCTCAATCATAAATATTTTTTTGTTTTTTATTTTTATCAATATAAGAAAAAAAAGAGAAAACATAAAGAAAGAAAATCAACTCGAACAATTTTTATTAGATCTTGTTGGTTATTTATATGGCAATCCTAATATTTTAAATAGTATACAAAAGACTATAGAAGATGCAGATTATCCATTGAGAAAAGAATTTGAGCTAGTATTAAATGATACTCGTAAGGGTCTACTGCTAAATGAAGCCTTAAGAAATATGATTAGGAGAAACAGTAGTCCTTTAATTGAAATAGTTTTAATAGGATTTATTGCTGCAAATGATAAGGGTGTGGACTTAATAGGATTCCTAAAAGATCAAATTGATTATATTAGAGAAAAGAAGAATATGGAAAGATATGTTAGAATTTTAAGTTCTGGACCAAAATACACATCATATCTGATAACTCTAATACCCATAGTCTCAATAATAATAATTATTCTAATTAACAGAGATATTGTAGAGATTTTATTTACAGAGATTGGGGTTTTAACTCTTATATATATTATGCTTAGTAATATAATTGGATTTTTCATAATAAATAAGTTGATTAATTATTATGGTGGAAATAGGGTTATAAAATGAATTTGTTAATAGTAGTGACAGCTGTTCTTGTTTCAGTTTTTATATTTTTATTGTTTATCAATTTTAGTTATAAAAAATCCAGATTAATCATTGAGAAAATTGAAACTCGAACTGGATATATTCTTAAAAAAATGAACAAAACAAAGCTAAGCGAAGATTTAGAATTATTATTTGGAGAGCAAAATGAGGTTAATGTTTTTGGTTCTAAAATAAAATCTTTAGAAGGATTATTTTTGTTAAGAGTTATTCTTTCACTAAGCTTTCTTATCTTTTTTATTGTTTTCGGTTTTTTCTTGGGAAAAAACTTTATTTTTTATTCATTTATTGGAGCAATAATTCTTTACTTTTTACCTATAGAAATTATAAAGAGTAAAATTAGTTCAAAAAGTAAAAGAATACAAAATGAACTTCCCGATATAGTAGATATTTTATCCTCTTTGATAAAGGCTGGTTTAAGTTTAAATGAAGCATTAAATTATATTTCAGATAATTATAAGTGTGAAACAAGCAGGCTTTTTAAATTAGCACAAATAAAAATTTTTGAAGGTCATAACAAAATGGATGCATATTATCTGATTGCCAGACTTTCATTTTGCAATGATTTTAAGACTGTAATTAAGATTTTAGTGCAGGCTGAAATGATCGGGAATCCAATCAGTGAGGTTCTAAAAAATGTATCAAAAGTTATGAGAACTAATCAGAGAGATCTATTAAAAATAAGGTCCGAAAGATTGGAAAGTAATTTAGTTCTTGTAATATTTATTTTTATGTTTATACCAATGATATTTTTATTTTTATTACCAGTTTTACCTCAGTTAAAGATGTTTTTTTAATAAAATAATTATTTCCTACTCTGTAGTGGAAAATGAAATAGATAGTAAGGTTTTATTTATAAATTGTATTTTAAGATATATGAAAAAAATAAATATAAATCTATAAATGGAGGTAAACATGAATTTATTGAGCAAATTTTTAAACAGAATATTTTATAAATCGAAAGGATCTACATTAATAGAACTAGCGCTATATATAGCTCTAGTTGTAATTGTTTGTATTACGGTAGTGACTGCACTTGGTGGAAAACTTCAATCAGTTTTTCAATCTATAGTAGATAAATTGTAAGTTTAAGCCTGAAGAAAAGAATATCATATACCTTCTAAAAAATAGTGAGTAATAACTAGGATATTTTGAATAATGTTCAAATTTAAAGCTTATTCAGAAAAAGGTAGTGTTTTTATTGAGTTAGCTTTAGTAATGCCAATATTAATACTATTGATCGCTGGAATTGTTCAGTTTGGCTTCTTATTGAATGCTAAAATAGCTGTAAATTCTGCTTCTTATGAAGCTGCTAGGGCTGCTACTTTATCAGATGATCCTGAATCGGATGCAATAAATGCTGTATTGACTTATGCATCATCTACAATGCCAGGGTGGAATTTGGATGAGAGACTTAGTTTAAAAGTTGATATTTCCGGAATGAATCCTGGTGATATCGTACAGGTAGAAGTGACTTACAGGATACCAGTTTTTTTCTCTAAAATCCCACCTTTCTCGATGATTGGGGAGGGTTATGCAAATATCTGTGGAAGTAGTGTAATGAGGATGGAAGAAAAAGAATAAATAATATATTTAATAGGTTTTTGTATGTTAAAAGAAAGATTTGAAAAGGAAACCTGGTATAAGATATCAGATTTGTTTTACTTCTGTGGATATAGTCCTGATGATGATAAAAAGGATCCTC
This sequence comes from Actinomycetota bacterium, assembly GCA_013202875.1. Classification (GTDB taxonomy): domain Bacteria; phylum Actinomycetota; class Humimicrobiia; order Humimicrobiales; family Humimicrobiaceae; genus Hydromicrobium. Next base: position 747 of record JABMRD010000061.1, on the reverse strand, counting down.
CGGGTTCAGCTAGAGGGAGATGGATAACTCACGATCCACAGAAGGTTATGGAAAGATTGAACTGGTCTTGAGGTTTTTAATTAAAGAAAAGAGGTAATTATGAGAAAGAAAAAAACAATTATCAGTGTAGTTGTGGGGATTGTGTTTGTTCTTCTGGCCGGACTGTTTTTCCTGGTTAAATATGATGTTATGGGTAAGCTTTATGATGTTATAGATAGCAAAATAGCAGAGAATGTAGCTCCCGGCAGTGGAGAAGCCATAGACGATGAAAAAATATTTCTTACTGATGAAGAAGGCAATGAAGTAGAGTTAGTGGATGAAGTAGAAATAGAGGTAAATGTAATTCATAACAATTATTATGAAGGTACTTTAGTAAATATTGAAAATAACAAGTTGTTTTTTATGGTTGATAAGGAAGTTCAAGAAGGTCCTTATGCGGTTAAGGATGTTGAGGACTACCAGGTAATTTTTGATATTGATACTTTTGATTTTGAAGTGGGATCTCACTTTGATTCTTTGGAATTTTATGGTTCAGGCGATGAAAAGGATTGTTACCGCTTTTACAGTGCTGGTGAGTTGGAGTTTTTGGTTGGTAAGTATTTGAGTGTTAATTACTTTGTAATCGAAGACCCTTATACTAAAGCTATACATAAAGGAATTCTTTTTCAACCGTCCTCCCCACTTAAGTCGTCTATTATTTCTTTTACTCAATAAGTTTTTCATAATATAAAGGCGATTGTTTTAGTT